>JALSKD010000167.1 GCA_026989015.1 Gammaproteobacteria bacterium
TGTTCCTTCAGCGCCGCCGCGCGCTCGGCCGGATCCTCGGCATTGACATAGCGGGTATAGGCGTTGAGCGACACCTTGGCGTCAATGATCAGGTGCTTGTCGTCGGGCAGATAGACGATGGCATCGGGTCGACGGCGCCCCTGATCGGTGTTGAAACTGACCTCGCGCCGGTAGTCCTTGCCGTTGCGCAGACCGGAGCGGTCCAGCACATTTTCCAGCACCAGCTCGCCCCAGTTGCCCTGCACCTTTTTCTGCCCCTTGAGGGCCGTGCTCAGCTCATGGGCCTCTCGGGTCATCTGCTGGTTGAGTTCCTGCAGGTGCTTCAGTTCGTTCTTCAGTTCGGCACGCTGGCGCAGCTCCTCGGAGTGGATGTGCTCGACCTTCTGGCGGAAGTCGCTGATCTGCTGACGGAAGGGCTTGAGGAACAGGTCCAGACCCTCGCGGCTGTGGGTGGTGAATTCCTGCTGCGCCGACTTGAGGATCTGCTGGGCCAGGGCCTCGAACTCCTTTTTCAGTTGTTCACGGTTGCGTTCCAGCTCGTCCAGCCGCTCGCGGTGATGGCGGCGCTCGCTGTCCAGCGTCTGGGTCAGGGTCTTGACCGCGGTGTCGGCGCGGTGCAGATCCTGTTGCAGCGCGTCGAGCCGTTGCTGGCGTTCGCTGCTCTGTTCCTCGGCCTGTTGCAACCGTTGCTGCAGGTGTTGCTGGTCGCGTTCAGCCAGAGCCAGCCGGGTATCCTGCTCCCCGATCCGGCGTTCCCGGTCCGCAAGCTGCAGGCGGTGGGCCGCGTCACGGCGCGACTGGCGCCACAGCAGCGGCAGCGCGGCCAGCAGCAGTCCCGCGACCAGGGCGAGCGAGACGGACAGCAGCGGTTGCTGGCTGATCCGTTCGGCCAGTGATTCGAGAAAGGCGTTCATGGTCGCATTGTATCAGGCCCGTAGCTCACCAGGTGAGACCCTGTAACGGCGGATTTCTCTGCTATGCTCAATGCGACGACTCACCAATCGACGGTACAGCCGATGAATCAGACGACGGACCTGCCTCCCGGGCTCCAGGCCCTGCTCGAGGATGACACCAAGCTCAGTTCCCTGCCGGAGATCTACATCCGGGTTTCCGAACTGCTGGAGAGCGAACGCGCCACCTCGAAGGAGATCGGGGAAGTGGTGGAAACGGATCCGGCACTGTCCTCGCGCATACTGAAGCTGGTCAACAGCGCCTTCTATGGCTTTCCGAGCACGGTGGCCAGCATTTCGCAGGCGATCACCATACTCGGCCGCGACCGGCTCAAGCAGTTGCTTATCGGCACCGTGCTCAGCGGCGTGTTCGGCAAGATCGACAACCCGCTGTTCCATATGGAGGAATTCTGGCGCCACAGCGTAAAGACCGCATTGCTGGGCCGCCACCTGTGCCAGATGAGCGATGCGGGGGAGATTGCCGATGTGATCTTCACCGCCGGGTTGCTGCACGACATCGGGCGGCTGATCCTGGCGCAGAAACTGCCCCAATACACCGCCGACATCAACAGCGCGATCGAAGACCGGGGCATGCCGGTCACCGATGCGGAACGCTCGGTACTGGGTTTCGACCATTGCGATGCGGGTGCGGCCTTCATCCGCAAGTGGAGCCTGCCGGAAACCCTGGCCCAGGCCGCGCAGTACCATCACCGGCCGGATCAGGCCGAACAGGACGGTGAACTGGTCAAGGTGGTCTTCATCGCCAACAACCTGGTGTTTCTGACACCGCCCTTCAATACGGAAGAAGTCGGTTTCGCACTGGAAGACATACCCGGCTGGCAGTCGCTTGGCCTGGGTGAACGGGCCTTTGCCGAAGCCGTGGAGCTGGCCGAGGACCAGGTTCACGAAGTGATGGATTCGCTGGGCATGCTGCAGATGCGGATCGACCTCGACGAGGATTGACAGTCCGGCAGCGGGGAACGGCGTTGCGCTGGCGCCGACCCTGAACCATAATCATCGGCCTTTCGTCTGCCGGTACCCGCCATGATCAGCCTGCTGATGCAGGGTCACTGGATGGTCTTCGTGATGATCCTGTTCGCGCTGACCCTGTCCCTGACCTTCCATGAATACGGCCACGCCGTCGTCGCCCGCTGGTTCGGCGACCGCACCGCCGAACGCGCCGGCCGTCTGACCCTGAACCCGCTGGTCCATATCGACCCGATGGGCCTGCTGATGGTGATCCTGGTCGGTTTTGGCTACGCCAAGCCGGTGCCCACCGATCCGCGCAACTACCGCTCCTTCTGGGGCAATTTCTTCGTGGCCGCTGCCGGTCCGATGATGAACCTGCTGATCGCCTTCGTGACCATGAACCTCTATGCGCTGGGTCTGAAATTGCAGGTTCCGCTGTTCGACACCGATGCGGCCTACTTTCTGTTCGGTTTCGTGGCCACCATCAACCTGCTGCTGATGCTGTTCAACCTGCTGCCCATCGGCGCCCTGGACGGCCACTACCTGCTGCCCTATTTCCTGCCCAGACCGCTGGCCCGAGCCTATGTGGCGTGGAACGACCGTTACGGCAATTACCTGCTGCTGGGCCTGATCGTGCTGGCGATCATGGGCGTGCCGGTGTTCAGCACGTTGTTCGACTGGAGCCAGCGGCTGACCGCTGCGCTCATCATCATTTCCTGAACCGAGGACCCACCATGAAAGTCGCGTACATTTTTTCCACCCAGGGGCACAGTGTGTCCTACAAACTTGGCAAGATGATCTTGCCGCAACTCGAGGAAGGCGTGCACGGCGTGGATGTCGTTGGCATGTTCTTTTTCGAAGACAACGCCTATGTGTTGCAGAAAGGCAATCCGATCGGCGAGCGCCTGGCCCGGGTCGCCGCCCAATCGGGCATGCTGCTGATGGCCTGTGACCAGTGTGCCTGGGAGCGGGAGATCGCAGATCAGCTGGTGGACGGTGCCACCATCGGCTGCTTCCCGAACCTCTATTCGGCCCTCTCCGGTAACATGCCCGACCATATCATCACGCTCTGAACATGACTGAACTGCTGTTTCACGAAGACGCCTATGCCCGCAACTGTGCGGCCCGTGTGGTGGCCATGACCGATGATGGCCTGGTGGTGGACCGCAGTGTGTTCTATCCGCGTGGAGGGGGGCAACCCGGTGATACCGGTTGGATTACCCGCGAGGACGGTACCCGAGTGGCGGTTGCCGATACCTTCAGGGATCGGGAGACCGGCCGGCTGGTGCATCGACTGGAGGACGATGCACCCGTGCCGGCCATCGGCGAACCCCTGCATCTGGAGATCGACTGGGAGCGGCGCTATCGACTGATGCGCCTGCACAGCGCGATGCACATGATGTGCGCGATCATTCCCGAGCCGGTCACCGGCGGCAACATCCGCGACAATGGCAGCGCGCGGCTGGAATTCGATCTGCCCGAGCCGCCGGACAAGGCCGCGCTGGAAGCACGTCTCAATGAGCTTACCCACCAGGATATTCCCATGCGCGCGCTCTGGATCACCGATGCGGAGCTGGATGCCCGACCGGAACTGGTGCGCACCCTGTCGGTACAGCCACCGCGCGGTGCGGGGCGCATCCGGCTGGTCGAGTTCGAAGGTGTGGACATCCAGCCTTGCGGTGGTACCCATGTCGCCAACGCGCGGGAAATCGGTGACATACGCATCGATTCGATCAAGAAAAAGGGCCGTTTGAACCGGAGAATCACCCTTTCACTGGTGTAATCATTCCGCTGGTCGATACGGGGTTGAGAGCCGGTGAATCACGGCCAGAATTAACGATGGGGATTCACCCCGATCAACCACTCACAGGAGACAAGACAATGAGAAAAACATTCGCAATCGCCATTCTTCTGGCATCAGGAAGCGTGTTTGCATCCACGGCAGCACCGGAGGCATCGTGGAATCAGGCACAGGTACAGGCTGCAGCCGATCAGGCCACAGGTCTGAAGCAAACCACCCGATCCGTGGCGCAAGATGACAACCGCCTGATCATGTGGCAGTGCCCCTGGCCCAGGGGTGGATGTATCTTCACTCGCTGAGCGATTCAGCTGAAGCGTTCCGCCGAAGCCTGTTGCCACGGGCGTTGCCAGGCTTCGGGGAGCGCGGCATAACCATCCGATCGTTGAACGGCCGCCATTGGCGGCCGTTCTGCGTTCTGAGTATATGGCTTGTGCCACGGCTTCCACGGACGGGTCAGTTCATCCGTACCGCGATCCGCTTGGGCCCCCAGTCCCCCGGTTTCTCCTCGAAGACGCCGGCGCAGGGCGTGCCGCACCGGGTGCAACGGCCTTCTGCGTCCAGGTTCCACTCCGAGAGGCGGTACCAGTCACGGCCGATCAGCAGCTGGCCGCACTGATGGCAGTAGGTGCTCTCGCCGCCCTTGTCGTGCACATTGCCGGTGTAGGCGTAGCGGACGCCGTTGCGCATCGCGATGTTACGGGCCCGGGTCAGGGTTTCCGGTGGCGTCGGGGGCACATCCATCATCTTGTAGTCGGGGTGGAAGGCGGTGAAGTGCATGGGCACATCCGGACCCAGCTCCCTGACCACCCAGCGGGTCATGGCGTCGATTTCCTCGTCGGAATCGTTGTGGCCGGGGATCAGCAGCGTGGTGATCTCGAACCAGACATCGGTTTCATGCCTGAGGTAGGTCAGCGTGTCCAGCACCGGTTGCAGGTGGCCGCCGGTCAACTTTACATAAAACTCATCGTCGAAGCCCTTGAGGTCCACATTGGCGGCATCCATATACTGATAGAACTCGCGGCGCGGTTCATCGCAGACATAGCCGGCGGTGACCGCCACTGACTTGATGCCCCGCTCGCGGCAGACCTTGGCCACATCGATGGCGTACTCGTGGAAGATCACCGGGTCGTTGTAGGTGTAGGCCACGGATCGGCAACCCAGTTCGTCGGCTGCCTGGGCGATCTTTTCGGGGCTGGCGGCGTCGGCGAGGGTGTCGATTTCGCGCGATTTGCTGATGTCCCAGTTCTGGCAGTACTTGCAGGCGAGGTTGCAACCCGCGGTGCCGAAGCTGAACACCGGCGTGCCCGGCAGAAAATGATTGAGCGGCTTCTTCTCGATCGGATCGACGGCAAAGCCGCTGCTGCGGCCATAGCTGGTCATGACGATCTCGCCATCGATGTTGCCGCGTACGAAGCAGAGGCCGCGCTGGCCCTCGCGCAGCTTGCAATAGCGCGGGCACAGGTCGCATTGAACACGATCTGCGTCAATGCGGTGCCAGTAGCGGGTGGGTACGGTGTATTCGTCGCGGGTGAGGACGGTGTCCATGATGTATCTCCGGTGTGATGCCGGAACAACCAGGGAGAAAATGCCATGCATACGCAACACGGTTTACGCGTTCGTCCCCCGGCCGTTGCCGGACAGTTCTATCCGGCGGATCCTGTCGCTCTGGAAGCGCTGCTGCGCGAATCCTTTGCCGAGGCAAGGGAAACACCGGTGCATCCGGTCAAGGCGATGATCGTGCCCCACGCGGGCCTGATCTATTCAGGGCCGGTGGCGGCCAGCGCCTACCGCATGCTGCTCCCGCAGGCGGACAGGATCCGCCGCGTGGTGCTGCTGGGGCCTTCCCATCGGGTCGGCTTCAGCGGCATTGCCGCCACCACCGCCGATGCCTGGGAAACCCCGCTGGGCATCATTCCCATAGATAAGTCTGCGATCGGAGAGATTCAAGCGCTCCCGCAGGTATTGCCGCTCGACGAGGCCCATCGCTACGAGCACAGCCTGGAGGTGCAACTGCCCTTCCTGCAGGCGGTGCTCGGCGAATTCGAGCTGGTGCCGCTGGTGGTGGGCGAAGCCACGCCGCAACAGGTGGCCGAGGTGCTGGAGCGGCTGTGGGGTGGCGATGAAACCCTGATCGTCATCAGTTCCGACCTGAGCCATTACCATCCCTATGATGAGGCAAGGATGATCGACAGCGCCACCTCCCAGGCCATCCTGGAACTGGACCCCTCGCGCATCGGATATGACAATGCCTGTGGCCGCAACCCGGTCAACGGGCTGCTGGAGCTGGCGCGCCGTCACGGCCTGCGGCCGGAACTGGTCGATCTGCGCAATTCCGGCGATACCGCCGGGGACAAATCGCGGGTGGTCGGCTACGGGGCCTATGTGTTCAGCGAAGCCCGGCCGGAGCGGCTGTCATGAGCGCGCAGCATTACAACCGGGAGCAGCGCCGGGAGATGCTGGAGATTGCGGCGCAGTCGATCCGTTACGGCCTGCAGTACGATGCGCCGCCGCGGATCGACATCAGCGGCCTCGACCCGGCGCTGCAGGCGCCACGGGCCAGCTTCGTCACCCTCAAGGAACAGGGACGCCTGCGCGGCTGCATCGGCAGCCTGGTGGCCTACCGGCCGCTGGCACTCGATGTCAACGACAACGCGTTCAATGCCGCCTTTCGCGATCCGCGTTTTCCGCCGCTGTCGGCGGATGAATTGCCGCTGATCGACATCCACATCTCGGTGCTGTCGCCGCCGGAGCCGATGCACTTTGTCGACGAGGCCGACCTGCTGGCACAGATCCGTCCCGGTGTCGACGGGCTGATCCTCGAGGACCGCGGTCAGCGCGGCACCTTCCTGCCCTCGGTGTGGGAAGAGCTGCCCGACCCGGTCGAGTTCCTGCGCCACCTCAAGCTGAAGGCCGGCCTGCCGCCAGACTGGTGGTCCGATACGCTGAAGGTGGAACGCTACACGACCGAGGAGTTCAGCGCGGCTGACCTGTAGCGCCGTTCTGCCGCTCGAAGGGCGGCAGGTAGCGGGCCAGTGCAGTTCCCTCGAGCCAGCCCCAGGCCAGCCTGCGCGCGCCGTACCAGTAGGCGCCGAAGAAGATCACGAACAGGCCCAGCGCCAGCATGATGTACATGACGAGGTTCTGCGGCGCGTTCCACTGGCCATCGATGAGGCGGGTGATCGCATAGATCACATACAGTTCGGTGGAAATCAGCATGGCGCGGCGGTCCAGCAGCAGGGCCAGCAGGAAGAACAGCGTGAAAAAGAGGATCATCAGCGGTTCGCGGCCGATGGCCTGCACCCACTCGGCGTCGCTGTTGAGCAGCAGGTGGATCATTGCGCCATGCACCATCAACGGCGCCGCCAGCAGATGCAGCCAGAAGGCGCTGTCGCTGAGGTAACTGCAACGCTGGGGATCACGGCTGTCCAGCCACAGCGCCACCGCAAACACCATCAGCCCGGCCAGCCCGAACCAGCGCGGCAGCTCCAGCCACGGGATGTCGGCCAGCAGGAAGCCGGCGGTCAGCAACGATGCCGCCAATGGCAGCAAGGAAAAAGGCATGCGGTAGCGGGCATAGAACAGGGCGCTGGCGGCGGCGATCAGGCCGGCCTGCTCGGCATGGGTCAGATCGAAGGCTTCGAAACTCTGGGCGATCAGGGCAAGAATCGACAGCAGCAGCGCGATGCCCGGCAGCGCCAGGCGACGCACCCGTACCAGCCATTCGGCCATCAGCAGGAACCCGCCGGCGGCGATCAGGTGTTCCGTACCCTTCAGGTTCATCATGCCGATGCCGAGGTTGAGCAGGACGATGCCGACGGTGATGAACACATCGCCAAAGCTGCGGATGAAGCGCAGCGGTTCCTCGCCTTGCGGTTCCGGCTCGGTACTGCAGGCCTTGCCGTCGGGCAGGGTTTCCGGCTGTTGCAGGAAGCGGTACAGCGGATCGATGGCGTGTTCGGGAATCAGACCCTGCTCGGCGGCCTGTTGCAGGCGTTGTCGGGAAATCATCGGAGGAAGTCCGTTTTCTAAAGCCGCCGATTATAACCCAAGCCTGCGTTTCAAAACGAAACGGGCATTGTCAGGGCGGCGGATTTGTAACATTATTGACACAGACGGCGAGTAACGTTGCCGATCTTGACAAAAACCAGGAGAGACATCATGAAAATCACCGGCATCATCACCGCCGTGGCGCTTGCGCTGACGGCCTCCGCACCGGCGTTTTCCGCCGAAACCCTGAAACTGCTGACCTGGAAGGGCTACGCCCCGAAGGCGCTGGTCGACAAGTTCGAGAAGCAGACCGGCATCAAGGTCGAGCTGACCTACTCCAACAACGAGGAAATGATCGCCAAGCTGCGCGCCACCCGCGGCAGCGGTTTCGATCTGGCTCAACCCTCGCAGGACCGCATCTCCTCGGTGCAGGCCAAGTACAAGATCTACCAGCCGATGGACTATTCGCGCATCAAGACCGAGCAGATCATCCCGTCGATGCTCAAGGCGGTCCAGAACAACACCGAGGTCAAGGGCAAATCCTATGCCGTGCCTTTCTGCTACGGCACCTCCGGCATGGTGGTCAACACCAAAAAAGCGCCCTATGCCCGTGACTACGACGACCTGCTCAACCCCAAGTACAAGGGCCGCATCAGCTACCGGCTGAAGCGCCCGACGCTGATCGGTCTGGCCTTTGCCAAGGGCAAGGACCCGTTTGCGCTCTACGGTGATGAACAGGCCTACAAGGAATTGATGGAAGGCATCGGGGAAGACCTGATCGAAGGCAAGCCGCTGGTCAAGAACTACTGGGCCAATGGCGACGCGCTGCTGGAACTGATGCGCAACGGCGAGGTGGATGTGGCCATGGCCTGGGACAACGGTGGCTGGAAGCTGCATGAGCAGAACCCGGACATCGATTTCATCGCGCCGAAGAGCGGTGCCCTGGGCTGGATCGACACCTTCGCGATTCCGGCCAAGGCGAAGAATGTGGATGCCGCCTACAAGTGGATCAACTTCATGCTGCAACCGGAGAACGCCGCCTATTTCACCAACAAGGAGAAGTACGGCACCGCGTCCAAGGGCGCCGGCAAATTCCTCGATGCCAAGATCCGCGCCAATTTCGAGCGCTCCTTCTCGCAAAAGGACATCGACAACATCAACTGGTATCCGCCGGTGCCGGCGCGCCTGGAAGCCATCGAGGGCAAGATTCTCGATCGCGTCAAGGCGGCCAAGTGATCCGCTGCGGATGCTGATGGCCGATGACGCCTGATCTCGAAGTCCGCGATCTGGTCCGGGATTTCGGCAGCTTCCGCGCCGTCGATCATGTCAGTTTCGAGGTGGAGCAGGGCAGCTTCTTCTCGATACTGGGTCCCTCGGGCTGCGGCAAGACCACTTTGCTGCGCATGATCGCCGGCTTTCTGGAGCCGACCCAGGGCGATATCCTGATCCGCGGCGAGTCGGTGCTCGGCGTGCCGCCGAACCAGCGGCCGGTCAACCTGATCTTCCAGCATCTGTCGCTGTTTCCGATGATGGATGTGAAGGAGAACATCGCCTTCGGTCTCAAGCGACGCAAGCTGCCACAGCCCGAGATCGACCGGCGGGTCACGGAGATCCTCGACAGCGTGGGCCTGCCCGGTTATGGCGACAAGAAGATCCGCCAGCTGTCGGGTGGTCAGAAGCAGCGCATCGCCATTGCCCGTGCACTGGTGCTGGAGCCGTCCATCCTGCTGCTCGACGAACCGCTGGGGGCGCTGGACCTGAAGCTGCGCGAGCAGATGAAGATCGAACTCAAGAAGCTGCAGCAGGAGGTGGGCACCACCTTTGTGTACATCACCCACGATCAGTCCGAGGCGCTTGTGATGAGCGACAAGGTGGCGGTGATGAACCGCGGCCATTTCGAGCAGATCGATACCCCGAAGAACCTCTACAAGCATCCCAAGACGGCTTTCGTGGCCTCGTTCATCGGCGAGAACAATGCCTTCGATGCCCGCGTGGTCGGTACCGATCCGCTGGAAGTGGAACTCGACAACGGGTTGCGTTTTCGAACCCGCGCGCGCGGCGAACTGGGCCAGGGCGCGTCTTGTCGGCTGTTCCTGCGGCCCGAATCCATCGTCATCGAGCCGCCCGGGGACATGACCCTCAACCGCTTCCGGCTGAAGGTCAAGAATGTGCTGTTCGACGGCGCCAACACCAAGTTGCTCGGTCATCTGCAGCTGGAGAATGGCGATCTTGCCGACGAGATCCAGGTGGCCCTGCCCCAGGATCACCGCTTCGACTATATCCAGTCCGGCGATACGGTGTCGGTGGGCGTGGTCGAGGAAGCCTGTCTCTGTTTCCCGTCCGGTGAGGGTTGAGCCATGCGCCGGCACATCCGCTGGTCGCTGTATGTGTTCCTGGCCCCGGTGCTGTTGTGGCTGCTGCTGCTGATCGTGATTCCGCACATCGACCTGATGGTGATGTCGCTGAAGGCGGAAAACGATGTGGGTGACCTGGTCTGGTCGCTGGACAATTACCGCACCTTCTTCGAGGAAAAGATCTACTGGCTCACCTTCGTGCGCACCGCGGTGTATGCGATCCTGACCACCTTTCTGACCTTTCTCATCACCTTTCCGATCGCCTTCTA
>JALSKD010000168.1 GCA_026989015.1 Gammaproteobacteria bacterium
CCTCGGAGAGGATGGAGATGGATTCGACATCGCCCATGCCGGTGGAGACGGTGACCGGCACCACGGCGCCGTTCTCGGCAATGTCGGGGGCCTTGATCTTGATGTCGCCGGAGGCGGTCATGCTATCGCTGCCCAGCGCGGCCTTCAGCGCGCTGCCCACGTCCTTGGACGCAAAGGCGTCCTTCGGATAGGCGGCCAGTACCTGGCCCGGGGTCAGCAGTCCGGCCGATACGGCCACGCCCACGGCACCCGCCGCCAGGCTGCGTTTGAGTAATGTTCTGCGGTTCATGTTCAGTTGACTCCTCACAGTGAATGGATGAATTCGACGACCGCGTCGATCTGCTTCTCGGTCAGAATGCTGTGGCGGCCGAAGGGGGGCATGATGCTGTTGGGGTTGGCGGCATTCGAGTTCCAGATCTGGGCACGCAGCTTGGCCTTGTCCGGAAAACGCGCCTTCATCGCAATCAGCGGAGGACCGATGTTACCGGGTGCGGTGCCGCCGGCAATCTGGTGGCAGGCAATGCAATTGCCCAGTTTGCGGTCAAATGCAATTTTCTTGCCCTCGGCGATCATGCCTCCATGACTGGCCGAATAGACAACAGGGCTTGCAAGAGCACCCAGAAGCGCTACGACGGAAGCCGCAGTCGATATCAAGCGAATCTTCATCCGCATTTACCTCCTCGAGAGAATTAACCGGGGCCCGGTTAATCGGGTTGATAAAATATAGTTATATTGACAGGTAGGGCCAATTCCGGTGCAAGAATACGGATATCGGAATCAAGATCAAGCAGTTTGTGACCCCGATCAATTACATATTTATGATTTTCTAATATTAGAAAAAACGCTTCAAGACCTCTCTCCCGCGGCCTTTTCAAGCGCCAGTTTTTCCTCGATTTTCTCGCGCTCCTGCAACGGAAGGTCTGCCGCATCCAATAGCCTCCGGTACTGCTTAACCGCCAGCTCACGATCACCCTTCAGCCAGTGATAATCGGCCTGCGCCAGCTTCAGGTCGAGATCGCGGCCCTGAAGTTTGTAGAGGCGAATCAACAGCGCGTACAACCCGGGATCGGCGCTGCGTTCATGCCTCAACCGCTCCAGCAAGCGCGCTGCCTCATCCAGCCGCTGTTGCGTCAGCAGCACCTCCGCCAGGCGCAGGCTGATACCCACATGGCCAGGGTAGAGTTCCAGCAGCGAGCGGTAGGCTGCTTTGGCCTCCCGCGGCCGATGTTGACGCAGCAGGTTGTCGGCCGCCGCGGAACGGTACCAGATGCTGTCCGGATCCTCGTCGATGAGTTGCTCGAACAGCGCTCCGGCCTCGGACAGGCGACCTTCTTCCATTTTCCCCAGCGCCTGGGCGAATCGCCCCCCGGGTCGTCGCGCAGAGCGCAGGGGGTATAAATGAAATAAATAATCCCGGAACTGGGAAAATCGGTCACGGCGGAGGGTTTTTCTGTCCTGCGGCAGCCGTGCATGCACCTCGGCCAGCCGGTTGGCATTGATCGGATGGGTGCGCAGGTATTCGATCTGTGCCAGTTCGCCGCGCCGTTCCTTGCGCTGCAATAACGCCATCAGGTCGGCCATGGCCCAGGGGTCGTATTCCGAATCCTGCAACAGCTTGAGGCCGACCCGGTCGGCTTCGTACTCATTGCCGCGGGTGAAGTTGATCATCGACTGGGCGCTGCCGGCCTGGGTCAGCGCGATCGCGGCCATTGCCGCGTCCGGATCCCTGCTCCCCAGCAACACGGCATTGGCGATACCCAACAGCGTCAGCCAGCTGATCCGGTCCGCCTTTTCGATCATCTGCAGGCCATGGCGCAGCCGCACATGGGCGATCTCGTGCGCGAGCACCGCCGCCAGCTCACTTTCCGACTGCAACTGTTCGATCATGCCCAGGTGCACGCCGATGTATCCGCCCGGCGCGGCAAAAGCGTTGACCGTGTCATCGGCCACGAGGAAGAAGCGGTACTCGCGCAGGCGACGGTCCAGCGAGGCCAACAGGCTGCTGCCGATACCGGACAGATAGTCGGTCAGCAATGGGTCCTCGATCACCAGCCCGCGGTCCGCCAGCTGACGGTAGATGCTGTGGCCCAGGCGGCCCTCCTTCTGCAGCATCTGCGGCGCCTCCTCCCCCAGCAGCGGGAGATCGGGATCGGCTTGAGCGGCCACAGAAAGCAGGCCGAGCATGACGATCAGCAGGCGAATGAAGGTTCGGGGCATGTGCGGTTCCGGGTCGGGTCCAGAGGGGTAACGGGTGATCGGCGAACTTGAAAAACGAACAATATTAGATTATGCTAATAATCTTTCGTTTCCTGTGGATTCCAGCATTTCATGTTCCCCATCAAAGAAATCGATGCCGGCCAGCTGCTCGAGAAGATCGAGCAGGGCGATGACAGCATCGAACTGATAGACATCCGCACTCCGGCCGAAGTTGCGCGCGGCGTGCTGCCCAACGCAAAAACCCTGCCGATGCACCTGATTCCGCTCAAGCTCACCCATTTCACCGAGCCGGGCAAGGAGTTCATCCTCTATTGCCGCACCGGCAGCCGTTCCGCCCAGGCCTGCATGTTCCTGAATCAACAGGGCATCAGCAATGTCTATAACCTCAGGGGCGGCATCATGAGCTGGGCCCAGCATGGCCTCAACATCGAACCGCAACCCATGGGCAGTATACAGTGACGGGCCGCGAACGACGCGCGCGACTTGATCCGTATTCTTGCCTTTTAATAAGCATTGGCTTATAAAGACGCGTCAATTTTCCGAGAGCAGGCCGTATCAGGGCCCGGCTTGACGATAACCTTTACAACAACTGAGGAGAAATACCATGGCAGATTTCGATCGTGAACTCGACGCATCCGGACTGAATTGCCCGCTTCCCATCCTGCGCGCCAAGAAGACCCTGGCCGACATGGAGTCCGGACAGGTACTGCACATCATTGCCACCGACCCCGGTTCGGTCAAGGACTTCGAAGCCTTTGCCAAGCAAACCGGAAATGAACTGATGTCCTCCGGCGAGGAAGGCGGCAAATTCACTTTCCTGATCAAGAAGGCGTAACACCGCAACGCAACCCCTACCCTTACGAGGTGCGCTCATGAGCGAGAAAAAACTGGCGATCATCGCCACCAAGGGGACTCTGGACTGGGCCTATCCGCCCTTCATCCTGGCCTCTACCGCGGCGGCACTCGGTTACGAAACCGAAATCTTCTTCACCTTCTACGGCCTGCAACTGCTGAAGAAGGATCTGGACCTCCAGGTCACTTCCCTCGGCAACCCCGGCATGCCGATGCCGATGCCGATGCCGGTGCTGATCCAGGCCCTGCCCGGCATGCAGAGCATGATGACCATGATGATGAAGCAGAAGATGAAGTCCAAGGGCGTGGCCAGCCTGGAAGAACTGCGCGAGCTGTGTCAGGAGGCCGAGGTTCGCCTGGTCGCCTGCCAGATGACCGTGGACCTGTTCGAGATGGATACCAAGGAGTTCATCGACGGCGTCGAATACGGTGGCGCGGCCACCTTCTTCGAGTTTGCCGGAGACTCTGACATCTGCCTCTACATCTGAACGGAGCTCCATACCCGTTCGACCGGAAAGCCGCGGTTTACCGCGGCTTTCTTTTGCCCGTGATTCGCGGAACGCCCTTTGGGACCGCAAAAGGTTGCCAATTGCAACGAATACACCCCGAAAACCACCAAAACACCTCCGAATTCCGGGTGCATTCAGGGCGCAACCGTACTAGAATTTCCGGTTCGGCATAAAACCCATTTATTGCAAACTCTCGGGGAAAGAAGGTGGAATTATCCGGTTCTGAAATCATCGTGCAGTTCCTGAAGGACGAAGGCGTCGAGCACATCTTCGGCTATCCGGGCGGCGCGGTATTGCACATCTACGACGCCCTGCACCGGCAGGACGATGTCAAGCACATCCTGGTGCGCCACGAGCAGGGCGCCACCCACGCGGCGGACGGCTATGCCCGCGCCACCGGCAAGCCGGGCGTGGTGCTGGTCACCTCCGGTCCCGGCGCCACCAACGCCATCACCGGCATCGCCACCGCCTACATGGATTCCATCCCGCTGGTGGTCCTCTCCGGACAAGTGCCCAGCGGCATGATCGGTTCCGATGCCTTCCAGGAAGTGGATGCAGTCGGTGTTTCGCGTCCCTGCGTCAAGCACAACTTCCTGGTCAAGCGTATCGAGGATCTGGCGATCACCCTGAAGAAGGCCTTTTATGTGGCCACCACCGGCCGCCCCGGCCCGGTGCTGGTGGACATCCCGAAGGACATCACCGCGCCGCAGATCAAGATTCCCTATGAATACCCGAAATCGATCAAGATGCGCTCCTACAACCCGACGGTGAAGGGCCACCCGCGGCAGATCCGCAAGGCGGTGGACCTGCTGCTGTCGGCGAAGCAGCCGATGGTCTACAGCGGCGGCGGCGTGGTGCTCGGGAATGCCTCGGAAGAGCTGCGCGCGCTGGTGCGCGAGCTGGGCTTCCCGATCACCCAGACGCTGATGGGGCTGGGCGCCTATCCCGGCACCGACAAACAGAATGTGGGCATGCTCGGCATGCACGGCACCTACGAGGCCAACATGGCGATGCACGAGTGCGATGTGCTGTTCGCTGTCGGCGCCCGTTTCGACGACCGGATCACCGGCGATACCAGCAAATTCTGCCCCAACGCCAGAATCATCCACATCGACATCGACCCGGCCTCGATTTCCAAGAACATCAATGTGGATGTGCCGATCGTCGGCGAGGTGAAGACCGTGCTCGCCGACATGCTGGAGCAGATCCGCGCCAGCGGCAGGAAGCCCGACGGTTCCGCGCTGGCGGCCTGGTGGAAGCGCATCCACGGCTGGCAGGCGCAGGACTGCCTGGCCTATGACCGCGAAAGCCCGCTGATCAAGCCGCAGAGCGTCATCGAGACCCTCTATGAGGTCACGCAAGGCAATGCCTTCGTCACCTCCGATGTCGGCCAGCACCAGATGTTTGCGGCCCAGTTCTATCCCTTCGACGAACCGCGCCGCTGGATCAATTCCGGCGGGCTGGGCACCATGGGCTTCGGCCTGCCGGCGGCGATGGGCGTGAAGATGGCCCATCCGGAGGCCGATGTGGCCTGTGTCACCGGCGAGGGCAGCATCCAGATGTGCCTGCAGGAGCTGTCCACCTGCCTGCAGTACGACCTGCCGGTGAAGATCATCTGCCTCAACAACCGGTACCTGGGCATGGTGCGCCAGTGGCAGGAGTTCTTCTACGAGAAGCGTTATTCGCACTCCTACATGGACGCCCTGCCCGACTTCGTCAAGCTGGCCGAAAGCTACGGCCATGTCGGCATCCGCGTCGAAAAACCCGAAGACCTGCGCGACGCGATGGAGGAAACCTTCCGCCTCAAGGACCGCACCGTGTTCCTCGATGTGATCACCGACCAGACCGAAAATGTCTATCCGATGATCCAGGCCGGCGCGGCCCACAACGACATGGAGATTTCCCCCACCCAGCAGAAGCGTCGGGATTCGATCAACCCCGAAGGAGAACTGGCCTGATGAGACACATCATTTCATTGCTGGTGGAAAACGAATCGGGCGCGCTGTCGCGCATTGCCGGCCTGTTCTCGGCCCGCGGCTACAACATCGAGTCGCTGACCGTGGCCACCACCGAGGATCCGACCCTGTCGCGCATGACCATCGTCACCCGCGGCTCGGACCGCATCATCGAGCAGATCACCAAGCAGCTCAACAAGCTGATCGATGTGGTCAAGCTGCAGGACATGACCGAGGGCGACTACATCGAACGCGAGATGATGTTCGTCAAGCTGCGCGCCGAGGGTGAAGCCAGGCGTGCCGAGATCTACCGCCTGGCGGACATCTTCCGCGCGCGCATCATCGATGTCACCGACACCACCTACTGCGTCGAGCTGACCGGCTCCAGCGACAAGCTGGACGCCTTCCTCAACACCCTGAGCGAAACCGACATGATCGAAGTCGTCCGCTCCGGCTCGATGGGCATCACCCGCGGCGAAAAGGCGCTCACCCTGTAACCCCCATTCCATCCCAACACGCATTACCGACGAGGACTTCCATGAACATCTACTACGACAAAGACTGCGACCTCTCCATCATTCAGGGCATGAAGGTCGCCATCATCGGCTACGGTTCCCAGGGCCACGCCCACGCCAACAACCTGAAAGATTCCGGCGTTGATGTCACCATCGGCCTGCGCGAAGGCTCGGCCAGCGCCCGCAAGGCCGAATCCGCCGGCCTCGCGGTCAAGAACACCCCCGATGCCGTCGCCGGCGCCGACCTGGTGATGATCCTGACCCCGGACGAATTCCAGTCCCAGCTCTACGCCCGCGACATCGAACCGAACCTCAAGCAGGGCGCGGTCATGGCCTTCGCCCACGGTTTCGCCGTGCACTACAACCAGATCGTGCCGCGCGCCGATCTCGATGTCATCATGGTCGCGCCCAAGGCGCCCGGCCACACCGTACGCAGCGAATTCGTCCGCGGCGGCGGCATTCCCGATCTGGTTGCCGTCTTCCAGGACGCCTCCGGCAAGGCCCGCGACATCGCCCTCTCCTACGCTTCCGCCATCGGCGGCGGCCGCACCGGCATCATCGAAACCACCTTCAAGGACGAGACCGAAACCGACCTGTTCGGCGAGCAGGCCGTGCTTTGCGGGGGCACCGTGGAGCTGGTCAAGGCCGGTTTCGAAACCCTGGTCGAGGCCGGCTACGCGCCGGAAATGGCCTATTTCGAATGCCTGCACGAACTCAAGCTGATCGTCGACCTGATGTACGAGGGCGGCATCGCCAACATGAACTACTCCATCTCCAACAACGCGGAGTACGGCGAGTATGTGACCGGCCCGAAGATCATCAACGAGGAAAGCCGCAAGGCCATGCGCGAGGCCCTGGCCAACATCCAGAACGGCCAGTACGCCAAGAAATTCATCCTCGAAGGGCAGACCAACTACCCGGAGATGACCGCCATGCGCCGCCTCAACGCCGCCCACCCGATCGAGCAAACCGGCGCCAAACTGCGTGCCATGATGCCCTGGATCACCGAAAACGCGCTGGTCGACAAGGACAAGAACTGACCCGCACAATGGCATCCACCTCTGGCACAGGCCCCGCGCCTGTGCCAGACTAGGGCCCATGACCACGCCTACCCCGCTCCGTCCCGACGACGCCCCCGGCAGCCCGCCCGCCGCCGACGAGGTCGCCACCGACTACCGCGACTGCAAGCGCCAGAGCCGCCACCGCGGCATCTACCTGCTGCCCAACCTGTTCACCACCGGCGCCCTGTTCGCCGGCTTCTACGCCATCATCGCCGCCATCAAGGGGCAATTCGAGATCGCCGCCATCGCGGTGTTCGTGGCCATGCTGCTCGACGGCCTCGACGGCCGCGTCGCGCGCCTGACCAACACCCAGTCCGCCTTCGGCGCCGAATACGACAGCCTGTCCGACATGATCTCCTTCGGCCTCGCCCCGGCGCTGGTCATGTACCAGTGGTCGCTGATCCATCTCGGCGACATCAGCAGCTTCTGGGGCAAGCTGGGCTGGCTCGCCGCTTTCATCTACACCGCCTCCGCGGCCCTGCGTCTGGCCCGCTTCAACACCCAGATCGGCATTGCCGACAAGCGCTACTTCCAGGGGCTGCCCAGCCCGTCCGCCGCCGCCGTCATCGTCGGCTGTGTCTGGGCCGCCGAGACCTACGGCATCCGCGGACAGAACCTTTCCTACGCCATGCTGGCACTGACCACCCTCACCGGGCTGCTGATGGTCTCCCGCTTCTCCTACTACAGCTTCAAGGATCTGGACCTGAAAAAGCGCGTGCCCTTCATCGCCGTGCTGATCATGGTCCTCATCTTCGTCCTGCTGTCGCTGGAAACCGCCACCGCGCTGTTCGCCATTTTCCTCCTCTACACCCTCTCCGGCCCGGTACTGGCCCTGTTCCGCTGGCTGCGCAAACGGCGCCGTCAGGCTTGAGTAGCGATCGCGCGTGGGTTATATTGACAAGTCATGGCTTCACATCGCGCCCAATCCGCTACATTCCCGCCGTCACTTCCGCTGACGAACGGCGCGCTGCTGTCTGCTCTGCTTCTGGGTCTGCTTCTGCCGTAAGGCAGAGACGGCAAACCTGGCGAGGTGAAATACGCGAAGAACACACCCAGAACCCCAGACTTCCCGAGTAGAGACCCATGAGCAAAGACAAACTGATCATTTTCGACACCACCCTGCGTGACGGCGAGCAAAGCCCCGGCGCATCGATGACCGCCGAGGAAAAGGTGCGCATCGCCAAGGCGCTGGAAAAGATGAAGGTGGATGTCATCGAGGCCGGCTTCCCGATCGCCAGCAACGGCGATTTCGAGGCCGTCAAGGCCGTCGCCGAAGCGGTCAAGGACAGCACCATCTGCGGCCTGGCCCGCGCAAAGCAGATCGACATCGAGCGCGCCGGCGAAGCCATCCGCCCCGCCAACTCCGGTCGCATCCATACCTTCATCGCCACCTCGCCGATCCACATGGAGCAAAAGCTGCGCCTGAGCCCGGACCAGGTGGTCGAGCAGGCGGTGGCCGCGGTAAAGATGGCCCGCCAGTTCACCGACGATGTGGAGTTCTCGCCCGAGGATGCGGGACGCTCCGAACCGGACTTCCTCTGCCGCATTCTCGAAGCCGTCATCGATGCCGGCGCCGGCACCATCAACATCCCCGACACCGTAGGCTACAACCTGCCCCACCAGTTCGGCGCGCTGATCGCCGAATTGCGCGAACGCATTCCCAATGCCGACAAGGCCGTGTTCTCGGTACATTGCCACAACGACTTGGGCCTGGCGGTGGCCAATTCGCTGTCGGCCGTGCTCAATGGCGCACGGCAGGTGGAATGCACCATCAACGGCCTGGGCGAGCGCGCCGGCAACGCCGCGCTGGAAGAGATCGTCATGGCGGTACGCACCCGCCAGGATGTATTCGACTGCGATACCGGGCTCGACACCACCCAGATCGTCCACTGCTCACGGCTGGTTTCCGGCATCACCGGTTTCGCGGTACAGCCCAACAAGGCCATCGTTGGCGCCAACGCCTTCGCCCATGAATCCGGCATCCACCAGGATGGCGTGCTCAAGTCCCGTGAAACCTATGAAATCATGCGCGCCCAGGATGTGGGCTGGAGCACCAACAAGCTGGTGCTCGGCAAGCATTCCGGCCGCAACGCCTTCAAGACCCGCATGGCCGAGCTGGGCATCGAGTTCGGTTCGGAAGAAGAGCTGAACGAGGTCTTCGCGCGCTTCAAGACCCTGGCCGACAAGAAACACGAGATCTTCGACGAAGACCTTCAGGCCCTGGTCACCGAAACCAGCAGCGAGCACTACAACGAGATCGTCAAGCTGGTCAGCCTGCGTGTCTGCTGCGAAACCGGCGAAACCCCCAACGCGCGCGTCACGCTGAATGTGGAAGGCGAGGAAAAAACCGCCGAGGCCGCCGGCAGCGGCCCGGTGGATGCCTCCTTCAAGGCCATCGAGCAGATCGTCGATTCCGGCGTGGAGCTTCAGCTCTACTCGGTCAACAACATCACCTCGGGCACCGACTCCCAGGGCGAGGTCACCGTGCGGCTGGCCAAGAACGGCTGCATCGTCAACGGGCAGGGCGCCGACACCGATATCGTCATCGCCTCCGCCAAGGCCTATGTCAATGCGCTGAACAAGATGATCGCCGACGAGAAGCGCACCCACCCGCAACGCGGCGTCATGTAACGGGCCGCCCATGCTCAGCACAAGACAACAGCACTGTCTGCAGGGCATGGGCATCCGCCTGTGGCGCGATCGCGAGGCGCTCGAGGCCCGACAGCCCTCGCCACAGCCAAATTCCGACACAGGGCAAGAAGCACAACCTCAACCCGCAACCGCACTACGGCCTGCCGCCACAACGCCGGCTCCGGAAACCACTCACCGTGAAGTGCGGCACTACCCGTTGGAAGACTGGGATCAGCTGCTGCAAGGTATTGAGGCCTGCCACAACTGCGCGCTTGGCGACCACTGCACCCGCAAGGTGCCCGGCAAAGGCAACCGCGAGGCCGAGCTGATGATCATCGGCGAAGCCCCCGGCGCTCAGGAAGACCGGCAGGGCCTTCCCTTCGTGGGCCGCGCCGGACAGCTGCTCGACCGCATGCTCAAGGCCATCGACCTCAGCAGCGAGCAGGTGTACATCACCAACATCCTCAAATGCCGGCCACCCAACAACCGCGACCCCTCACCCGAGGAAGTCACCGCCTG
>JALSKD010000169.1 GCA_026989015.1 Gammaproteobacteria bacterium
AAAAACCCGGCCGAAGCCGGGTTTGTTGATCGAAGCGGAGACGGCCGTTCAGGCCTTGGCCGTATCCAGCGCCTTGAAGATATACCCCGGCTTCAGCCAGTACACCAGTATCGGCAGGAAGGTAAAGGCGGTGATCACATCGATGATCAGGGCCTGACCGATGTAGATACCCAGCCCCCAGGTATTGGCCAGCTCGGTGGACACCAGAGGGATGAAGCTGCCGAGCAGCACGATAACCGAAGCGAGTACCGCGCCGCCGGTGGTGCGCAGGGTATTGAACACCGTATCGCGCCAGTTGCCAAGGGTGGCGACATACTCCTCCCGCATTCTCGAGATCAGGTAGATCGAGTAGTCCACGCCCAGACCCATCGCGATGCTCAGCGTGACCAGCAGATGGAAGGCCAGGTTGCCGGACCAGTTCTGGACGCTGGTGAAATAGCCACCCATCCCGTACTGGGCAAACAACGTGATCATCAGCATGATAATCAGCACGATGGCCACCGGAATGGAGCGGAACATCAACGCGGAGATGATGAAGATCACCAGCGCCGTCTGCATCGGGCTCTTCAGCCAGTTGGCATAGGAGACTTCCCGGGTGGCCTCGGTGGCGCCGAGGAAGCCGCCCAATCCCGGATCGGTGATCGACGGATCGCCCTCGATGGTGACCACATCACCGGTTTCCGGCATGGTCACTGTATCGCCGATCTTCAGGCCGAACTTGATCTTGTTGAAACCGGGCTCATTGGCATGCTCGCGCAGGTAGTTGTGGATGTCCTCGACCACCTTGTGGGTGAGCACCGGATCCATGGTATTGACGAAGCCCATGATGACCGCCTCGTTCCAGCTGCCGGTATCGACGAAGGAAGTCAGGTCGCCATCGCTGGTGTTGACCTCGAGCAGCCCGTTGTAGGTCTGCACGATGTAGTTCGGATCCGGCACGTATTCGGGGTCTTCCGGGTCGCCATAGATGTCCTTGCGCTTGGTGACCAGTTCCTGGTTTGGCACGGTGAACAGGCTCATGTCGTTACCCTTGCCACCTTCGGATGACAGCAGCATGTTGACCAGGCGGATGTACTGGATATAGGAGCCGGTAAAGCCGATGTTCGGGTGTGCCCGCATCCAGTTTTCCATCTTCTCAATGGCCGCCAGCACCTCGGCATCGTTGATGATTCCCTGCGCACCGAGGGTTTCCTCATCCCAGCAGCCCTTGGGCAGCAGGTTGCCGTTTTCGTCCTCGTCGTCACAGACGGGCTTCATCGGCTCCTTGCTGGTGAAGGGAATATTGACCGAAATGACGCCGGGCATTACTTCGCCGAGACGGTTCAGATCCTGAATGGTGCGCGAGGACTCCTTGAACGCCGCCCGGGAATAGTTGATGCCCTTCTCGACACCGGGCATCAGGTCGTCCCAGGTGCCTTCGAGAATCTTCGTTTCCTTGGCGGACCAGCCAACGAGCAGCGCCACGCCCAGAATGACCAGCCATTTCCCCGGCCCCATGATCAGTCCTGTGGTGGCGCTGGCCGCGGCATCCTCCAGCTTGCTGGGTTCACACATCGCGTGATCGGTTTCCATGTTCACCTTGGGCGGGAACCAGGACATCAGGATCGGGATCATCGTGGTGGTGGTGATCAACAATGTGGCCATGCCGAACATGCCGAAGTAGGCATAGGCCTTGTAGAATGAAATGTCCACCGTGGCCAGTGTGGCAAAACCGGCCATGTCGGTGACGATGGCCAGCGTCGCCGGCACCATGGTATGCCCGATGGAGGTCTCGGCCGCCTTCTGCGCGTCACAGTTGTGCTGCAGCATGTCCTGCAGAAAGCGTCGCGTCACCTGCACCGCGTGCCCGGTGCCAATCGCCAGCAACAGCATCGGTGTAAGCACCATCATGGTGGTCAGTTTGTAGGCGGTGAACCCCATCAACCCGAGGGTAATGATGATGGTGGCGAACACGCCCAGCAGCGGAAACACTGCGCCACGCCAGCCCTTGTTCTGCCACCAGAGGATGACGAACACGATCAGGATCGAGATGACGAACAGCCACCACTTGTTGACCAGGTCATACAGCATGTAGGCAAGGAAGTAGGGCTCACCGGCAATGCGGATCTCCACCTTGTCGCCGTATTTCTCGCGCACCTCATCCTGGATGGCGATGACCTGGCGAATCCACGACAGGTAGATGGTTTTCACGCCATCGTCATAGTCACCGATGATGAAGGTGCCGCGGGCAGTACAGCCCTGCTGGCCGAATTCACAACGCTTGCCTTCCGCATCTTCCATGTACAGGAGCATCGGCGCCATCACCGGATTGGTTTCCAGCCCTTCCTTGAGGAAAGCCAACTGCTTGCTGGCGACTTCAGGGTCCGAAGAAATACCGTCGGTGGGAATCAATCGCTTGAAGACCAGGCTGCCATCCTGAGCACCCATGTATTTGATCTTCTGTGCCGCCAGATCGAGGAAGTTTTCACTGCGCGAATTGGGTAAAGCCACCATCCGGTCGTGCACATCCTTGACAAGATTGACGAACCAGGGTTGGTAGATGTCACCCGGTTCCTTGAGGATGAATCCCAACACCATCAGATTGCCCATGCCGAACTTCTGCTCGCCATACGCATTGGTCGCCACATAGCGGTTTGTCGGCGGCAGCAGGGTATCCGGATCGTTGCGGATATCGAGGTTCGGTATCTGTGTGGCGGCCAGCAGAGTTGTGATGACCACGATCAGCACCACCAGCAGGCGGTTGCGCATTACCCAGGCGGCGTAGCGCTCGGCCAGTTTCATCTCTTTCTCGATGGCATCTTCTTTGTTTGAACTGCTCACGGTTCAATCCCCTTTGGAATTTATTGATGACTCAAAATCTGTAGAAAAAAAAGGGGGCGCAAGCCCCCGATAAGTTCTTGTTGTTATGGTCAGAAAATATACTTGAAGCCCAGCTGCAGGTTCGAGGATTTCTCGAACTGGCCGAACATCGTATTTTCATCCCCCCAGTATTTATTATATTCAATGGTACCGATCATCTCGTCGTTGAAACTGTATTCAACATCGAAGCGGTCCCAATATCCTCCATCGTTTTCTGCAATCAGGATGTTGTTCCAGCGGTGTTCGCCGTCCGAACCGAAGGGCTTGGACAGGAAGAAGGAGATGAAGGTCTCGACCTCGTCACCCTTCTTCAGGCCATTGCTCAGGTGCATGCTGGTGAAGTCGCCAGTGTAGCGGTTGCCTTCGTCGATGTAGTCCAGGTTGTAGAACTGGATCAGCTGCGTGCTGACCAGCAGATTGGTCATCACCGTCACATCGACACCCAGCACATACTTGAACATGTCGGCGTCTTCCATCTTCAGCGCGCCGGTGAGGTTGCCGATGGCCAGTTCATCCTTGTCGATGACCGGCTGCTTGGTGCCGACATCATAGGAGAACTCGCCGCGCACCACGACCGGCACCGATTCGGTATCGATGGCGGTATCGAAGGACGCACCAAAGGTGCTGACCCGATTCAGCTTCTCCTCGAACACCAGCGTGGCCGGGTTCATGCCGTTCTGGGAATCGAAGGGTTGCCCGTTGTTGTCCGTCATGTACAGCGTGGTGACGGTATAGGCTTCCGGGTTCGGGTTGCCATTGGAACTGCCGTCCGGATTGGTGCGGGGCTGTCCCAGGGCATCCATGGAGAAACTGAGCTTGTTGACATTCAGCGTATCGCCGTTCTGGTCTTCCCAGTGGATCTCGACGAAGGGATTGCTGTCCATGCGGTAGGCGTAGTTGAGCGAGAAGTTGGTGCCGTTCTCCGTCGAATTCTTGTAGCGGAAGGCCAGGTTGCTCTCACTGAACGGATCCGTGTCATAGTCACGACGGTATTCGGTCTTCATGCCAATGAAGTTGGTGAAGGTGGCGAAGGTCGTGTTGGCCATGTAGTCAAAGGCCGAGGTCGGATTGTCCGGGCTCAGCGTGCCATCGAACTGGTTGGTCGTGGAGTTGCTGAAGAAGGTCTGTTGCATGCCGGCAATGGCTACCGTCTGCACCGCCTGCTGATAGACCTGACTGACACCGGTGACATCCGCAGCCGTCACCGTGGTGCCACTGGCCTGGGTCAGCGCCCCGGCCACCTGGTTCGGGTCGGTGGTATCCACGCCCTGCATGCTCAAAGCGCCCAGCACATTGGTGTTCATCATGTTGAAGATGGCACCCATGGCGGTCTGGATGGTCGACACCTCGGCAAGTCCGTCGCCATCGATATCGAGCACGGCGGTTTGCGAGTTGGTATAGGCATCACCGTCATTGATGCCATTGGCCATGGCATCCTGCAATCCGCCCTGCAACTGCCCCATGTATCCCTGGAAGTTGTTGAGCAGATCCCCCGCACCGTTGGCGGCGGCACTCAGCACATTGTTACCCGTCTGCAGGTTGTTCATGAACGGCAGGAAGATGGCGTTGAGCAGCGACTGGTTCGGGTCGCTGTTGATCGGTCCCGGGAACTGGACCAGACCGTTCACATTACCACCGGGTCCCTGCAGGGCAGCACCCACCTGGGCAAAGGTCGGATAACCCGGCGTACCCAGCGCGGTGAATCCGGCCACGGTGGTCAGCCCCATCGGGCCACCGGAGAGCGCCGAGGTGACGCCGGGGGTGATACTGCCAAGACCGCCCATGTTGAGCAGGGTTTCGAACACACCGGAGGTCTTGCCCATGTCACTGGCGATGTTGAGGAAGCCGTTGGTCTTGCCGGTGATGGTGTCGACGCCCTTGAAGATGAAAGGGGCGCCGGTGTCCCCGTCCTTGTCGAGGCCGGCAATGAAGTTGGGCTGAGCCTCGGAGATGATGAACTGGATGTTGGCACCGGAATCGAAATCACGCTCGGCGTTGATCATCCAAACCGGGATGCGGGCGTCTTCCGAGACATTCTGGTTGAGTTCGCGGTAGTCGGTGGGGTTGATGATGTCCAGCAGCTTGATGCCGTCGGCGGTGCCCCAGACCACCTGCTGTTTGCCCAGCCGGAACGACCAGCCCGCGGCCTCGGTGTCGAAGTAGAATTCACGCAGGATCTCATACTGGGTATAGGATTCGCCGCCTTCCATGCGGTCGCTGACCGCCTCGCCATCGTCGGCGAACAGCAGTTCGGCGTGGAACGCGGATGACTCGCCGACATCGGAATTGATGAACAGCTTCAGGCTGCCTTCGGTTTTCAGCGCATCGCCCGCGTCATGGGGTTCAAGCGCTCCGGTGACCGTACCGTCTTCGGTGAACAGGTCATACTCGATCTTGGCTTCGCCGCTGATCTCGAACTCGGCCAGCGCGACGCCGGGCAATACCAGCGCCAGGGCTACGGCACGGGCAAGTACTTTGGGTTTCAACATGGAGCTATCCTCTCTGGAATCTGGGTGTTGGCCTTGCAGTCATGCCGCCGGCGAGCGCCGGCGGCGGAACGAATCAGCGGCGGATCTTGCGCAGCGTCTTTTCGGTCCACAGACTGGGCTTGAGCTTGGGATCGTTGTAGGTCACGACTTCCGGCGGAATGACCGCCCAGGTTTCATGACCGGTGGCAAAGGTCTTGCCGTACCAGTAGCCCCAGACCTGCTGTCGAGGATCGTCAGCATTCTCGATCGGCTTCCAGTCACGGTCGATGACCTTGATCTTCTTGCCGTCCTTGAAGTACTCGGTGCGGTAGTCCGCAAACGATTGGCTGTCGATGTAGCTGACGCGGTAGTCATACCACCAGTTGGGGAACTTGGTGGTGCTCTTGACCTTGTACACCTCCTTGCCCTTCGGCGCGCAGGAACCCTGAGGCAGATTGCGGGTGTACTTGTTCTTCTCGTTGTCCTTCAGCTCGATCGCGCCCAGGCACTCATTGAAGGTTTCCTTGCCGAGCAATTCGTGGGTTTCGTTCTCGGGCTTGCGCAGCACGACATCACCAAAGGTGAAATCGGTACCGCCCCAGGCATCGTCATGAGCCGGTTGGGCAAAGCGGCGAATCTTGCGCAGCGCCGGAATCCAGATTGCGTAGGACTGACTCTTGTTGGGGTCGTCGTAATCGGTGATCAGCATGCCGGTGCCGCGCAGCTTGCCCGAGCGGAAGATGGCGAGGTCACGCGCCTTGATCACCGGATCATCCTCGTACTTGTTGTTGAGGTAGCGCTCGAGGGTCAGTGTGCTCGGTTTCTTGCCGGCGGACTTGTTGACCAGCACGGTGATCTTCTTGCCCTTCTTGCCGATGCCGTAGTTGTCGAAGGCGAAGAAGTGATTGACATAATAGACCTGGTCGATAATCTCGTCGGCGCTCGGTTCACCACTGGGCAGCGGCAGGGAGCGGTCAACGGCGGCCAGCGTCAGTGAACTGGTCAACGCCAGAGCGGCGGCCAGCGTGGTCTTCAATACGGAATGATGGGATGTAAACAAGGGGTCTCTCCTATACAGCGTGGTTGAGCTCGTGTGGCTGGGTTATGTTCTTATAATTGTTTTTGCTGGTCGCCTACCTTACGGTTTTTTCTTCTTCTGTCAAACGCAAAAATGCTCTAGAATCAATAGATTAGGATTTCAGCAAATTATAATATAGCCATGTTCGATGCCCCCGCCTGCCTGCCCGAAACCGTGAAAAAAGCCCTCAGGGAAGACATCGGTGACGGAGACATCAGTTCTTTTTCCATCGACGAAGGCAGCAGCGCCCGGGCCAGCCTCATCAGCCGGGAGCAGGCCGTTCTGTGCGGTCGCGCCTGGTTTGACGAAGCCTTCCGACAAGTCGATGACACCACGAATATCGAATGGCTGGCCGAGGAAGGCGCGATCATCGAGCCCGATCAGCGGCTGTGCCACATCGACGGCCCGGCCCAAGCCCTGCTCAGCGCCGAGCGCACGGCAATGAACTTTTTGCAGACCCTGTCCGGCACGGCCACCACGACCCGCCGTTTCGTGTCATTGATCGAAGGCACCGGCTGCCAGCTGCTCGATACGCGCAAGACCATCCCCGGCCTGCGCCTGGCTCAGAAATACGCAGTGCGCTGCGGCGGCGGCATCAATCACCGCATTGGCCTGTTCGACGCCTTCCTGCTCAAGGAGAACCATCTGATGGCCGCGGGCGGTATCGCCCGCGCCGTCGAACGCGCACGCGCCCTGGACCCGGACAAGCTGCTGGAGGTGGAGGTGGAAACCATGGAGGAATTGCGTCAGGCGAGGGACGCCGGAGTGGATCGCATCCTGCTGGACAATTTCTCACTCGACCGGCTGCGCGAGGCGGTGGCACTGATCGGCGGCGCCATCGAGCTGGAAGCTTCGGGCAACATCAGCGAGTCCAACATCCGGGCGGTGGCCGAGACCGGCGTGGATTACATTTCTATCGGGGCGCTGACCAAGCACCTGCGGGCAGTGGACTTTTCCCTGCGTTTCGAACCGTCTATTCCGGCGTGAAATACAGATCTCCGTAGACCGCCTCGGCCCGTCCGCCGCTGTTGTCGCTGTCGGTCATGATCGCAATGCCGTCGATGTAGCGCAGATCCTTGCCGAACAGACGCTGGAAATCCTCCCGCACATTGCGCCGCTCGGTGAACCATCGACCTTCGGGGTCGCCACCATCGCGCAGCGCCAGCATCCGCGCATTGCGGCCGGCAAAGGGATTGTCCCAGGATTCCCCCGTGCGGTGCCGCGCGCTCCACACATAATTGATGGCCAGGGTTTTCCAGAACAGCAGCCCGCCCTTCTTCACCACATAGACCCGGGCCACGAAATCATCACCGGATTTCGCGTTCTCGTCAGCGGGCTCGATGGAGCGTCGTTTCATCCATGACCAGTTGAGCCAGGGCGTCTTCTTCAGATCGACCTTCTGTTCCAGATACAGCGCAGAAGCCGTGGTGTCACTGACCGCCTCCACCCAACCCTTTCCAGGATCGAGCAGAAAGTAGCGGGTTTCGCCATCGAAACGCTTCTGTTGCCAGCCCTCCAGCCCGGATTCACTGAAGCGGCCCTGCGACTGGGACGCCCACAGTGGCAGCGCCAGCAGCAACAGCCACAATCCCGTATACTTGCCCATGACCGTTCTCCCGGCGGTACTCGTTGGGTATGGGACCGCGCCCGACGCAACAAGTTTAGCGGGGAATAAAACCCCGCTCCGGCGCATCCTACAGATGCCCCTACAGAAAACGGGTCCGGGACCCTGTCGTTGCATGTTCAAGAACCGATTCCGCCACAAGAAACTGACCCGCGAGCTCTGCGCCAACCGCCATCGCTTCTACAAGCTGGCCTATTCCTGGACCGGAGATCCGATGCTGGCCGATGATCTGGTGCAGGAAGCCCTGCAGAAGGCCCTGCACTCATTCGACAGCCTCAAGGACGACAGCAAGCTCAATGCCTGGACCTGCCGCATCCTGATGAACTGCCACCGGGACTGGCTGCGCCGGCGCAAGGACACGGTGGATTTCGATGACTACGAATTCTCCGCCGAAGGCGATCCGCTCGCCCAGGCCAGCGCCGACGACACCAGCGCCATGGTGCGCCGCTGCATCGCCCGACTGTCGGACAAGCACCGGGATGTCATCACCCTGGTGGACCTGATGGAGTTTTCCTACGAGGAAGTCTCCCAGGCGCTGGACATTCCCATTGGCACCGTCATGAGCCGGCTGTGCCGCGCACGACGGCAACTCAAGCAACTGATCGCCGCCGCTTCCCAGGAACCGGCGGCCCCTGTCACCCCGTTACGGAGCGTCAACTGATGCACGACCCGAAAGACAATCCCGAGGTTTCCGACGAACTGCTCAACTCCTTCGTCGACCGCCAGCTCACCAGCGAGGAACGGCAGGAGATTTTGCACCGGCTGAAGCGGGACCGCGCGCTCTCGGAGCGGGTCTGCGAGCTGCAGCACCTGAAGGAAATGACCCGCCTCGCCTACGACGACATCCCTCCCTCGCGGCTGCCACGGCGACCGATCGAGGGACCGGGCGGCTGGCCGCGAATGATCGCCGCCGCACTGATCTTCGGCCTCGGCCTGCTGCTTGGCATGAGCGGACTGCCGCAATGGGGCAGCGCCGAAGACCGCACTGCCGCCCCCGGTGCCAGCCGCGACCGGATCAGCACCAAGGTCCTGGTCCATCTCTCCAGCGCCGACCGCCAGTCGGCATTGAATACCCTCGGCAGCCTGGAGCAGATGCTTGCCGAATACCGCCAGCGTGGCGAACCGGTGCGGGTGGAAGTGATCGCCAATGGTGACGGTGTCAAGCTGCTCGGCCCCGACACGCCCGAAATCGCCGAACGCATCGCCGCGCTGAGCGCGGAATACGACAACCTCAGCTTCGCCGCCTGCCGCAACACCATCGAGCAACTGCAGCTGACCGAAGGCCTGCACATCCGGCTGATCCCCCAGGTCCGACTGATCGACTCGGGCGTGGTGGAAGTCATCCGCCGGCAGAAGGAAGGCTGGGCCTACATCCGCGGCTGACGCCATGAAGCCCTCGCCCTGCCTCTGGCTGCTGCCGCTGCTGCTGATGATCAGCAACGGACTGCAGGCCGACCCGGCGCGCATCGTCTACCACCTGCACCAGCTGAAGCCGGTGACGCTGAAACGCGCGCTCAACAATATCGAGAACCTGTACAAGGGGCTGGACGGCGAACGGCCGGAAATCCGCATGCTCTTGCAGGGCGAGAGTCTGCAACTGCTGACACGGGAACGACTGAAGGGCGCCAACCGACAACGGCTGGCGGCCCTGCTGCAGAAAGGCCTGGTCCTGGAAGCCGGAGAAACCAACTACCGCCGGTTGCACGATCGTCTGGACCCGGCCTTCCCCGCCCGTCTCAACCGCAACATCCTCAGCCGCCTGGTGGACCTGCAAAAGCAGGGCTACCAGTATGTCACCCCCTAGCGACGAGTCGGTCGAAACGCCGAAAACGCAACAGCTGGGTTGCCCCTCGAATAAACTGGACACAAATTTGGTCGTAGAGTGAAGTAGCGACAGGAGGTGTCCATGAGTGAGAAGAAGCAACCGAAACGGTGGTCGGCGAAGCGCAAGCAGGAAGT
>JALSKD010000170.1 GCA_026989015.1 Gammaproteobacteria bacterium
ATCTTCCCGAGGTGCGCGCAGCTGCGTCAGATCCTGCCGTTCCACCACCGCAACCCGCCACTGTTTGCGCGCCAGCATCAGTGCGGCAGCGGCACCGACCGGACCGGCGCCCACCACCAGCACATCGAACGCCCGCTGCGCTCGGCCGTTCACGGCCGCCCCCGCATCAGCCCGGACAGTCCGCCGGCGCCGTAGCCCATGCCCTGCCAGGCCAGCTCCGCCTTCAGCGGCGGGCAGCGTTCGAGCAGGCCCAAGGCGGCGGCCCGGGCATGGCCCAGCAGCGGCAGGTCATTGGAAAACAGGGACACCAGGCGGTTGCCCCAGCGAATGGTGTGTTCCTGATCCGCTGCGCGCCGGCGGGCATAGTCCGCCAGCATATCGTCCAGCGGCTCTGACAGATCCCGTCCCTGCAGGCTGTCGCTGAGCGCGGCCACATCGCGCAGCGCCAGGTTGAAGCCCTGACCGGCCACCGGATGCAGGGTGTTGGCGGCATTGCCGATCAGCACCCAGCGGGGGCCGGTGAGCGGACGCGCGCGCCGCAGCGTCAGTTCGAAATGCCCGCGCCGACCGACCTCCAGCAGGCGGCCGAGGCGGTAACCGAAACGCCGGTGCAGGGCATCGATGAACAGATCGTCGGCGGCCTGCAGCATGGACTCGGCCTGCTGCGGGGGCAGCGTCCATACCAGTGCGTAGCGCCCGCGCGTCAGCGGCAGCCAGGCCATCGGGCCGTCGGCGGTGAAGCGCTCCCAGGCCCAGCCTTCACCGTCCCGCTCGGCGCGCAGGTTGGCGACGATCGCGGTCTGGCCGTAGGGCTGCTGCTGGCGTTGCAGGCCCAGCTGCTCGGCAAGCGCCGACTGACCGCCGTCGGCGAGCAGCAACAGGCGCGCCTCGACCGGCTGCGGATGCCCGTCGATGCGGGTGTCGATGACCACGCGGTCGTGGTGCGGGTGCACGGCCTCGACGCTGGCCGGAAAACGCAGCTCGATGGCCTTTTCCCGTTCGGCCTCGACCAGCAGGGTCTGTTGCAGCAGGTGGTATTCGATGACCTGGCCCATGGCGTCCAGACCCAGTTCTTCCGCATGCAGCCGGGTGGCGCCCAGATGCCCGGCGCTGGAGACATGGATGTGGCGGATCGGCGCGCAGTTGGGGCGCAGGTCGCCCCAGAGGTCCAGCGCCTCGAAGATGCGCTGGCTGGACAGCGACAGCGCAATGGAGCGGGCATCCATCGCCTGCGGTTCGACCACCGCCAGGTCACGGGCTTCGAGCAGCACCACCGAGCGCCCCAGGCGTGCCAAAGCCAGCGCCGCGGACAGTCCGACCAGACCACCGCCGATGATGCAGACATCCTGTTTCATGTGTTCAGCGCTCCTCCGTCATGAAGGCCTCGATCTCCTCCACCCGGCTAGGCAGGCCTGCGGTGAGCACCTCGCAGCCGGTTCGGGTGACCAGCACATCGTCTTCGATGCGCACGCCGATGTTCCACCATTTGCGGTGCACGCCCTTGCTGTGGGCGGGAATGTAGATGCCCGGTTCCACCGTCATCACCATGCCGGGTTCGAGCAGGCGCCACTGGTCGCCGACCTTGTATTCGCCGACATCGTGTACATCCAGCCCCAGCCAGTGACCGGTACGGTGCATGTAGAAACGCTTGTAGGCTTCCTCCTTGATCAGACGGGTGACATTGCCCTTGAGCAGCTTGAGTTCCACCAGCCCCTTGGTGATGACCCGCACCGCGGCATTGTGCGGATCGTTCCAGTGGTTGCCGGGTTTGACCTTGCGAATCGCGGCCTTCTGTGCCTGCCAGACGATCTCGTGGATATCGCGCTGGGCCGGGGTGAAGCGCCCGTTGACCGGGAAGGTGCGGGTGATGTCGGAGGCGTAGCCCTCAACCTCGCAGCCGGCATCGATCAGCAGCAGTTCACCGTCGTTCAGCGGCTGGTTGTTCTCGGTGTAGTGCAGGATACAGGCATTGGCGCCGCCACCGACGATCGGCGAATAGGCGTGCTCGGCGTTGTTGCGGCGGAACTCGTGGGCGAACTCGGCCTCGATCTCGTATTCGTGCAGACCCGGCCGGCACAGGCGCATGGCGCGCTTGTGGGCCGCGATGGAAATGCGCGCCGCCTTTTTCATGGCGCTGATCTCGGCGCGGCTCTTGTACAGACGCATGTCGTGCAGCAGGTGGTCGATGGCGACGAATTCGTAGGGCACATGGGCGCCGCTGCGCGACTGACGCTTGATGCGGTTGACCCAGCCCATCAGCCGCTGATCGAAATCCGGATAGCGGCCAATGGCGGTGAACACCTTTTGCCGGCCTTCCAGCAGGCCCGGAAGGATGTCGTCGATGTCACTGATCGGAAAGGAGTCATCGGCGCCGTAGGTTTCCACCGCGCCCTGCTGCCCGGCACGGCGGCCGTGCCAGGTTTCCTGTTCCGGGTCGTTCTCGCGGCAGAACAGGATGTATTCCCCGTGATCCCGGCCCGGCACCAGCACCAGCACCGATTCCGGCTCGAGAAAGCCGCTGAGATAGAGGAAATCACTGTCCTGACGGTAGGGGTACTCGACATCGCGGTTGCGGATGCACTGCGGGGCGGCCGCGAGGATGGCGATATTGCCCTTGCCGATCATCCGCATCAGTTGCTTGCGGCGGCGCTTGAATTCGTTCGGGTTCATCACTGCTGTACCGGTGGCGTGGGGGAAACGGGGTTCAGTTCTTCGTTGAGATAGATGACGCACAGACGCACATGCTCCGCCAGCTGGGCCAGCATGTTCTCGTTTTCTTCGCTGGCTTCCTCATCGTGGGAGAGCCTGCTGATCTCGAGCAGATCGTCCATGCATTCGCGGCCTTCGTCGGAGAGCCGCTGCAGACGCTGCTCGCCCAGCACGCCGAGACCATAGAGCAGGCCCTGGCACCAGTCCGCCAGCGCCATCAGCCGTGCCGTGAACTCTTCGTCCTCGTCGGGCAGCAGCAGCTCCAGCGCAAAATCCTCGGCATTGAGCATCACCCGGGTCTCCTCGTAGAAACGGCGCAGGCGGTCAAGACAGTCCCGCGCATTGAGGTCCGCCTCGTCCGGCGGATCATCGAAGGCGTTGCGTAACCAGGCATCGAACTGTTCGTTGCCCATCAGCAGGCCGCAGGCCATGCCCTGGGCCTCGGCGGCGTCGATATTGGCGCCAAGGCGCACCAGGCAAGCCTGTACCGGTTCGTATTCCTGCATCTTCGCGCAACCTCGGCGGTTTGATCGTGGGGTGGAATTTTTTTATTCTACATGGCGGTTGCCACAGCCGCCATGCCGGTTGACAGCCGTTCCCCCATCACCAAGAATGCGCCATGGATTCCAAGAAGACGACCTATACCGAATCGGACCTGCAACGGCTGGAATCCCAGATCGACGCGCTGATCGATACCGTCAACCTGCTCAAGCAGGAGAACACCAGCCTGCGCCACCAGCAGGATCAGCTGATGACCGAACGCGCCCAGCTGATCGAAAAAACGGAACTGGCGCGCAGCCGCGTGGAAGCCATGATCTCGCGCCTCAAATCCCTGGAGCTGAGTTCATGAACAACCCGCTGCCGATCAGCGTCACCATTCTCGACAAGGAATACAAGATCGCCTGTCCGCCCGGCGAGCAGGCCGCATTGCTGGAGTCGGCCGAATACCTCGACGGCAAGATGCGCGAAATCCGCGACAAGGGCAGCATCATCGGTTCCGAGCGCATCGCGGTCATCGCCGCGCTGAACATCGCCCACGAACTGCTGCACAACAGCCAGCTCGACAGCGACATCACCGAAACCCTGACCCCCCGACTGAAGAGCCTCGAAAGCAAGATCGCCGAGGCCTTGCAGAACGCCCGTCAACTGGAAATTTGACGCCCGTCAAGGGCCATAAAATTTTTCTTGGGCAGAAGCCGTTTTTCTGGCGTATGATCATGATTACCGACTGCGGCGTGCGTCAGCACCTGAAAAACCCTTGAGCCTAATTGTCAACCTCGGGGTTTTTAGTGGTCTTCTGGTGAGCATGCCCGGATCCGTTCGGGAAGCCTGAGGAAGCCCCGATTACCCCACCTGAACCTCTGGTTCAAGGTTGATGGAATGCGACGGCGCCGCGGTTGGCTTTTCCTGCTTTTTCTTTCTGCCCCTTGGACAACAACCCTGCCCAGCTGCGCCGCCATTACCGGCACCTCCGCCAGTCGCTCGACGCCGAAACCCAGGCCCGCCACGCGGATCGGCTTAAGGCGCGACTCGACCGCCTGCTGCGTTTCGCGCGCCCGCAGCACATTGCCGGTTACCTGTCCTGCAAGGGCGAGCTCTCGCTCGACCCCTGGCTGGAGCACCCGGGCCGCCACCACCCCTGGCTGCCGATGCTGCACGAACTGTGGGCGCCCAGGCTGCGTTTCGCCCCGCTGGCCAGCACCCGCCGCTGGAAGCTGAACCGCTACGGCATACTGGAGCCGGATGTGCACTGGGGAGAAACCCGCGACGCCCGGGCATTGGACATCGTCCTCATGCCGCTGCTGGCCTTCGACCGGCGGGGCAACCGTCTGGGAATGGGTGGTGGTTTCTACGACCGCAGCCTGGCCTTTCGCCTCGCGCGCCGCCACTGGCAGCGGCCCCGGCTGATCGGTGTGGCCCATGCGCTGCAGGAACACCCGGCGCTGCCACGCCAGCCCTGGGATGTGCCGCTGGACGCGATCGTCACCGAGCGGGAGCTGATACTGCCGCAGGGCTGAGCCTGCGGTTCAGCGCAGGAACAGCCGGTAGGCGGCGTTTTCGGTCTCGTCCCAGTGCGGGAAATCCAGCCCGTCGAGGAAACGGTTGAATTCACGCCGCTCGGCCGGCGGCACCTGGATGCCCATCAGGATTCGTCCGTAATCGGCGCCGTGGTTGCGGTAGTGGAACAGGCTGATGTTCCAGCGCCGGCCGATTTCGGTCAGAAAACGCAGCAAGGCCCCCGGCTTTTCCGGAAACTGGAAGCGATAGAGCCGCTCGTCGGTCAACTCCTCTCCGGGGTGGCCGCCGACCATATAGCGGGTGTGCAGCTTGGCGACCTCGTTCTCGGTCATGTCCTCGACGCCATAGCCCTTCTTCAGCAGGGACCGGATGATCTGTTCCTTCTCCTCGGCACCACGGGAAAGCTGAATGCCCGCGAACACCCGCGCACGCACGGCATCGGCATAGCGGTAATTGAACTCGGTGATTTGACGCTTGCCAATGAGCTGGCAGAACTGCTTGAAGCTGCCCGGCCGCTCGGGAATCTCCACCGCCAGCAGGGCTTCCCGTTGCTCGCCGATTTCGGCGCGCTCGGAGACATGGCGCAGGCGATCGAAATTCATGTTGGCGCCGCTGTTGATGGCGATCAGCGTCTGGTCACGGACGCCTTTTTCGGCCACGTATTTCTTCAGGCCCGCCAGCGAAACGGCACCGGCCGGCTCGCAAATGGCGCGCGTGTCGTCATAGGTGTCCTTGATCGCCGCGCAGATCTGGTCGGTGGAGACGGTCATCACCTCGTCCACCCGGTCACGCAGCATCTTCCAGGTCAGCTCGCCGATCTGACGCACCGCCACTCCGTCGGCGAAGATGCCGACCTCCCTGAGCCGGACCCGGCGCCCGGCCTGCATCGCCGCCGCCAGGCAGGCGGCATCCTCCGGTTCCACGCCGATGATGCGGATATCCGGCCGCACCGTCTTCAGAAAGCCCGCGATACCGCCGATCAGTCCACCGCCGCCGACCGGAACGAAGATGGCATCAATGCCATTGGGGTACTGCCGGATGATCTCGTGGGCGATGGTGCCCTGGCCGGCCATCACCTCGATGTCGTCATAGGGATGGATGAAGCTGAGTTGCTCCTTGCCGGCCAGTTCCTGTGAATGAGCATAGGCCTCATCGTAACTCTCGCCGGAGAGCACCACCTTTCCGCCCAGGGCCCTGACCGCGTCGATCTTGATCTGTGGCGTGGTCGCCGGCATCACGATCACCGCCTTGATGCCCAGGTGACGCGCCGCCAGCGCCACGCCCTGGGCATGGTTGCCGGCCGAGGCTGCGATCACGCCCTGAATGTCGGGCTGGCGTTCGAGAACACGGTAGACCTTGTTGAAGGCGCCGCGCAGCTTGAAGGAGAACACCGGCTGCAGATCCTCGCGCTTGAGCAGCACCCGGTTGCCGAGGCGCTGCGAAATGCCGGGCATCGGGTCCAGCGGCGTCTCCTCGGCCACGTCATAGACGCGGGCGACAAGAACTTTTTCCAGAAAATTGCGTGCCGGCATCGCTTCACCTCGAAAATGAGCGGGCATTATCGGGAATGGCCCGCGGGCAGGCAATAGCAAGAATCAAGAAAGCACCATAAAAGCGTGATTTCATGACTTTTCACGCCCCAATCGGTACTATTGGAGGATCAATCAGGAACCCAGGATTTTCAGCATGACCCCCGACGACAAGAAACGCATCGCCGCCGAAGCCGCCCTCGACTATGTCCAGCCGGGCACGGTACTCGGCGTCGGCACCGGCTCCACGGTCAACCATTTCATCGACATCCTCGCACAGAAGATGAAAGGCGCGGTGGAGGCCGCCGTGTCCAGCTCCGAAGCCTCCACCGAGCGGCTCAAGCAGCACGGCATCCCGGTGATGGACCTCAACTCCGTGGACGAGCTGTCGATCTATGTGGACGGCGCCGATGAAGCCACCCGCCATCTGCAGCTGATCAAGGGCGGTGGCGGCGCGCTGACGCGCGAGAAGATCATCGCCGAGGCCAGCCGCAGCTTCGTCTGCATCGCCGACGACAGCAAGCTGGTGGACCGTCTCGGCGCGTTCCCATTGCCGGTGGAGGTGATTCCGATGGCGCGCAGCCTGGTGGCGCGGCGCATGGTGGCGCTGGGGGGGCAGCCAGTGTGGCGCGAGGATTATTTCACCGACAACGGTTGCGAGATCCTCGATGTCCACGGGCTGGACATCCTCGATCCGTCGGCGCTGGAAACCGAGATCAACCAGATCCCCGGCGTGGTCACGGTGGGGCTGTTCGCCCACCGCGGCGCCGATGTACTGCTGCTCGGCGGTGAAAAGGGCGTCCAGACCCTCAAGCCCTGAACGCACTCACTCCGGTTCGACCACGGTCAGGCCCAGGCTTTGCCAGGCCTGCATGCCGCCCCGGTAATAGCGCAGCTTGTGGGGCGGATAGCCGAGCTTGAGCAGGCCGCGAATCGCCCGCGGCGACTGCCCGCACCACATGCCGTTGCACCAGAGCACCAGTGTCTTGGCACGGCTGAAATCCCAGTCATCGGTTTTCTCGTCGCCATCGAGCAGACCGGTCTTCTCCAGCAACCGGGTGAAGCCACCCACATTGTTGCGCTTGCGCACACCCAGACGGTCCATCACCTCGAGCAGCTTCGGGTCGTCCTTGTCCAGTGAGAACACGGTGAAGGGGATATTCACCGAGCCGGGAATGGTGCCGCGTTTCCACCAGGACGGTGTGCGCGCATCGATCAACAGCCCGGTGCCGTCGAGCAGTTCCTGTTCCATGAAGTCGAACAGCTCGACCTGACCGATGGTTTTGACACCCGGCGCCACCTCCATCGGCTGGATGCAGAAGGGCGGGCATTTGCGCGAGGTCTTGGCGAAGCTTCCCTCCAGCTTGTGGTCCTGATCCTGGATACGCATGATCTTGACCAGACGGCCGTCGTGGATCACTTCCACATATTCTCGCTCGGGCGTGAGCCGGACTTCCAGTGCCTGAACCGCCGGTGCCAGCAGGCTTAACCACAGTATGGCAAAAACAGTGCGTATCATGGCTTCCCTCTTTGCTGTTTCAACGCCTTGAGTATCCTGTCGCGCAGCCGCTGTGGATCGGGGTCTTTCAGGTAGCTCGCGTAAAGGGCATCCCGCCGTTCCGGCGACAACCGCAGGAAGAAGGTGTAACTGCCCATGTAATTGCGTTTCAGCGATGCCTCGAAGGCCTCCCGTGACAGGCCCGGAGCCAGCTCTGAGGCATCGTCGGCGGGCACCTCGGTCAGCCTCACTGCGCTGCGCATGTCACCCTCGCCCTCCTTTCGGCCCCGTGTTTCGGCATCCAGATTCAGGTCGCTGGCTTCCGAATCCAGTTGCCTGAGATAATCGTCGCCAGTCTGGGCCACGAGCCCGGGGGCAGAAAGCAGCAGCGCCATTCCGATGGCAAGGATTGCCGGATGCTGCTTGAACATGTCCACGGTACTCCTCCTGTTCGGTTCACCCGAACTGTGGGGCATCCTCTGCCCTGTTTACACTCCACGAATGGAACGACTGCAGCCTGAGCGGCAACCGGCGGCGGATCAACCCACTCCGCCACCGAAGCGCTCACTCGAACAGCGCTGCGTTGATCCACATATGGGCATAGATGCTGGCCACATAGCCCAGCGCGATCACCGGTGTCCACTTCAGGTGTCCGAAGAAGGTGTAGGCGCCGCGCGCCTGCCCCATCAATGCCACGCCCGCAGCGGAACCAATGGAGAGCATGCTGCCGCCGACACCGGCGGTCAGGGTCACCAGCAGCCACTGCCCGGTGGACATGTCGGGATTCATGGTCAGTACCGCAAACATCACCGGAATATTGTCGACGATGGCCGAGAGCACGCCCACCAGCGAGTTGGCCACGGTGGGTCCAAGGTCGGTATACATCAGTTCCGAAACCAGCGCCAGATAGCCGATCAGGCCGAGCCCTCCGACACAGAGAATGACCCCGTAGAAGAAGAACAGCGTATCCCATTCCGCCAGCTTGACCTTGTTGAAGATATCGAAGTATTCGTCATGGGTTTCCTTGACCAGTTCACCGCCACTGCCGTGGGTGCTCTGATAGGCCCCCTTCTTCTTCAGGTAGTAGCCGAAGAACATCAGGTAGGACAGGCCGGTCATCATCCCCGCCACCGGCGGCAGGTGAACGAAATTGTGAAAGCTGACCGCGGTAGCGATGGTGGCCACGAACAGCACCACGATGGCGACGGCGCCGGGTTTCATGACAATGGTTTCGTCCAGCGCTTCCGGTTGTTCCTTCGACACCCACAGGGACATGATGGCGGCCGGCACCAGGAAATTGACCACCGACGGCAGGAACAGGGTAAAGAAGGTCCAGAAATCGACAATGCCCTTCTGCCAGACCATCAGCGTGGTGATGTCGCCGAAGGGGCTGAAGGCGCCGCCGGCATTGGCGGCGACGACGATATTGATGCAGGACAGCATGACGAACTTCTTGTCGTCTCCGCCCACGGCCATCACCACCGCGCACATCAGCAGGGCCGTGGTCAGGTTGTCGGCGATCGGCGAGATGAAGAAGGCGAGGATGCCGGTGATCCAGAACAGCTGGCGCAGGGTGAATCCCTTGCTCACCAGCCAGGATTTGAGCGCACCGAATACCTGCCGCTCTTCCATGGCGTTGATGTAGGTCATCGCCACCAGCAGGAACAGGAACAACTCGCCGTATTCGAGGATATTGTGGCGGATCGCCTCCTCGGCGGTTTTGGTGTCGCCATTCTGGGCATAGATCAGACCGATCATCAGCCAGATGATGCCCGCTGCCAGGATTACCGGCTTGGATTTGCGCAGGTGGAGGAACTCCTCGGCCATGACCAGGGCATAGGCCGCGACGAACACGGCGATCGATGCGTAACCGACCCAGTGGGTGGTCAGATCGAGGCGGTTCATGGCACCTTCACTGGCGGCCGCGGCAAGCGGCATCATTGCCGTAAGCAGCACTGCCAGCCAGGCCCAGGGGGTAACAGGCTTGATGTTCATGCGGGAGGATTCTCCGGTTCTGTTCGTTTTCGGGGTCGACGATCCGGCCACACATGGGTCGGAATGGCCGTACTTACCCCTATATGTATCAGAAGATCTGGATTTTACCGGGATTTTTTGCCCGCCGGACATGACCGGCACCCGCCAGGTCAGAGGATCCCGCTGGCCTGCAGGTCGGCATGGTAGGAGGAACGGACCATCGGAGC
>JALSKD010000171.1 GCA_026989015.1 Gammaproteobacteria bacterium
CGCCCGCCCGTTCAACCTGCTGGTGATGGACGAGCCGACCAACGACCTCGACATCGACACCCTGGAGCTGCTCGAAGAACGCCTGCTCGATTTCGACGGCACACTGCTGCTGGTCAGCCACGACCGGGCCTTCATCGACCACATCGTCGATTACTGCTTCGTCTTCGAGGGTCAGGGCCGGGTGCGCAAATACATCGGCGGCTACCAGGACTGGCTGCGCCAGCGGCCGCCCGCGGTATCCACCACCAGGGCCGCCGCGTCTCCCGCGACCAAACCGAAGCCGCAGCCGAAACGCAACCGTCTCGGCTTCAACGAGCAGAAGGAGCTGAAGGCCCTGCCACGCAAGATCGAAACACTCGAACAACAGATCGAAGCGCTGCACGGCGAGATGGCGGAGCCGGATTTCTATCAGCAGGACAGCGGATTCATCCGTCAGCGGCAGGATCAACTCAGGCAACTGGAAGAGGAACTGGAACGGCTGTTCGCACGCTGGGAAGCACTGGAGGCGCAGCAGGCCGCAAGCTGAGCCGCAGGGACACCACAACGACAGGAGGAAGGCATCCATGAACGACCTGGAACAGAACATCCGCCCCTGGCTGGACCTGCTGGGCGAGAATCCCTGGCTGAAGGCCGTGATCGTCGCCGTGGTCGCCCTGTTCATGGCCTGGTTGCTCACCGGGCTGCTGCAGGCCCTGCTGCGGAGGCTGGTGCGCAAGACCTCCTTCGTCTTCGATGATCAGTTGGTCGAGATCATCCGGCCGCCGCTGTTCTACATGCTGCTGATGATCGGCCTGTCGATCGCGGTGCGCCTGACCCCGCTCGGCGAAACCGTACAGGCCAACATCATGGCCGTATTGCAGAGCATCAGCATCCTGGTGTGGACGGTGTTCGCGGTGCGTTTCTCGAAAATCATCCTCAACGCGGTGGCCAGCCGCCACCGCACGGGCTTCATCCAGCCGCGCACGCTGCCGCTGTTCAACAATCTGGCGACGCTGATCATCATCGCCGCCGCCACCTACATGATCTTCAGCGCCTGGGGCATCGACATGACGGCCTGGCTGGCCTCTGCCGGAGTCGCCGGCATCGCCATCGGCTTCGCCGCCAAGGACACCATCGCCAACCTCATCTCCGGCGTGTTCATCCTCACTGATGCCCCCTACAAGATCGGCGATTACATCGTGCTCGACAGCGGCGAACGCGGCAAGGTGACCGACATCGGCATCCGCAGCACACGGCTGCTGACGCGCGACGATGTGGAACTGACCATCCCCAATTCGGTGATGGGCAACTCCAAGGTCATCAACGAGTCCGGGGGGCCGCACGAGAAATACCGGGTCCGCATCCCGGTCGGTGTCGCCTATGGCTCCGACATGGCCCAGGTACGGCGCATCCTGATGGACATCGCCGAGGCCGATCCGCTGGCCTGCGCGACACCGGAACCCCGCGTGCGCTTCCGCGCCTTCGGTGCCTCCAGCCTCGATTGTGAACTGCTGTGCTGGGTGGCCAATCCCGAACTGCGCGGACGCGCCATCGACGGCCTGCTGGAAGCCATCTACAACCGTTTCAATGCCGAGGGCATCGAAATCCCCTACAGCAAACAGGACCTGTACATCAAGGAACTGCCGGAACGCTGAGGCTTGCGCAGCGCTGCCCGGCGGCGATACAGTAGGCGCTCCGATGTCAGAGGGAATCGGCATGGACCCGGAACAGGCCCGCAAGCTCGAAGCCGAACGCACCCTGCAGCGCATCCGTGGCACGCTGCGCCAGCTGGAGGATGAACCCGACCACCCCGACCCGGTCAACCGCGAGGAATTCGAATGGATGCGGTCACTGGTGGAAGACGGCTACCGCGCCCAGCGCAGCCGCACCCTGCGTCGGCTGTTGCTCCGGCTGCTGCTGTTGCTGCTGATCACTGCGGCCTTCGGACTGCTGCTGTGGCTGTGGCCCTGACCGCCGCCGAGCATCCCACCGCGCCCTGTCGGCCGCTTTGGCGATACCCCCCGGCGCCCGCCGATGCTATGATGGGTGCAATTCCGATTTGAACCAAAACCGTGACCCAGGGAAGCCCGAGCGCCGAAGCCAACATCATCCCCCGTCCCGAACACAGCATCTCCCGCCGCGACATCTCCGATGCCGCGCTGAAGGTGTTGTACAAGCTGGACAAGGCGGGTTATCGCGCCTGTCTGGTCGGTGGCGGCGTGCGGGATCTGCTGCTCGGCCTCAAGCCCAAGGACTTCGATGTCGCCACCGACGCCACTCCCGATGAAGTCCGCGCCCTGTTCCGCAACTGCCGCCTGATCGGCCGCCGTTTCCGCCTCGCCCATGTCCATTTCGGCCGCGAGGTGATCGAGGTCGCCACCTTCCGCGCCTTGACCACCGACTCACCGAAAACCGAACTGGATGAAAACGGCCGCATCCTGCGCGACAACACCTTCGGCAGCATCGAGGAAGACGCGCTGCGCCGCGACTTCACCGTCAACGCCCTCTATTACGACATCCACGATTTCTCGGTCATCGACTACGCCGGGGGGATGGAAGACATCCGCCGCCGCCAGCTGCGGCTGATCGGCGACCCCGAGGTCCGCTACAAGGAAGACCCGGTACGGATGATGCGCGCGCTGCGCTTCGCCGCCAAGCTGGACTTCGAGATCGACCCCGCCGCCGCCGAGGCGATCCACGACTGGGGACACCTGCTCGCCGACATCCCCCCGGCGCGGCTGTACGACGAAATCCTCAAGATGTTCCATTCCGGGCACGCATTGCGCGCCTACGAGCTGCTGCGCGAATACCACCTGCTGCAGTACCTGTTTCCGTCGCTGGACCGCTACCTGCGTTCCGACCCCTCCGAGGTGATGCTGGATTTCATCGAGCAGGCATTGGTCAACACCGACCGCCGGGTGCGCGAGGACAAGCCGGTATCCCCGGCCTTCATCTTCGCCGCCCTGCTGTGGCCGCTGGTGCATCAGCGGGCAATCCAGCTGCAATCGAAGGAGATGGGCACCATCCCCGCTCTGCAGAGCGCCGGTCGCGAGATCTTTGCCGACCAGGTGCGCCGCATCGCCGTCCCACGCCGTTTCAGCGAGATCGCCAAAAATATCTGGAACCTGCAGCCGCGCTTCACCAACACCCGCGGCAAGCAACCGCTGCGGCTGATGGCCCACCCCAATTTCCGCGCCGCCTACGATTTCTTCTGCATCCAATCGATGGTCGGCCTGACCCCGCACAAGCTCTGCGAGTGGTGGACCCTGTTTCAGGAAGACAACCCGCAGATCGCGCCGGCGCGCAAACCGGCGGGACAACGGCCGCGGCGCCGACGACGGGGCAAGCCCCGTGGCGAGGAGCGCCGTGAAAGCAACCCATGATGCCTGGGTCGGCCTCGGCGCCAACCTGAACGACCCGCGGCAGCAACTGCTCCGCGCCTTCGAGGCGCTGGAAGCGCTGCCCACAACCCGTCTCGTCGCCCGTTCACCGCTGTACCTCAGTGAACCGGTCAGTGACATCCCTCAGGACGACTACATCAACGCCGTGGCCCGCCTGAAGACCGCCCTCGAGCCACTGCACCTGCTCGATGCCCTGCAGGACATCGAGCAGAAACACGGCAGACAGCGCATTGCCGGTGTCGTCAATGGCCCGCGCACACTGGATCTCGACCTGCTGCTCTACGACGACCGGATCATGGACACGTCACGCCTGACGCTGCCCCACCCGCGCATGACCGCACGCCGTTTCGTGCTTCAACCAATGGCCGACATCGACCCGCGGCAACGGATTCCCGGTGCCGGTACCGTTGGCGCCCTGCTCGCCAACGCACCCGAGCTGCGTCTTCAACGCCTGGATTGAGCTGGCCCGACGCGGTTTGCATCGCCTCCGGCAGGGTGCAATACTTCGCGCTTTTCAGGGTCCGGCCCGCTCGCCATGTACACACCCAAGCCGCTCGACAAGAAGATCACCCTGCCGCACCTGCAGTCGCTCAAGCAGGACGGCGTGAAATTCGCCTGCCTGACCGCCTACGACTACAGCTTTGCATGCCTGTTGGAACAGGCGGGCGTCGAGGTGGTGCTGGTCGGCGACTCACTGGGCATGGTGATTCAGGGCCAGGACACCACGCTGCCGGTCACCGTCGATGACATCGTCTACCATTGCCGTGCCGTTGGCCGGGGGCTCGATCATGCCCTGCTGATGGCCGACATGCCCTTCGGATCGATCAATTCGCTGCCACAGGCGCTGGACAATGCCACCCGCCTGCTCAAGGAGGGCGGCGCCCAGATCGTCAAGCTGGAAGGCGGCGACCTGCAACTGGAGACGGTGCGCCTGCTGGCCGAGCACAGCATTCCGGTCTGCGCTCATCTGGGGCTGCAGCCGCAATCGGTGCACAAGATGGGCGGCTACCGGGTGCAGGGCCGCGATGCGGACAGCGCCCGTCACATGAAGGACCTGGCGCTGGAACTGGAAGAGGCCGGCGCCGACCTGATGCTGCTGGAATGCGTGCCACGCCGGCTGGCGGCCGAGATCACCGCCGAACTGAGCATTCCGGTCATAGGCATCGGCGCCGGCGCAGACTGCGACGGCCAGATCCTGGTCCTCCAGGACATGCTCGGTATCACCCCCGGCCGCCCGCCCAGTTTCTCCAGGAACTTCAACGATGGCAGCCCATCCCTGCGCGCCGCCGTCGAAGCCTATGTCGCCGCGGTCAAGAACGGCGATTTCCCCGGTCCCGATCAGGGGTTTGACTGAGCGATGATCGTCAGCACAACCCTGTCCGGCCTGCGCCGGCAGATCGGCGACTGGAAACGCCGCGGCCAGCGCATTGCCTTCGTGCCGACCATGGGCAACCTGCATGCCGGCCACCTGTCGCTGATCGACCGCGCACGTAATCATGCCGACCGCGTGGTGGCGAGCATTTTCGTCAACCCGATGCAGTTCGGCCCTGACGAAGACCTGGAGCGGTATCCGCGCACACTGGAACAGGACCGCAGCGCCCTGCAGGACAGCGGCTGCGATCTGCTCTACCTGCCCGATGAAACCGACCTTTACCCGCAGGGTCTGGATGCCATCACCCGGGTACAGGTGCCCGGCATCACCGAAACCCTCGAAGGTGAAAACCGGCCGGGTCATTTCGACGGCGTGGCCACGGTGGTGCTCAAGCTGTTCCAGCGGGTGCAACCGGATGTGGCCGTATTCGGCAAAAAGGACTATCAGCAATGGCGCATGATCGAGAAGATGACCGCCGATCTCGACCTGCCGATCGACATCCTTGCCGGGGAAACGGTACGCGAGGCCGACGGCCTGGCAATGAGTTCACGCAATCAATACCTCGATTCCGCCCAGCGCGCCCTCGCCCCTCGCCTGCAGCAGCAGTTGCAGTGGGTGAGCGAGCAGTTGCGCAACGGGCGCCGCGACTTCGATGCCCTGGCCACCGAAGCCGCCAAAGAACTGCGCCAGTCGGGATTCACGGTCGATTACATCGCCATTCGCGAACGCCGGGAACTGTCGCCACCGAGCGCCAACGAACCGCTTGTGGTGCTCGCCGCCGCCCGTCTCGGCAATACCCGGCTGATCGACAACATCGAGGTCTAGGGAGACCCTTTCTGCGTCCAGCCCGAAACGCGGTGCCGTTCGTCCAGATCGATGACCGTATCGGCGATCTCCGGCAGCACGGCCATGCCGTGGCGGGTCAGGCGCTCGTAATGCTGGATGAAGCGGCGCAACGCCGCCTCATCCATGCCAACGCCCTGTCCCAGGCGCTGGCGCAGCTTGCGCTCCTGCAGCCCGCGCCATTCCAGTACCTTGTCGAAGGAAGGAATGCGCAGGTAAAGCAACAGATCCACCGGCCGGAACAGACTGAGGCGGTAGTCTCGCAGAAACTCATTGACCGAGCGTCGCCACTGGCCATCCGGGTCTTCCTCCCGTTCCAGGGCATTGACAGCATTCTCCAGCGCGGCGTCGCCCTGGGGCGGACAGTGATTGCACCAGCCTTCGAACAGAATCACATCCACCGGCGCCTCGACGCTTGGCCAGTCGCGCAGCGGCAGCCGTTCGTCACGGGCCTTGTCGAAACGCGGCAGCCGCAGCGGGGCGCTGAAGTCCCCGCCGCGCAGGGCATCGAGAATGTCGGTGGCCAGCGCCTCGTCGTGGGTGCCGGGCACGCCGCGAGTGGCAAACAAGGGATGAATGCGCCGTGCCCGCTCGAGACGCTGCCGGCGCGTGAGGTAGAAATCGTCCAGTGACAGTATCACCGGACGCAGCCCGTGGTGCTGTTCCAGCAACAGGCCAAGCACCCGCGACAGGGTGGACTTGCCACTGCCCTGGGGGCCATGGATGCTGACCGTCAGCGGGCGGTCTAAACCCTGCCGTTTTTGTGCGATGCCTGCGGCCAGCGGCAGATAGCATGCGCGCACATCCTCGAGGTAGTGCGGCGGCAGACGCTGCTCCTTCAGCAACCGGTGCAGAGGGTCGGTCATGGCGGGCCCGTTGATGTTTGTCATTGCGGCCCGGTGCTCCCGAGTGGATCATGAGGCCGCTCCTCGAGGCAGACTATCCCTTCCCTTCCAAAACGGGTCAAGACATGGCTTTGCTGAACATCCAGGATCCCCCGCGTTCCGACGCCCCCTTTTCGCTGTTCGTGCTCGGTTTCCGGCCGTTTTTTCTCGCCGCCGGCCTGTTCGCCGTGGCCAGCATCGGCATCTGGATGGCGGTCTATGAATTCGGCTTCAGCCTGTCGTTTGCGGAATTGGCGCCCTTCCAGTGGCACGCCCATGAAATGATCTACGGCTACACGCTGGCGGTGGTGGCCGGTTTCCTGCTGACGGCCATCCGCAACTGGACCGGCATCCAGACCTGGCAGGGCGCACGCCTGAAAATCCTGCTGCTGCTGTGGCTGGCGGCCCGCGTCACGCTGCTGTTCGGCGATGCCTTGCTGCCGCTGGCGGCGGCCTTCGATCTGCTGTTCAACCTGCTGCTGGTGGCGGCCACCACCGAACCGGTGCTCAAGGTACGGCAATGGAAGCAGGTCGGCATCCTGGCCAAGGTCGTGCTGATCGGGCTGTTCAATGCCTTCTTCTATCTGGGTCTGCTGGGTGTTCTGGACCAGGGCGTGGACTGGAGTCTCTATGGCGGCCTGCTGTTGCTGATCGCATTGGTGCTGGCGATGGGGCGGCGGGTGATTCCGTTCTTCATCGAACGCGGTGTCGGGTATCCGCTGCAACTGGCCAACCCGCGCTGGCTGGATGTCTCCATTTTGGTCCTGTTCCTTGCCTTTTCCATCGTCGAGGTGTTCATTCTCGAACCGGCGATCAGCGGGTGGCTGGCCACGGCACTGTTCGCGCTGAGCCTGATCAGACTGTACAACTGGCATACGCCGGGCATCTGGGGCAAGCCGCTGCTGTGGGGGCTGTACATGGCGCTGGTGTTCATCAGCTTCGGCTTTCTGGTGTTTGCCCTGCTGCCGCACAGCACCCTGTTCACCCGTTCCATAGGTTTTCACGCCTTCGCCTTCGGCGGCATCGGGTTGATCACCCTGTCGATGATGTCGAGGGTCACGCTCGGCCATACCGGGCGCGACATACAATCGCCCTCGCCGCTGATCGGCCTGGCCCAGTGGCTGGTGCTGGCCGGTGCGCTGGTGCGCCTGTTGCCCACGGCCTTCTGGCCGCAGCACTACAGCCTGTGGATTGCGCTGGCCCAGCTGCTGTGGATCTTCGGGTTCACAGTGTTCGTCTGGGTCAACGCGCCACTGTTGCGCCGGCCCCGGGTGGATGGCGCTCCAGGGTGATGCACATCAATTAAACGGCATTGGCCCCTTGCAATCTGGGGTATCAGTATTAGTATCCACTAATATTTCTGACCGGATCCGATACCATGAACCGATTCCTTGCCGCACTGGCTCTGCTGTTGCTGCCGTCGGCCCTGTGGGCCGCCCCCGACGGGGAAGCGCTCTACACCCGCCACTGCTCGGTCTGCCATAACGACAACGGCATGGGCGGCATCGGCCTGCCGCTCAATGGCGAGAAACTCGAGCATTTCTCCCGCGACTATGTGTTCAAAACCATCCGCAACGGACGGCCTGGGCGGGTGATGCCGCCATTCATCAAGCTCAGCGACGCCCAGGTAAACGCCATCGTCGATCATGTGATGAGCTGGCGTAAGACACCGCCACAGCGCTGGCCGGAGACCCCGGTGCAGGGCAACCCGCAGAATGGCGAGCGCCTGTTCAAGGAAAAATGCACCGCCTGCCACGGCGAGGACGGCAAGAGCAACGGCCTCGGCACCGGAGTGACCCTGTCGCGCGAGCGCAAGTTCAAGGTGGTACCCCCGGCGCTCAACAACATCGGTTTCCTGCGCTCGGCCACCGACAGCTGGATCCGCTATACCATCAGGAACGGCCGCCCGGGCACCATCATGCCCTCGCAGAAGGATTTCGGCATCAGTGACCAGGAACTCGACGATCTGGTGGCCTACATCCGCCAGTTCGAGAAGAAGCACGATGCGCGCCCGAAACCGGAGCAGGAACCGCCGACGCTTGTCTTTGATTCACCCTATGATTTCGTCACCACGGTTTCCAATCTGAAGGAAACCCTCAAGGGCCTGAACTTCCGCTATTTCCCGGACCGCTACATGGAGATGGGACTGGCGCCGGACGATCAGATCAACAAGAAACAGCTGTCACTGCGTTTCTGCAACTTCAACCTGCTCTACAAGATGATCAACATCGAACCCCGCCTGGGTGTGATCCTGCCCTGCCGGGTGACCGTGGTGGAAGAGGACGACGGTTCGGTCAAGCTGTACCTGATGAACATGAAAGTCGCCACGCAATTGTTCAACAATGACCAACTCAGCGCGCTGGCCGAGGAAATGCACGAAAACCTGATGGAGCTGATCGAGGAGGCCACGCTGTGAAGACGCTCAAGACCCTGCTGCTCTACGCCCTGCTCGTACTGGCACTGCCGGCTCAGGCGGAAAACATGCTGATGGTCCGTGTCCACGACGATTTCGAGGAGACGATGATCCAGCTCAAATCCACTTTGAACGACTACGGCTACCGCATCGCCCATATCCAGAAATGCGACGGAGGCCTGTCCGGTTTCGGCTACAAGACCGATCTCTACAAATCGGTGTTCTTTGGCAAGTTTCAGGAGATGCGTCGCCTGACCCGGGAACACCCGGAAATCATCCCCTATGTACCACTGAAGATCGCGGTGATGAAAGAGAAGGATACGGTGCTGCTGGTAGCGATGAACCCGACCACGCTGGAGCCGCTGTTCCCTGACCCGGACCTGCGCATCCAGTTCGAGCGCTGGGAAAGCGACATCCGCGCCATCTTCGAGGAAATGCGCGAGAAGCAGAAGCTCTGAACCAGGGGCAGGATGCCGGTGACGGCAATGCCCGGAAAATGCTAGGGTGCGGGGCCAGATCCACTGCCTGACCCGACCATGTCCATCCGTACCCGGCGCCGTCTGCTGTATCTTGCCACCCTCGCAGTCCTGCTGCTGCTGATCGCCCTTGTGGCCTGGCAGGCCAGCTGGCGCAACGGCATGCGCAACCTTCAGCAGGAGAGCCGCCAGCAGCTGCTGCAGTTTTCCGGCCACCTCGACGCCCAGCTGGCACGCTACCAGTTTCTGCCACAACTGATTGCCCGCAACCAGCTGCTGGTGGAGACCCTGCTCGACCCGGGAAACAGTTCGCGCATCGATCTCGCCAACCGTTTCCTCGAAGACATCAACGCCATCACCGGCGCTTCGGACACCTACCTGATGGACGCCGGCGGCACCACCCTGGCCGCCAGCAACTGGAACGGCAAACGCCCCTTCGTCGGGCGCAATTTCAGTTTCCGCCCCTATTTCCAGCAGGCCATGAGCGGCCGCCTGGGGCGCTATTTCGCGCTCGG
>JALSKD010000172.1 GCA_026989015.1 Gammaproteobacteria bacterium
CGCTCAGATCCTTGCCTTCCCGCAGCGCCTTGATGGCTGCATCCATATCGAATGTGATGTCGTCGTTCATGTATCATTCCTCCTGTTTCCAGTTTAAAGAAATGACACAGAATTCTGAACACTACCCACCCATGGCAAGAGTTGGCAATATTAACCCGGCACGCATCTACATCGTATTCAGGGCTTCGAATGGGCCAGATCAAGGCGCGGTGCGTAGGCAAGTGTCATTCCCTTGGCAAGCGCCGCAAAGCTCAACGCATCCTGCTCTCGCCCCTTGCCCGCATCCCTGCGGACAACACCAAGCTGCTCATTCTTGAAGCCCCTAACCTATTGAAAACAAAAGAGCGAGGCCCGCAATGGCGAAATGGGTGCATCGTTTCCGGCCAACAATTCAAGAAGGAGCGGCACTGCCCATGCCACTGCGACAATAAAACCGGCGATCATGGCCACCGGTAACGCCATTCCGAGCGCGATCAGCAGAAGAGCGACGGGCAACATCCAATGGGCCATGGCCGCATCATGAGCAGGGGCGGTGTAACAATCAAGATCACGCCAGTGGATAATGCCAGTGCGGCATTGAGGCGTGAGGGCAAGCAGACCGAACCAATTGCAGCCGTCATCCAGGCGGGCTATCCACCAACCATGGGCCAGCGAGCAACTCGAGCATACAGCATCAATGATCGGGCTATTCGTCATGCTGCCTGCATTCCCTCCACCCATTGACGGAACCGGAATGTCGGGAGCGGCAACAAGGAGTGCGTCACCCCTCCCCGGCCACCATCATTTCATCGATGAGGATGGAGCCACAGTGGATGCTGCCGCGGCGGTCGGTGTCGTTGCCGATGGCGACGATGCCGCGCAGCATGTCGCGGAGGTTGCCGGCAATGGTGATTTCCTCGACCGGATAGGCGATTTCCCCGTTTTCGACCCAGAACCCGGTGGCGCCGCGCGAGTAGTCGCCGGTGACGGTATTGACGCCCTGCCCCATCAACTCGGTGACCAATAATCCCCGGTCCATGCGGGCAAGCAGTTGTTCGAAACTGTCTCCGGTATCGGATACGCGCAGGTTGCGCACCCCGCTGGCATGGCCGTTGCTCGTGCGTCCCAGCTTGCGGGCCGAATAGGTGGACAGCAGATAGGTCTGAACCACGCCCTGTGCCACCACAGCGCCTTCGAACGGCGTGACTCCCTCGTCGTCGTAGTTGGCGGAGGCCAGCTGACCTGGAAGATAGGGGTGTTCGGTCAGATCGACGAAGGACGGGAACACCTGTTCGCCCTCGCTATCGAGCAGGAAGCTGGCCTTGCGGTACTGGGCGTTGCCGCCGATGGCCTGGTTGAAGTGGCCGATCAGGCCACGGGCCAGTTCGGGCACGAACAGCACCGGATGACCGCCGGTGGCGAGCTTGCGCGCGCCGAGCCGGCGCAAGGTACGCTCGGCGGCACGGCAGCCGATGGCCTCCGGGCTGTCCAGCCATTCCGGCGCGCGGGCGACATCGTACCAGTAGTCGCGCTGCATGCCGTTGCCGTCATCGCCAACCACCGAGCAGGAGAGGCTGTAGCGGGTCTTGCGCTCGGAATGCAGAAACCCGTGGGTATTGCCATAGGCGGAAACCCCCTTGCCGATGTCGATGCTGGCACCATCGGAATTGACGATCAGATCACTGCTGTCCAGCGCCGCCGCCTCGCAGGCCAGCGCCTTGTCGATGGCCTCGGCCGAATCGATGTGCCATTCGTGCCACAGGTCGAGATCGGGAAACTCGCGGGCCATCAGCTCGGCATCGGCAAGGCCGGTGCAGGGGTCTTCCGAGGTATGCCGAGCAATGTCGCAGGCGGCCTGTACGGTCTTGCGTATCGCCTCGGGATCGAGGCTGGAGGTGCTGGCGCTGCCCTTGCGCTGGCCGAAATAGACGCTGATGCCCAGCCCGTTGTCCTGCTGGTATTCCACCGTCTCCACCTCGCGCATGCGGACCGAGACATTCATGCCCTCGGAGACACTGAGGCCGGCCTCGGCGGCGCTGGCACCCAGCGCTCGGGCCTGGTCGAGGGCATCCGCGATGATCGATTCCAGGCTTTCGGAAGACAGCGTCAAGCTGCTAGTATCGTGTTTTTTCATCGGCCCATTCTACCGTACATGAAGTCAGCAGACGAAGCAGAGTTTGACCCGCAATCCGGCAGTGGCGAAGACGACATCGAATGGGTGAGCAAAAGCCAGCTCAAGCGCGACAGCAAGGCCCTGCAGGATCTGGGCCGCACGCTCGCCGCCTACAACCCGCAGCGGCTGGCGACGATACCGCTCGATGATGCCCTGAAAGACGCCATCGCGCTGGCACAGAAGCTGCACAACAAGCGGGGCGCGCAGAAACGGCAGTTCCAATTCATCGGCAAACTGCTGCGCGGCATGGATGTGGCGCCGATACTCGAAGCCGTGGAGCGCATCGAAAACGCTGACCGCTACGATGCCATCCGCTTCAGGCTGAGCGAACAATGGCGCGAACGCATCCTCAGCGAGGGCGACCCGGCCATCAACGCCCTGTGTGAGGAATACCCCAACCTGCAGCGGCAGGAGCTGCGCCAGATCCGCCGCAACTGGTCACGGGCCCCGGACGACAAGAAAGCCCGCTACGCGCGACAGCTGTTCAAGGCCATCGCGCCGAGCATACAGGCAGACTGAGATGGCCGACCTGAACCCGTTGATCGAGCTGATGGCCGCCCTGCGCGACCCCGAGCGGGGTTGCCCCTGGGACCTCGAACAGGACCACCGCAGCATCGCCCCTTACACGCTGGAGGAAACCTGCGAACTGCTCAACGCCATCGAAAGCGACGACGCCAATGGCCTGCGCGAGGAACTGGGCGACCTGCTGTTCCATGTGGTCTTCCATGCCCGCATTGCCGAGGAATCCGGCCGTTTTGACATCGGCGATGTGATCGAAGGTATCGTCACCAAGATGCACCACCGTCACCCGCATGTGTTCGACCCACGGCATGAGCCGGCGACCGATGCCGCCGCCGTGGCCGAGTTGTGGCAACAACGCAAGCAACAGGAAAAGCCCGCCGCTCGGCGACCGCTGGATGCCATCGCGCCGCAACTGCCGGCCCTGCCCCGCGCACAGAAGCTGCAGGCCGCCGCCTCCGAGTACCATTTCGACTGGCCCGAGGCCGGACCGGTGCTGGACAAGCTCGACGAGGAAATCGCCGAACTGCGTGAGGCAGTGGCCAGCGGCGACCGCGACGCCATCGAGGACGAACTGGGCGATGTACTGTTCGTGGCCGTCAACCTGGCGCGCAAGCTGGACCTGGACGCCGAAGCCGCCATGCGCCGGGTCAACGAGAAATTCATCCGCCGTTTCCAGCATGTGCTGGAACGCATGCACGAAGACGAACAGCAATTCACCCCGCAACAGCTGCAGCGCATGGAAGCCTACTGGCGCGAGGCGAAGCAACTGGAGAAGACGCCATGAGCCGCGCCGGCACGGAGCAACGCCTGCTCGATGCGGTCGGCAGCCTGCTGCTGGAACAAGGCTTTCCCGCGGTCGGCGTCAATGCCGTGGCACGCAAGGCCGGCTGCGACAAGGTGCTGATCTACCGCTACTTCGGCGGCTTCGACGGCCTGCTGGAACGCTTCGCCGAAGAGCACGACCTGTGGTGGCGACTCGACGAAATCATCCAGGAAGACATGGACCGTCTCAGCGAATACAGCCTGCCGCAGTACCTGGAACTGTTGCTGCGCCGGCACATCCAGGCCCTGCGCCAGCGACCGCTGACCCAGGAAATCCTCGCCTGGGAACTGTCCGCCGACAACCCACTGACCCGCGCCCTGCACCGCCAGCGCAGCGAACGCGGCATGGTGCTGGTCAAGCAGATCCGCCACCTGTTCAATCAGCCCGGTATCGACATCGGCGGCATCCTCGGCATCTTCGGCGCCGCCATCAATTACCTCGTCATCCGCACCCGCCACCGGCATTCCGAATACGAGCAGGAAGAATGGTGGCGGCTGGAACAGACCATCGCCGGCCTGTTGCAGTGCCAGAATGCGGGTGCGACGCCATGACCGCCCACGGTGTGCTCAGACTGGCGGACCTGGATGCCGAGGACGCACTGATCCGGCTGCTTCAACGCTACCGCCTGCGGCTGGGCCGGGTAGAAGATGGCGCAGGCATTCCCGGCAGTTTCTGGGGCGACGAGGAAGCCGGACTCGTCGGCGACCGGCTCTACGCCCGCAGCGACACTCCGCTCCATTCGATCCTGCACGAGGCTTGCCATTACATCTGCATGGATGCCCAGCGTCGGGTCACACTGGATACCGACGCCGCCGGCGACTACGACGAGGAGAACGCCGTCTGCTACCTGCAGACCCTGCTCGCGGATGAACTGCCTGGCTTCGGACGCGAACGCTCGTTGCACGACATGGACCGCTGGGGCTACAGCTTCCGCCTGGGCAGCGCGCGGGGCTGGTTCGAGAAGGACGCCGAAGACGCCCGCCAGTGGCTGCTGCGTGAAGGACTGATCGACGACCGGGACAGGCCGCTGTACCGCCTGCGCGGCGACGGGGAACGGGCTGCATGAGCGCGTCGCCACCCATCGACCGGGCCGCGCTGATCGCCGGACTGTTCACGCTGACGGCCGTCATCATCGGCAACATGGTGCTGATCATCGCCAGCCTGTCCCTGCTCTCCGAACGGATGGACAACAACCTGCTCTACGGCCTGCTGCGCGTCATCGGGATGCTGTCCTTGGCCCTGCCGCCCTATGTTGCCGCCCGCGCTGCGCGTATCAACCCGATGCGCCATGCCCTGACCCTGGGCGCCGCCGAACTGCTGCTGATCCTGCTGATGATGACCCAGACCTTCAGCTGGCAGGGCACGCTGCAGGACAGCGTGGCCGGGCGCATGCCGCTGGTGGCTCTGGCCATCACCGTCATCAGCCTGATCGCGGGGCTGATCGCCCGCATGCTGAACCGTGATGAGGACCGCTAGTCGGTGCTTCCGCGGACGCCCAGGGCATGCCGCCCCAGCACATAGGTGAAGGCCAGCATCGCGGCAATGTAGAAGGTCAGCACCAGCACCGAAACCAGGATCACCCCGGCCAGCGGGAAGAATTCGGGCAACCGGGCCATCAGCAATTCATAGGCGAAGGAGAACAGGAACAGCAGCACCGGCGCGCGCCAATGCGCGGCCGCCGCAGTGACCGCCTCACGCAGCGCCGTCCAGCCGCCCAGATGCCTCAGTGCCACCGCCGGTGCCACGAACACGAAGGGCACGGAGAACAGGTAGAAAGCGGTCTTGAAGTTCTGGAACACGACCGCGGGAGGCGGCTCCATCTGCAGCGGGCTGCCGAAGAAAAAGGCCACCGATCCACTGCCATGCAGCCACGCGGTCAAGGCCAGCGCGGCATGGAAGGGCAACAGCGCCGAAACCGCCAGCGCCACACCACCGCCCAGTCCCAGGCGGTGGATCGCAAACAGCCCGCTCACCGGCGGTGGCTCTCCTCGATCAGCCGCCGCGAACAGACGCATCACCGTACCCGCGAACAAAGCGGTCAACACCACCTTGAGGCTGAATCCCACGACCGGCAGCAGCGCCAGTGCCTCGACGATCAGGAACAGCAGAACCGAAACCGCGAACCAGCGCAGGGGCCAGGCCGCAAGCAGCTGCAGACCCTCCCGGAGACGCCGGAAGATCTCGGCAAAGTCCACCCTCAGTCCACTTCCCAACCGACGATGATCCCGCTGAGCAGCCGATAGTCGTCCAGGTAATCCCTCCGCTGGGCATCGAGCAGCAGATCGGCCTTGGGCGCAAACCGCTTGAGCAGCGGCACCAGTTCCGGTTGCGCCTGGGTCAGCGCTTCCTTCAGCCGTGCCACGCCGGCATCATCGATGCGGCTGCTGGCGGTGAAGCCCTGGTTGGTGAAACGCTTGCTGCGGAAGACGATGCGCAGCTTCTGCTTGTCTTCGTCACCGATCTTCTTGTTGTAGAACTGGTCGCGCAGCACCATGGCATCGCACTTGCCGTCCCTGAAAGCCCGATAGACGCCTTTCATGCCGCCCTTGACGGTCAGCAGACGGGGCTGACGGATCGGATCACGGAATTCGTTGAGCAGGGCCAAGGAAGACAGATTGGGCGGCGCGATCACGCAGACCTTGCGATTGACCAGATCGGAGACCTGGTTGACGCGTTCATTGGCACTCTCCACCAGGGTGTAGAACCCCAGCTTTCCGGGCAGCCGGGCCAGCGGACGGTGGCCGTATTTTCTGATCCGCCAGGAAATGAAATGCGGGCCATCGAAAACGATGTCGAACTTGTCCTGACGCAGGTCACGCTGGTAGTGCAGCCAGCTGCGCGGGTGCCGGTAGACCACCTTTTCACCCAGTACCCGGGTCAGCAGATCGGCCACCGGGCCATAGAGCTTCTCGCCATCGGCCTTGCTCTCCCGAGGCGGCGCGGTGAACACCCGTTCCGCAGAGGCCTGCCCCGGAAACAGGGCAGCGATCATCAACAAGGCCAGCGCCAGCAGGCCTGTTCCGGCAAACGGGCGTGTGGCCCGTATGGAGTCATGCGTGTTCAAATCCTTCTCCCATTTTATTCCGCGGCCGGGAGTATAGCCAAAACGTTGCAAATTGATACGAAAACGACAGGAAAACCGGACCAACATCAAGCGCTTCATGCGTTTTCGGAGCCGGCCTCACAATTTTCCTGTGACCCGCAGCACGTCGTCTGTTTCGCTTGAATGCGTTCCTTGCGGGCTTCGGACACGATCTGCACCGCTCCGCGCAGTACCACCAGCACGATCATCAGGCCGATGATCAGATCCGGCCAGCGGCTTCCGGTCAGCCAGACCAGCACACCGGCGAGAATCACCCCGGCATTGGCGATGACATCGTTTTTGGAGAAGATCCAGCTGGCGCGCATGTGTACCTCACCATCCTTGTGGCGCTGGATCAGCAGCAGACAGATCACATTGCCGATCAGCGCCACCACACCCATGCCGATCATCAGCAGCGACACCGGTTCGCTGCCCATGATGATGCGGCGCAGGATATCGATCAGGATCAGCCCGGCCAATGCACCCTGAAAATAGCCGCTGATCAGCGCCGCCCGGGCCTTGTGCGCGGCACTCTTGCCCACGGCATAGAGACCGATGGCGTAGATGGTCGCATCGGCCAGCATGTCGATGGAATCGGCGATCAGCCCGGTGGACTGGGCCCACAACCCCACCAGCAGCTCGATCACGAACAACACTCCGTTGATCGCCAGCAGCCACCACAGCACCCGGCTCTGCTCGCGATCAGTGATCTCCACATGGCAGCCGCAATCGCTCATCTGACCCTGTCCGCTGAAACAAAGAACGGGGATTCTATACCAAAGGCGTGGCGATCACGATCGCCACGGCAGCCAGATGCAGCAGGGCCGCCAGCAACACGAACAGGTGCCAGATCACATGATGCCAGGGCATGGATTTGCGCACATAGAAGGCCACTCCGGCCGAGTACAGCAGGCCGCCGGCCAGCAACAGCCACAACGCCGGCTCCGGCACCCGTTCCAGCATCGGCTGGATGGCCACCACCACGATCCAGCCCATGCCCAGATACAGCGTCAGCGACAGGCGGCGACCGTAACGGGTCGGAATGAATTCCTGAAGGATGCCGCCCAGCGCCAGCGCCCAGATCACCACCAACAGACTCCAGCCCCAGACCCCGTGCAGACTGACCAGCAGAAACGGCGTATAGGTGCCGGCGATGAGCAGATAGATGGCCATGTGATCCAGATGGCGCCACCACCGGCGACGCTCGGGATCGGTGGCGCGGTGGTAACACACCGAACTGGTGAAAGAAAAGATCAGCGTGGCCCCATAGACGGCGCTGGCCAGCAGTCGCCAGCCATCGTGGTATTGCCAGGAGCGCCACAGCAAACCGCACAGCCCGAGCACCGCCAGCAACAGGCCCAGGGCATGAACGCGCACATGCCAGCGTTCTTCGCGCGCGGGATAAGGGGTGGGCTGCGTCGTCATGACGCCCCCAAGATGGGGCAACAGACGCAGACTTTCAAGAGTGCAGGTTTCGGCCAGGTCGGCGCCGGTTCACAGCGAGGCCGCCGCCCGCGCCGCCTCGTCATAAAGCCCGGAAAGCGAACGCAGCACGCGGGCGATCTCGCCCAGGCGTTCGTTGTCCACGCCGATCTCGCCGAGGGTCTCGATCAGGCATTCCTCGCGTACGGCGCGGTAGCGCTGGCAGGCCTCGATGCCCTGTTCGGTGGTGGAAAAGAACCGTTCCTTGCCTTGCTTGCGGCCCTGCACCAGCCCCAACTTGTCCAGCTTGCGCAACGCATAGGCCGCTGTGTGGGTGTCCTCGATGTTGAGATTGAAGCAGATGTCGGCGAGCTTTTTTTCCCGCGAGCGGTGGTTCACATTGTGCAGAATGAGCACATCCAGCGGATTGAGGTCGGCCAGTCCGGCGGCGGTCATGCAGCGCACCATCCAGCGCTGGAAGGCATGATTGGCGATGATCAGGCCGTATTCCAGTTCCGACAGCTCGGCGGCCTTCTCGCTGACCAGATGCGAGGACGAGACGATCGGCTGATGACGTTGTTCGTTCATGCTTTGCCCTCCCCATAGCCCCCGCCACCGGGGGTTTCGATGATCAGGCAATCGCCGGCGTCGACATCGGCCGAGTCACAGGCATTCAGGTCCTCGACCCGGCCATCGGCGCGTTCGATGGCATTGCGCCCGACGGCGGCCGGCTCGCCACCCTGCAGCCCGTAGGGCGGCACCCGACGGTGCCCGGTCAGCAGGCTCAGGGACATGGGTTCGAGAAAGCGCAGCCGGCGGATCACGCCATCGCCGCCGCGCCAGCGACCGCTGCCACCGGAGCCACGCCTGATGGAAAAGGATTCCAGCCGCACCGGGTAGCGCCATTCCAGCACTTCCGGATCGGTCAGCCGCGAGTTGGTCATGTGGGTATGCACCGCGCTGCAGCCGTGGTGCCCTTCGCTGGCGCCCTCGCCGCCGCACAGGGTTTCGTAGTACTGATGCCGTTCATTGCCCCAGGTGACATTGTTCATCGTACCCTGGGCGGCGGCGCAGACCCCCAGCGCACCGAGCAGGGTATCGACGATGGCCTGAGAGGTTTCCACATTGCCGGCCACCACCGCCGCCGGGTAGCGCGGGTTGATCATGCTGCCCTCGGGCAGGCGGATCTCCAGCGGCTTCAGGCAGCCTTCGTTGAGCGGTATCTCGTCATCCACCAGGCATCGGAACACATACAGCACCGCCGCCCGCGCGATGGCCGAAGGGGCGTTGAAATTGCCGGCATGCTGGTCACTGGTACCGCTGAAATCGATCACCGCGCGGCGCCGGGCCTTGTCCAGACGGATGCTGACGCAGATCCGCGAACCGTCGTCCATCGGGTAGCAGAAGGCACCGTCAGACAGCACATCCAGCACCCGGCGCACCGATTCCTCGGCATTGTTCTGCACATGACGCATATAAGCCTGTACCACGGCCAGACCGTAATGATCGACCATCTTCAACAGTTCCTGCATGCCCTTCTCGCAAGCCGCCAGCTGGGCCTTGAAGTCGGCAATGTTCATGTCCGGGTTGCGCGCCGGCCAGCGACCCGCGCCGAGCCGTTCGCGGATTTCCGCTTCGAGGAACCGTCCTTCATCGACGATCTTCAGGTTGTCGAGTAGCACCCCTTCCTCGTCCACATGGCTGGAATCGGCGGGCA
>JALSKD010000173.1 GCA_026989015.1 Gammaproteobacteria bacterium
AACGTTCACGCGTCACATCATCTCCAAGCTCTCTGTTATACCTGAAACCAGGCGCATTCACTTCAGTATTTACAGACACCTTGCCGTCTTGTTTTCCTCCTTTTATCAAAATCGTATGATATCCTTCATTAACCCCAGAATCAGATTTTGTATGAATCCTCATGAATTTAACGCCCTCAGTACAACCCCCACAATCAAAATCCCAACCATCAGGGAAATACACATTCACCTGATACCATACTTCATCGCCTTCAACCAGATCCGTCGGGAAATAAAACACCCCTCCCCAGCTTCCGAAACCGGTTCTCCCGGATCGAATTGATACGCTGGCAGCTTGATTGCCTTTTAATACCGGACCAGCCACATACCGGCTTGCACCCGCGTCGGAATGAAAAGCATCTACAGTACTTTGGGCTTTTTCCCCGACGATGCCTGATTCAAAATCAGCCAGTATTGACCATGAAAATGCCTGCGTCGAAAACAACAATACCAAAAGACAGATATACTGCATTTTATTCTCCGAAGAAAACAATTATCGTTCAGAAGAAGCCAGTATTAAGCTTAAGTATTGACCACCGCGGCCAACGTGGACTTAACTCTGCCGGTCATCACTATTGCCTTCACACCATTTTCAGACGAGAGATTCTCTGTGCGGCAATCCAGCCACTGTTTCTCCGCTTCATTGGGAATACTGTACCCCTATGGAATAGAAATACACTTTTAGACTGTTCGATTTAAAAAGTTAATACCTTGCCCTATTTTTATCAGCCATTGACCATTCCTGCTCAATTCAGCTTTATGAATTTAACAGATTTTGGCGCCCTGATTAAAGATGTAGATGAAATTGTAAAATCATCCAATAGCCACTCAGTATCTTCACTATAAGAAGCGTTTGCCCACCCAAGAATATACCCTCTTTGGAATCCATTTGGACCATTTACAGGAACTTTTATTGGCAAATCTCTACCATCATGGAGGGTTTCCAAAACTGGCGAGTCGTCCCATTTACGAAAAGTCTGAATGACCCCATCAGAGCTACCCGGTGATGTTTCGGTTTTAACATGAATAATCAGTTTCATCCACCTGCCATGGTCATTTGTCGTAATGAATGGCTTGTGCTGTCTCATTGATGTACTGCTGGTGTACCCCCCTTTGCTGTAGGTGAAAGCAACACTTGCATTTACAGTATCTTTATCCCACATGGTCAACCAAATAGTCGAACCATCTCCGTGTTGGCTGTAGCCATCCATCCATAAAGAAAACAATTTGTTGGGGCCACCATCAGGTCCATAAGTAAAGTTCGTAGGTACTCTCAGCATAAAACTGATCCAAAGTTCTTTTAGAGGGGTGCCCAAATTGAATCGTTGCTCGGTCCACGCTTTACTTTCAGGGTAAAAAAACCTAAGCGCATTATTGCCGCTATACGCATGCCAATCTTTATTTGGGTAGGGACCGCTGCATACGCTGCCACCATCGTAAAGTATCGTGGCGTCGCCAGAACTCAAATTTCTGCATGAGGGCTCCATCGTAACCACAGATGTCCTGTTGGTCCCGCCCCACTCAAATCCATAATGATTGGTTTGACTCAAATCACCGCCTTCAAAACCATCAAAGAAAATCATTTCTGCCGAGGCCTCCGCCAAAATGACGAGCGCCAGAACAAGCTGAAACATTCGAGTTTTCATGGTTTGATACACAAATAAAATCCAATTTATTGTTAGCAGTTTAACAGGCACCGGCCGCCCTAGAGAATCGGTGTTACCGCACCCCACAAACAGAGCCAACCTGAATGCGGGAAAACGATCATATCAGGCTGCCGCTTCCGAAAACAAGGCCAGCGATATCTTGCCAAAAGATCTATGCGGCCGGACATGGTTGTAGTGATTCCGTCAATCCTCGATGATTGAACGCGCGTCATCCAGGCTGGCGACCTGTGCAGGTTCGACCTTTCCCCAGGAACTTGCCTATTGAAGCGTTCAATAAAAACGCGTTCTGGATCGGCTTTCCTGGCTGGATGAAATGCAGTTTCACAGGGGTTTCCGCTGACCAATGAAACATGGCCTTTCTTGTAAAAGTCAGGGCCTTTGTCACAGACAATCCAACTGGGTAACGCACGATGCGTGGCAATCTGGCGCAGCGCGCGAGCTACACGCTCATCGGAGAGCGAGATATCTACCGTCACCTCAAGGAGGTCGCCCACACCCGCGACATTCCGGTGATCTTCCTCACTGTCAAACGCGACATCGACGACGAAGTCCGCGGCTTCAACCTCGGCGCCGTCGATTACATCACCAAACCCATGAGCCCGCCCATCGTCCGCGCCCGCGTACGCACCCACATCGAACTGGGGAGACTGCGGCAGCAACTGCGTGAGTGTCTGGAAAACTGCCCACAAAAGAACGACTGAAGCCATAGTCCTCTCGGCCATTCAACGACGGAGGGAATGGCACCGCTGGTTCCGCCAGGGACCGCCGGTGGTTTCAGAGGTGAGAGCGCTCCAGAGCGTAGTAGACCACAGTGGCCTCGGCACCCGCGTCGCGGGTCTGCAGGTAGTTGCCGGCCTTGAAGTAGTTCTCGAAGGGCCAGCGCGCAAGACCGGGCGTTTCGATGAGGTGGCTGTCGCCATTCAGCGTGACCAAGATCCTCCCGGCACTCGCCTCGACGCGCAATTCAAAACTGCGCTCATCCACAGGTTCCGGAAAGACATAGGGCTCATCGTCAGTCCACGCCGCCTTGTGCAGGATGGTGTCCTCGTCTGCCCCAAGGTCGCGCAGTTTCTTGAACAGGAGACGCATCCGACCGCGCTGCCAGTAGATCTTGAGCAACGGCGGTGCATCGCGCCCATCCGCCCCGATGCGCGCAGCCTGTTCATCGCTGAGCCGGCCGTGAATCTGCATGATGATCGTGCGGTGTGGCTGTCCGTCCCCATCGTGTGAAATCGAGGGCACCGCAAGCCGCCCCTGCAGCCTGCCACCGTCATCGAGTGTCCAGTTGACATCGTCACGGCCGGGTTCCAGCTGTTCACGCAACTCGGTGCGCGAATAGTGGCTGTTGGGCGTGGTGTCCAGATGCCGGGTGAACAGAACCAGCGCACCCTCGTCGTCGTAGTAAAAATAGGGCACAAACTCACCACTGCGTGTCCGCTCCTCCAGTCCGGACGGACCGACATCGTCCAGATGGCCGTCGGGCAGCTGGAGTTTCCAGTGATCGAGCCGCGGCGATGCGGTTCCTCCCGTGGGGGGGGCCAAAGCCTGATCCGCTTGCCGTGCCGCCGGGTGTGCCCGCATCCTTCCTGACGGTGCCGTCACCACATCCGCCCAGCACGAGAACCAAAGCGACAAAAAGGCTGGCTGTAAACCTGTGCATCAATAAGACATCCTGTTTGTTATTAACCCTGGACCCCGTACACCCCGTTTTCCAGACCTCTGGAGATCATGGCAAGACTGCGGGTGTATTCAGCCAAAGGGCTGGGCCACAGAATGCAGCAGGCAATGCGTCCATTCAAGAAGGTGTCCTTTGGAGCAGCGGGAGCCGAAACCTTATTAACCCGGCAAGTATCTATATCGTATTCAGGGCTTCAAGAATGGGCCAGATCAAGGCGCGGTGCGCAGGCAAGGGTCATTCCCTTGGCAAGCGCCGCAACACCGAGCTGGCTCATTCTTGAAGCCCCTAACCTATTGAAAACACAAGAGTGAGGCCCGCTCGCGCTTGCCCGCGGACGGCGTTATCGGCGCTTGCTGCAGAATGACTGCAGCAGCGCACCGATGCCTTGCCGCGAACAAGCGCGAGCGGGCTGAACACGATGTAGATACTTGCCGGGTTAATAATACCTCAGCCCAGACTAGCATTCGATCACATTGACCGCCAGGCCGCCTTCGGCGGTTTCCTTGTATTTGCTTTGCATGTCGCGACCGGTTTCGCGCATGGTGGCGATGACCTTGTCGAGGGAGACGAAATGGCTGCCGTCGCCCTGCTGGGCCATGCGCTTGGCGTTGATGGCCTTGATCGCGGCCATGGCGTTGCGTTCGATGCAGGGCACCTGGACCAGCCCCTTGACCGGGTCGCAGGTGAGTCCGAGGTTGTGTTCCATGGCGATTTCGGCGGCGTTTTCCACCTGCTCGGGGGTGCAGCCCATGACCTCGGCGAGGCCGGCCGCGGCCATCGAGCAGGCGGAGCCGACTTCACCCTGGCAGCCCACTTCGGCGCCGGAAATGGAGGCGTTCTCCTTGTAGAGGATGCCGATGGCGCCGGCGGTGAGCAGAAAGCGCTGCACGCCCTCGTCGGAGGCATTGGGGGCAAAGCGGCGATAGTACTTGAGCACGGCGGGGATGATGCCGGCGGCACCGTTGGTCGGCGCGGTGACCACGCGGCCGCCGGCGGCATTTTCCTCATTGACGGCGATGGCATAGAGGTTGACCCAGTCCATGGTGGTCAGCGGATCACAGAGGGCCGCTTCCTGCTGTTCGCGCAGCTTGCGGTAGAGGGCCGGGGCGCGACGCTGCACGAGGAGCCCGCCGGGCAATATGCCCTCATTACGGCAGCCGGCATCGATGCAGTCCTGCATCACCTGCCAGATGTGCATCAGCCCGTCGCGGATCTCCTGCTCGCTGCGCCAGGCCCGCTCGTTGGCCCACATAATGTCGCTGATCGCGCAGTTCCGTTCGCGGCACAGGGCCAGCAGTTCTTCCATGCTGCTGAAAGGGTGCGGCAGTTCAGTGTGGTCGGAAGCATGCAAGTGGTCGGAGCTGGCCTCGGATTCCTCGACCACGAAGCCGCCGCCGACGGAGTAGTACACCCGCTCCAGCAAGCTGCCTCCGCAGGCGTCGAAGGCCGAGAAGCGCAGGCCGTTGGGGTGCCAGGGCAGGGTTTCGTCACCCATAAAACGCAGCTGTTCCGCTTCATTCCAGGGCACTACGCGCTGACCGAGCAGTGGCAGTTCGCCTCGCGAGCGGATGGTCTTCAACCGTTCGTCGATGGCGGCGGGGTCGATGCGATCGGGCCGTTCCCCGCACAGTCCCAGGATGACCGCCTTGTCGGAACCATGACCACGGCCGGTAGCGCCGAGCGAGCCGTAAAGCCGGCATTCCACCCGTTGCACACGGTCCAGCAGGCCGTCCTGCCGCAAGTCTTCTGCAAAACGCAGGGCGGCGCGCATCGGTCCGACGGTGTGGGAGCTGGACGGTCCGATGCCGATCTTGAACAGGTCGAAAACGCTGATGGCCATGGGGTATGCCGATGCGGCGGCCGCTGGCCGCCACGCCGCTCAGGTATCAGTCCACATACACCGGAAAGCGCGCGCAAAGGTCCAGCACCTTCTGCCGCGTTTCGGCGATGACCTGTTCGTTCTCCAGGTCGTCGATGACATCGCACATCCAGCCGGCCAGTTCACGGGATTCGGCCTCGCCCAGCCCGCGGGTGGTGATCGCCGGGGTACCGACGCGGATGCCGCTGGTGACGAAGGGCGACTGGGGATCGTTGGGCACCGCGTTCATATTGACGGTGATGTTGGCGGCACCGAGCGCGGCGTCCACCGCCTTGCCGGTGAGCCCGCTCTTGATGAAGCTGACCAGGAACAGGTGATCGTCGGTACCGCCGGAGACGATATCGTAACCGCGGTCGATGAACACCTGGGCCATGGCCCGTGCGTTTTTCACCACCTGCTGCTGATAGGTTTTGAAGGCCGGATCGAGGGCTTCCTTGAAGGCCACCGCCTTGGCCGCGATGACATGCATCAGCGGGCCTCCCTGGATGCCGGGAAAGACGATGGAGTTGAATTTCTTTTCCAGATCGGGATTGGACTTGCAGACGATCAGCCCGCCGCGCGGACCGCGCAGCGTCTTGTGGGTGGTGGTGGTCACCACATCGGCGATCGGCACCGGGTTGGGGTAGACCCCGGCGGCGACCAGGCCGGCAATGTGGGCCATGTCCACGAACAGCCAGGCACCGACGCTGTCGGCGATGTCGCGGAAGCGCTGCCAGTCAACGATGCGTGAATAGGCGGAAAAACCGGCAACGATCATCTTCGGCCGGTGTTCCCTGGCCAGCGCCTCGACCTGGTCGTAGTCGATCTCGCCGGTTTCCTCGTCCAGACCGTACTGCACAGCGTTGTAGATCTTGCCGGAGAAATTGGGCTTGGCGCCGTGGGTCAGGTGGCCACCGTGGGCCAGGCTCATGCCGAGGATGGTGTCGCCCGGCTGAACCAGCGCGAAATAGACGGCGGCATTGGCCTGGGAGCCGGAATGCGGCTGCACATTGGCGTAGTCGGCGCCGAACAGCTGTTTGGCGCGCTCGATGGCGAGCCGCTCGGCCTCGTCCACATATTCGCAACCACCGTAGTAGCGCTTGCCGGGATAGCCTTCGGCGTACTTGTTGGTCAGTTGCGAGCCCTGGGCCTCCATCACCCGCGGGCTGGTGTAGTTTTCCGAGGCGATGAGTTCGATGTGCTCTTCCTGACGGCGGTTCTCGGCCTGAATGGCGGCCCAGAGTGCGTCGTCATAGCCTTCGATACGGTCTTTGCTCTTGCTGAACATGATGCGGTCCTCCCGGGGATGCGGTGGGTCAGTCGAGTTCGATGTCGACGATCAATTCGTCGGCAATGGTTTCCAGGCGTTCGCGCAGTGCATCGACCGTCTGGCCATCGGCCAGACGCAACTCGATGCCCGCCTTGAACAGTTTCTCGCCGGACATCGAAGCCTCGACGATTTCGGTTTCCATGTCTTCCACGCTGGCTCCGGAATGGGCCAGCTCGCGGGTCACACGATGAACGATGCCGGGGCGGTCCTGACCCAGCAATTGCAGACGATAGCCCTGCTCCGCCACCGGTTCGCCGGTCTCGGCAATGTTGACCTGCAGCCCATCGAAGGCTTCCAGCGCCTGCTTCAGCGCATCGCGGCGTTCCGCCGGCAAGGCTATCCGCAGGATTCCGGCGAACTGGCCGCCCAGGTTGGCCATGCGGCTGTCGATCCATTCGCCCTGATGATCGAGAACGGCCTGGGCCAGGCGTTCAACGATACCGGGGCGGTCGGCGCCGACCAGGGTAATTACCAGATGCGCGTTCATGAGCTTTCCTCCTCATAGGCGGACAGCGGCGGGCAGGAGCAGACCAGGTGACGGTCGCCATAGACATTGTCCACCCGCCCGACCGGCGACCAGTACTTGCTGCGGTAGAGGTCGGCCACCGGCCAGGCAGCCAGCTGTCGGCTGTAGGCGTGGGGCCAGTCGTCGGCGCTGACATGGGCCGCGGTATGCGGGGCCTGGCGCAGCGGGTTGTCCTCGGCGTCGAGTTCGCCTTCGGCCACGCGGTCGATTTCCTCGCGGATCGCAATCAGCGCGTCGCAGAGGCGATCGATCTCCTGCTTCGACTCGCTCTCGGTGGGCTCAATCATCAGCGTGCCCGGCACAGGGAAGGACATGGTCGGCGCGTGAAAACCATAATCGATCAGGCGTTTGGCCACATCGTCCACGGTGATGCCGGTGCTGTCCTTCAGCGGCCGCAGGTCGATGATGCATTCGTGGGCGACGAAGCCCTGCTCCGAACTGTAGAGTATCGGGTAGTGATCGGACAGCCGCCGCGCCATGTAATTGGCATTGAGGATGGCCATGCGGCTGGCCTCGGTCAGACCGGCGTCGCCCATCATGCGGATGTAGGCCCAGCTGATCGGCAGTATGCCGGCGCTGCCCCAGGGCGCAGCGGCCACCGCGCCGACCGAACCACCGCCCTGCAGCGGATCACCGGGCAGGTACGGAGCCAGGTGGGCCTTGACGCCAATCGGGCCGATGCCGGGGCCACCGCCACCATGAGGGATGGCAAAGGTCTTGTGCAGGTTGAGGTGCGACACATCGCCGCCGAAGTCACCCGGGGCGCAGAGACCGACCATGGCGTTCATGTTGGCGCCGTCGATGTACACCTGCCCCCCGTGCTGATGCACGAGGTCGCAGACCTCGACCACGCTTTCCTCGAACACGCCGTGGGTGGAGGGATAGGTGATCATGATCGCGGCCAGGTTCGGGCCGTGCTGTTCCAGCTTTGCCTTCAGGTCGTCGATGTCGATGTTGCCGCGTTCGTCGGTACCGACCACCACCACCTTCATGCCGGCCATGTGGGCCGAGGCCGGGTTGGTACCGTGGGCCGAGGCCGGTATCAGGCAAACATCGCGGTGGCCTTCGCCGCGCGCGGCCTGCCAGGCGCGGATCGCCAGCAGGCCAGCGTATTCGCCCTGGGCGCCGGAGTTGGGCTGCAGCGATACCGCATCGTAGCCGGTGGCGCGGCACAGCAGGTCTTCCAGCTCCTCGATCAGCTGGCGGTAGCCTTCGGCCTGATCCCGCGGCACATAGGGATGCAGACGGGCAAATTCGGGCCAGCTCACCGGCATCAACTCGGCCGCGGCATTGAGCTTCATGGTGCAGGATCCCAGCGGGATCATCGCCCGGTCCAGCGCCAGATCCTTGTCGGCCAGATGGCGCAGGTAGCGCATCATCTCGGTTTCCGAGTGATAGCGGTTGAAGACCGGCGCGGTGAGGAAGGCGCTGCGCCGACGCAGCGCTTCGGGTATCGCGTCTTCGGTCTCGGCATTGAGGGACTCGAAATCCGGCGCATCCTCGCCGGTCAGCGCTTCGTACAGCGCCACCAGGTCATCCGTGGTCAGGGTTTCGTCAAAGGCAATGGCAACCCGGTCGTCATCGATGCGCCGCAGGTTGTAACCGGCGTTGAGTGCCGCGTCCATCCACCCGTCGGCCTGACCCTCGCCTTCGATCACGAAGGTGTCGAAGTAGGCATCACTCGGTACGGCCAGCCCGGCGGCGCGCAACGCCTGTGCCAGCGACACGGCATTGCGGTGCACGCGCTGGGCGATGCGTGTCAATCCTCGCGGCCCGTGATAGACCGCGTAGGAGGCCGCCATCACCGCCAGCAGCGCCTGTGCCGTGCAGATATTGGAGGTGGCCTTTTCGCGGCGGATGTGCTGCTCGCGGGTCTGCAACGCCAGCCGGTAGGCGGGGTTGCCGTGGCTGTCGATGGACAGACCAATCAGCCGGCCGGGCATCGACCGCTTGAAGGCATCGCGGGTAGCCATGTAGGCAGCGTGGGGACCGCCGTAGCCCAGCGGCACACCGAAGCGCTGGGTATTGCCGATGGCGACATCGGCGCCGAATTCGCCGGGCGGCAGCAGTCGGGTGAGCGCCAACAGGTCGGCGGCAACGGCCACCAGCGCCTTCTGCGCGTGGGCCTGTTCACAGACCGCGGCAAAGTCCCGGATCTCGCCATTGGCCGCCGGGTACTGCAGCAGCACGCCGAACAATCCGTCTTCGGGCAACTCGGTGAGCGGATCGCCGATCACGACTTCGATATCCAGCGTCTCGGCACGGGTTTTGACCACCGAGATGTTCTGCGGAAAACAGCCTCTGTCGACGAAGAAGACCTTGCCCTTGCTCTTGCTCATGCGCTGACAGAGGGTCATCGCCTCGGCACAGGCGGTGGCCTCGTCGAGCAGCGAGGCATTGGCCAGCTCCAGCCCGGTCAGGTCGGAGACCAGGGTCTGGAAATTGAACAGGGCTTCCATCCGACCCTGGGAGATTTCCGCCTGGTAGGGCGTATAGGCGGTGTACCAGGCGGGATTCTCCAGCACATTGCGCAGGATCACCGGCGGCGTGTGGGTATCGTAAAAACCCAAGCCAATGCAGGATTTGAGCAGGCGGTTGGCGGAAGCAATCTCCTTCAGCCGCGCCAGGGATTCCTGCTCGCTCAATCCTTCACCAATGCCCATGGCATCGCGACGGCGGATGTTGGCGGGGATCACGGCATCGATCAGCGCATCCATGGAGGACATGCCGAGAGTTTCCAGCATCGCCCGGCTTTCCGCGTCGCGCGGACCCAGGTGGCGTTCCTGAAAACGGTCGCTGTGCTGCAGTTCGGCCAGACTCGGGCGTTGCGGGTCGGTCATCGCGGTCGGCTCCTAGTCGAGAATCTGCTGGTAAGCGGCCTCGTCCATCAGGCTTTCCAGCTCCGACGGGTCCGACAGACGGATGACGCAGAACCAGCCGGCGCCCATGGCGTCCTCGTTGACAGTGCCCGGTTCGTCGTTGAGGGCCTCGTTGACCTCGACCACTTCGCCGGATACCGGCGAGATCAGATCGCTGGCGGACTTGACCGACTCGATGACCGCGATGGCGTCACCCTGGGCCACTTCAGCGCCCACTTCGGGCAACTCGATGTAGACCAGCTCGCCGAGCTGATCCTGGGCATAATCGGTGATGCCGACGCGCACCTGGTCATCGCCTTCGGGAACCACCCACTCGTGGTCTTCGGTGAAACGGATATCGCTCATGGGGAACTACCTCTTTTTCGGGTTCGGGTTGGATGATTGAAGATCAGGCCGCGGGGCCGCGGTAATAGCGCTGCGGCACGAAAGGCAGCTTGACGACACGGATCGGCACCTGCTTGCCGCGCACCAGCGCGCGCAATTCGGTTTCCGGTTTGGCACAGCTGGTTCGTACATAGCCCATGGCCACCGGCCCCTCGACACTGGGGCCGAAGCCGCCACTGGTAACGATGCCGACCTCGTTGTCGTCCAGGTCGAAAAGCTTCGCACCCTCGCGTACCGGCATCCGGCCCTCGGGTTTCAGGCCGACACGCTTGCGCTCGACGCCCTCGGCGATCTGCTTCATGATGACCTCGGCACCGGGGTAGCCGCCGGGACGCGCGCCATCGGCGCGGCGGGATTTCGACAGGGCCCACAACAGGCTGGCTTCCACCGGCGTGGTGTGCTCGTCGAGATCGTGTCCGTAGAGGCAGAGACCGGCTTCGAGGCGCAGGGAATCGCGCGCGCCGAGCCCCACCCATTCCACCTCGACCTGTGCCAGCAGGGTGCGCGCCAGCCGCTCGGCATTGTCGTTGTGCACGGAAATCTCGAAACCGTCCTCGCCGGTATAGCCGCTGCGGGTGACGAAACAATCGATGCCGTCGATGTTCAGTTCGGCTGCGGTCATGAACACCCTATCACGGGTATCGGGCGCCAGGCGCGCCATCACCGCTCCGGCCTCCGGTCCCTGCAATGCCAGCAGGGCGTGGTCGTCCAGCGGTTCGATCGTACACGCGTCACCGATCCCGGTGCGCATCAGTTCGGTGTCCTGTGCCTTGCAGGCGGCATTGACCACCACGAACAGGTGATCGCCGGCGTTGGTGATCATCAGATCGTCCAGTATGCCGCCACGCTCGTTGGTGAACAGGGCGTAGCGCTGCTTCATCGGCGGCAGATCGACCACATCCACCGGTACCAGACGCTCCATCGCCGCGGCGGCGCCCTCGCCTTTCAGCTTCAGCTGCCCCATGTGCGACACATCGAACAGGCCGGCGGAGCGGCGGGTATGCAGGTGCTCCTTGACGATGCCCATCGGGTACTGCACCGGCATCGCATAGCCGGCAAAGGGCACCATTTTCGCGCCCGCCTCCAGATGCAGCTCATGAAGGGCAGTGTGTTGCAGGGATTCGTTGTGTTCGCTCATGGGGATGACTCCTCGGGGTTGCCGGCGGCAAACGGCCGGCCATTGGAACGGATCGAAAGGTCATCGGACGGCGTGCAGACCCAGAGGATCTCGGCATCCTGTTCGCTTTCGGAAACACAGACATGACCCATGCCCGCGTCGTAATAGATACTGTCGCCGACACCCAGCGATACCGGCTCGTAGAATTCGCTGTAGAAGACGATGCGCCCCGACAGGACCAGCAGAAACTCCTCGCCGGAATGACGCACCCAGTCGGGGAAATCCTCGAAGCGCCGCGCATGCACCACCGACTTGAAGGGCACCATGCGCTTGTGCGTCAGCTCGGTGGCCAGCAGCTCATGGTCATAGGTAGTGGTCGGGTGGGGCCGGCCCTCGCCGGCGCGTGTCACCGTGCGGCGACCGGAAGCCAGCGGCTCCTGGCTGGGCTGGAACAGCTGCGGAATATCGATGCCCAGACCGGCCGCCAGCTTCTGCACCACCTCGAAGGATGGCGACACCTGTTCGTTCTCGATCTTCGACAGGGTGGATTTGGCCAGCCCGGTACGGCGGCTGACATCGTCCAGCGTCAGGCCGTGGCTGCGCCGCAGCTCGCGCACCTTCTCGCCCAGCTTGAGCGGCTGGAACACCGTCTCGGACGGCTGCCCGGAGGCATCCGGCCGGTCGGACTGTTGATCGAAAGCGGGGCTGGACATGGCGGCATCGGTTGCGGCAGAAACCCGACTCTAGCGCAACAGTTCCTGAAATGAAACAAGTTTCTTATAGGAAATATTTATAAGCGATACAGAAATGAAAAAGGCGCCCGCAGGCGCCTTCTCCAGCGAATGGCGGGTGACTCAGCCCCTGCCCACCCGGCGGCGCGCAATGGCCAGACCGAACAGGCCGGTGCCCATCAGCAACCACAGCCCCGGCTCGGGAACACTGACCGGCGAATGCTGGACATTGCCGGCAATCGGCGACCCCTGGACGCCGTTCGGATCGCCAAACTGGGAGTAGGCAGAAACTCCGTCGTAGTACCCGCACTCACCCTCAACCTCAGCGATCTCCGAATAACAGCCGTCATCACCATAGCCGTCACCGTAGCCGCCGGCCTCCGGCGTAAAGACGCCGGCGGCGGCGGTATAGATGTCATAGGTCAGCGTAAAACTCTCGCCGGCGGCAAACACACCAAGATCTAGCGTATCGCTCAGGCCATCCCAGGAATAGTACTCGCCTCCCGTAAAGCTGCCCAGCACTTCACCCTCGGTGGTCAGCGTGGTGCCGGTATCATTGGTCAGCAGCCAGGCTGCGCTGCTGAAAAGATCCACTCCGTCGAGCGAGATACTGACCAGATTTCCGGCCCCGACGAACTCACCGGCATCCAGGGTATCTCCCCAAGGACCGTACGCGGAAAGCGAACCCTGCAGGATGGTAAAATCGAAGCTGTAGTTCTGATCGACACCCGTGTCGTTGGTAATGGTCAGCGACTGCTGAACATGGCTGACGGACTTGAAGGTATTGTCGCCACCGGCCGTAGTGTACATCCAGCCGTCCTGATTGGCAGCAGCAGTGGCCCAGGCATAGTTGGAGTTGTCATAGTCATTTGCATAGCCGGAGTAGATACTGCCACTGGTCACGGAAGTTTCACTGGCTGCAAGCTCGGCCAGGATGGGGTCGATATCCAGATCGGTATTGCCGATTTCAACGGCTGCGCCGGCGGTGAGGGTGGCGGCTTGCGCCGTCATGGAGGCCAGACCGAAGCCCGCGGCCAGGACGAGCTGTGTCATTTTCTGATTCATGTGTCTTCCCTTCGTATTATGTGATGGAGCAGATACGCGACCTGACAAATCCGTCGCAACGTCCGATTATTCAAGCAATTCACAAGCCATAAGCACAAAACAGATAAATTTCAAGGCATTGCACCCAGATGTGCTTCGGTTTGTCAGATTTTATTGACGGATTTCACACCGGGCTGTCCGGAAAATCTGACAAACCGGGTTTATGGGTCAATAAATCTTTCTGATTCACTATTGCCCCGACCCACACTGTGGATTAGCATCCGGTCACCACGACAAAAACAAAGGAGGACGACCATGAACACCCTACCCGGCCTGACACTGGGCCTTGCCCTGGCCCTGGGCGCAAGCTTTGCCGCCCCGGCCCAGGCGATCGAAAATACGCTGGTTGTGGTTACATCCTTTCCCAAGGATCTGACCCGCAAGTTCAAGACGGCCTTCGAGAAGAAATACCCCGGCACCCGGGTGGAGATGCTGAAGAAAAAGACCACCGCCGGCATCAAGTACATCCAGGAGACCGCGGGCAACAATTCCTCGGACCTGTTCTGGGCCTCGGCGCCGGATGCCTTCGAGGTGCTCAAGGGCGACGGCCTGCTGGCGAAATACAGCCCGAACGCGCCGGGCATACCGGACAAGGTCGGCGCCTACCCGATCAATGATCCGGATGGCTACTACAGCGGCTTTGCCGCTGCCGGGTACGGCATCATGTGGAACACACGTTACCTGAAGGCGAAGAAACTGCCCGAGCCCAGAGAATGGGAAGACCTGGAAAAGGCGGTCTATCACGGCCATGTGGGCATGTCCGCGCCGTCGCGTTCCGGCACCACCCACCTGACCGTGGAAACCCTGCTGCAGGGCGACGGCTGGGAGCAGGGCTGGGCCAAGTGGAAGTTCATCGCCGGCAACTTCAAGACCGTCACCGAGCGCAGCTTCGGCGTGCCCGACGGCGTCAACAGCGGTGACTTCGGTATCGGTATCGTCATCGACTTCTTCGGCCTGTCGTCCAAGGCCAGCGGCTTCCCGGTGGAATTCATCTACCCGTCGGTGACCACGCTGGTACCGGCCAATGTCGGTGTCATCAACAATGCGCCGCATCCACAGGCGGCGCGGGCCTTCATCGATTTCCTGCTGTCGGACGAGGGACAGACCATCCTGCTCGACAAGAAGATCATGCGCCTGCCGGTCAACCCAAAGGTCTATGCCAAGGCACCGCCCGACTTCCCTAACCCGTTCAAGGACAGTTCCATCGGTTCGGCGGTGAAGTTCGATGTGTTGCTGTCCAAGGCGCGCTACAACCTGGTCAATTCGATGTTCGATGTGATGATCACCTACCGTCTGGATGACCTGCGCAACGCGGTCAAGGCCATCCAGGTCGCCGAGGCGAAGCTGGCCGGCAACGCCAACCCGAAGGCGCAGGCCCTGATCGACGAGGCCCGCGCGCTGGTCGCGGCGCTGCCGATCACCGAGGCCCAGGCGGCCGACCCGGCCTTCGCCGGCATCTTCAAGAAGAAGCGCAAGAAGGCCACCGACACGGTCACCGGCCGTCAGGCCGAGGTCGAACAGCAGTGGGATGAGTTCGTCAAGGCCAACTACGCCAAGGCGCGAAAGCTGGCCGAGCAGGCCGCCTCCATGCTCTGATGCGTCGGCCCCCGGTCGCTGACCGGGGGCCCAGCATTCCGTACTGCCGCCATACGCCATGAGTGTCGCCCGCCACCCCGGCCAGAGCCTGCTGTTCTGGCTGATTGCCCTGTTCCTGTTGTCCTTCCTGGTGATCCCGGTGGTGCAGGTGTTCTTCGTGGCCTTCGTCGATGTCAACAGCGGCGGCTTCACGCTGGTCAATTTCCTCGATTTTTTCCGTTCGTCGCTGTTCCGCGAGTCTTTCTACAACTCTTTCTATGTGGCGGCGATGTCGGTGCTGGTGGCCAGCGCCATTGCCCTGCCGCTGGCCTATTTCACCACCCGTTTCGAGTTCAAGGGCTCGGTGATCATCCAGAGCCTCGGCTTCGTGCCACTGATCATGCCGCCGTTCGTCGGCGCGGTGGCCATGCAGCTGCTGTTTGGCGAGAACGGCAGCATCAACCTGCTGCTCGACGAATACCTGGGCTTTACCGTACCGTTCATGAAAGGGCTCAATGGCGTCATCTTCGTGCAGAGCATCCATTACTTTCCGTTCATCCTGATCAACCTGTCGGCCTCACTGAACAACATCGACCGTTCGATGGAGGAATCGGCACAAAACCTGGGCAGCTACGGCATGCGCCTGTTCCGGCGCATCGTATTCCCGCTGGCGATGCCCGGCTATGTGGCCGGGGCCTCGCTGGTGTTCCTCAAGGTGTTCGACGATCTGGGCACGCCACTGCTGCTGAATGTCAACAACATGCTGGCGCCCCAGGCCTATCTGCGCATCTCGTCCATCGGCATCGACGACCCGATGGGCTATGTGATTGCGGTGATCCTGGTCGTGTTCTCGCTGTTTGCGATGTGGATCGCCTCGCTGGCGCTGCGCGGCAAGGATTACTCGATGATCCAGAAGGGCGGCGGCGGACTGGCCAAGCGACGCATGCGCCCCTGGGAGAAGGTCATCGCCTACGCCATCGTGCTGTTGATCCTGCTGCTGGTGCTGTCCCCCCATATCGGGCTGACCCTGCTCTCCTTCGGTACCATCTGGTCCTACAGCGTGCTGCCCGACGGCTTCACCACCGAGCATTATGCAGAGGTGTTCCGCGAAACCCCGGAATACATGCTCAATACCCTGCTCTACGCCTCGCTGGCGGCCACCCTGGACATCATCCTCGGCACCGCCATCGCCTGGCTGGTCTTGCGCAGCAAGCTGCGCCTGCGCCACTGGCTGGACTACATCGCGATGGCGGCGCTGGCGGTGCCCGGTCTGGTGCTGGGCATCGGTTACCTGCGCAGTTTCCTCGGCGTCAACATCCCCTTCGGTGACCGACCGCTGGCCACCTGGTGGGTGATGCTGGTGATCGCACTGGCGATCCGCCGCCTGCCCTATGCCCTGCGCGCCTGCAACTCGGCGCTGCACCAGGTCAGCCGCGCACTGGAAGAGGCCGGCGAGAACCTGGGCGCCAGCCGCATGCGCACCATCTGGCGGGTCACCGTGCCGCTGATGGCCGGCGGCATCCTGGCCGGCTTCGTCACCAGCTTCGCCACCGCCGCGGTGGAGCTCTCGGCCACACTGATGCTGGTGTCCACCGAGTCGGATGCGCCGCTGTCCTATGGCATCTATGTCTTCATGCAGTCGGCGGCCGGGCGCGGGCCAGGCGCCGCCCTGGGCATGGTGGCGGTACTGATCGTCGCCACCGGCACCTACCTGTCGCACCGCATCATCGAAAAGAGCCGTCGTGAACGCAGCTTTGAAAGGGTCTGACCATGTCCGTACGCATCGAACTGAACAACATTGACCTCTCCTACGGCACTACCCGCGTCATCAAGCAGGTCAGCCTGGTCATCGAACCGGGTGAATTCTTCGCCTTTCTCGGCCCGTCCGGCTGTGGGAAATCGACCCTGCTGCGGCTGATCGCCGGTTTCGAACAGTGCCAGCAGGGTGATGTGCTGATCGACGGCCGGCGCGTCAACGACCTGCCGCCCTGGCAGCGCGAGGTGGGCATGGTGTTCCAGAACTATGCCCTGTGGCCGCACATGACCATTCGTCGCAATGTCGCCTTCGGCCTGGAAGAGCGCCGTCTGCCGAAAGAGGAAATCAACCGCCGCGTCGATGCGGCGCTGGAGCGCGTCGGCCTGCTCGACTATGCCGAACGGCGGCCCAACCAGCTGTCCGGCGGCCAGCAGCAGCGGGTGGCGCTGGCGCGCACGCTGGCCATCGAACCGAAGGTGTTGCTGCTCGACGAGCCGCTGTCGAACCTGGACGCCAAGTTGCGCATCCACATGCGTCAGGAGCTGCTCGCGCTGCAGCGCGAGCTGGATCTGACCACCATATTCGTTACCCACGACCAGGAGGAAGCCAACACCACTTCCGACCGCATTGCCGTGCTGGAAGACGGCGTGGTGCAACAGGTAGGCGCGCCGATGGCACTCTACGACCGACCGGACAACCTGTTCGTGGCCCAGTTCCTGGGCAGCGCCAATGTAGTGCGCGGCCAGGTCAGTGAATGCGATGGCCGTCCCTGTTTCGTCAGCGAAGGCGGGCTGGAACTGCCGCTGCCCGACGATCTCGGGAACCCCAACCGCGTACAGGCACTGGTGTTCCGCCCGCAAAACCTGTTGCGCTGCGACGAAAACGACCCGGCGGCCCTGTTCGCCGGCGAGGTGAAACTGCGCGAGTTCCTCGGCAACATCGTGCGCTATGAAATCGAGGTCCAAAGCGAACGCTTGCTGCTCGACGAACTCTACGGGCGCGGACTCGCCCCGGCTTCCCCGGGCGAGCGCATCGGACTGTCCATCGACCCGCGCGACCTGCGGCCAATGACGAATGCCTGAAACCGCACACGACCGGGAACCTCTGCCGCCTACGAACACTCCTATCCCAAACCATCAACCACTGCCCTGAGGGACCACCATGAGCCGATTGCCCGTTGTACGACTGGCCCTGCTGGGCTTGGCCGTCTTTTCCACCGCCCAGGCCCAGAACCCGGACACCGGACGCTGGTACAGCGCCGAACAGCTGGAACGCGGCAAACAGGTGTTCGCTGAGAACTGCGCCGCCTGCCACGGCCCCGATGCAGCCTCCACGCCGGACTGGAAAAAGACCGACGCCAACGGCAAGTACCCGCCGCCTCCGCTCGATGGCAGCGCCCATGCCTGGCACCACGACCTGGAGCTGCTGCGGCGCACGGTGCGCGAGGGCGGTGTGAAGATCGGTGGACAGATGCCGCCGTTCGAAGACCGTCTGTCGTCCGAGGACATCGATGCCGCGATCAGCTATTTCCAGTCCAAGTGGCCCGACGAGACCTACCGCAAATGGGCCGGCCGTTTCCCGCCCGATGGACGCATGCCCTCGCTGGACGACATCGAGCGGCTGGCCCGCGGGGAAAATGCCCCCGGAGCGGCATCAGGCCCGCGGCTGGACTACCTGGAAAAACGGCTTGGACGCAGTGTACCCGGCCCGGCCGACAAGACCCGCCTGCCCGGCCTCTACCGGGTGGAGGTGGGCGGCAAGACCGTGTTCCTCAGCGAGGATGGCGAGGTTGCGATCATCGGCGACATGATCGACCTGAAACAAGGCCTGCGCATCGGACGCTGAGCGGCGTTATACTTGCCGGTTTCCGGCTGCTCCCCCTGCTCATGAAACCCTGGTTCCGCCTGACCCACCTGCAGTTTTCGCTGATCCTCGTCACCGCCGTCTTCGCGGCGGCCAACGCGATCAACATCGACCGCCTGAGCCGCTGGTTCGAGGTCGGCGGACGACTGGATCTGCTGCCCCTGGTCGCGCTGCTCGTGTTCGGTCTGGGCTTTTCCATCGCCTTCTTCCTGCTGTTCTTCGCCCACCGGCTGCTGATCAAGCCAATGGCGATCGCCCTGGTCGCCACCAGTGCCATGGCCAGTTACTTCATCGCCAAGTACGATATTGCGGTGGACAGCACCATGGTGCTCAACACGCTGCACACGGATCCCACCGAGGTTTCCGGTCTGCTGTCCTGGCAGATGCTGCCCTGGGCGCTGCTGATGATCGCGTTGCCGGTAGCCCTCATCCTCAAGACCGAAATCCGCTTCGTCCGTGGCCCGCGCTACCTGCTGTCATCGGTGGCAGTGGCTGTCGTCGCGCTCGCTATCGGCATCGGCGGGGTCTATGCCCATTACGACAGCATCCACCGCGCCGGCAATGTCTCCAACAAGTACATCCTGCACCAGCTGACCCCGGTCAATGTCCTGCGCAGCCTGGCCAGCGTGCTGCTGGCACAGGGCCAGCAGGTCTATGCCCGTTACCGCAAGCCGGTGGTCATCGAAGGGCGGATCACCACGCCGGAAGACCTGCTGGTGGTGCTGGCCATCGGCGAATCCGCGCGGCAGAAGAATTTCAGCCTCTACGGTTACGACCGAGTCGAGACCAATCCCCTGCTGAAACAGGTTGAAGGCCTGCACGCACTCGATGGCAGGGCCGAGATCGGCACCACCCTGCTGGCCCTGAAGGAGATCCTGCGCAAGGGCGACTACCGCCTGACCGCCATTACCGACACACTGGGCATCCCCACAACCTGTCTGGTCAACTTCACCCTCTACGACAACTGCGAGCCGGTACCCGAACTGCGCGCCACGGACTGCGGGCACGGCGGCACATGCTATGACGAGGATGTTCTGCCGCTGTTCGATGCGTTTCTGCAGAAACATGCCGGCCGCCAGCGGCTGGCGGTACTCCATCTGGGGGGCGGCAGCCACGGCCCAATCTACCAGAAGCGTTTCCCTGCGGAGTTCCAGGTCTTCAAACCCCAGTGCCTGGATGCCGATGTCGGCAATCTGTGCAACGAGGAGGAACTCTATAATTCCTACGACAACAGCATCCTCTATACCGATTTTGTATTGGCAAAACTGATCGAAAAGCTCGACACATCGGGACAACCCTATGTGTTTATCTATGTTTCCGACCACGGAGAATCCCTGTTCGAGGAAGGGCGGGTGTTCCACGGCATGCCGCCCGGCATCGACCTGCCCGAGGAACAGGCGCGGGTGCCACTGTTGGTGAAGGCGTCGATCCCGATCGACATCGAACCGAAGCCGTACTACACTCAGCCGGAGATCTTTGATACAGTGCTCGAATTGTTGAATATCGATACGGATCCGAAGGATCCCGAAGGCGTGTTCATAAAGAAAAAACGACAATAAATCCGGCCTTGCTTCACCATCGGCCGGAAAAAGACAGGATTTTCGCTCCAGCCGATGTTGCCCCGTTCCCTGCTCCAGCTTCTTCGCCGTTTCGATGTGCTCGCCTTCCTGCTGTGCGTGGCCGTGTTTCTGTCCTTTCCTGACATCGACCGTTACATCAGCGGCCTGTTCTACGACCCGCAAACCGGCTTCTACCTGAAACATCACCCGCTGGTTCAGGGTATCTACCACGCAACCGGCTGGATCATGGGCGGACTTCTCATCGGCATGGTGCTGCTGTTTGCCGCCAGCTTCATTCCCCGTCTGCGCCCACGCCTGCCTTCGCGAAAGACACTGGGCTTCCTGATCGCCGCTGCATTGCTCGGACCCGGACTGCTGGTCAACGCCACCTTCAAGGAACACTGGAAGCGCCCGCGCCCGGCCCAGATCGAGGAGTTCGGTGGTCAGTATGCGTTCTCCCCGGCGCTGATTCCCGGCAGCGAATGCAAGCGTTGCCTGTCCTTCGTCAGCGGACATGCCTCGGCCGGTTTCTACCTGTTTACCTTCGCCCTGCTCGGCTGCCGCCGGCGCTGGCTGTGCATTCCGATCCTCGCCGGTACCGTCATAGGCGCGGCGCGCATTCTGCAGGGGGGGCACTTCCTTGGCGATGTCGTGTTTTCCGGCTGGGTGGTCTGGTTCAGCAGCTGCCTGCTTTTCTGGCTGTTCTACGGCCGCGCCCCCTTTTCGCCGTCACTTCCTGCAACTGATCCGTATCAACCCCGGACCGCGACCAGCCTGATAGACTGAACACCCCGTTCAACGGTCACGCCGGACATGAATCCTTTCCGGATCTTTCTTCACACCCTGCTGGACAGTCTGCGCGACCTGTTGCCGATCATTGCCGTGATCGGATTTTTCCAGCTGCTGGTACTGCAGCAGCCAATTCCGGATTTTCTCGAAATCTTTATCGGCGTCCTGTTCGTACTGATCGGACTCAGCCTGTTCGTGCTCGGACTGGACATGGGCCTGTTCCCGATCGGCGAGTCCATGGCCCATGCCTTCGCCCGCAAGGGCAGCCTCGGTTGGCTGCTGATGTTTGCCTTTGCATTGGGTTTCGGCACCACGGTGGCGGAACCGGCACTGATCGCTGTGGCCGACGAAGCCGCTGCGGTGGCCGCCAACGGCCGCATGATCGAGGATGACCTCCAGTCGCGAGAGTCCTATGCCTTCGGCCTCAGGCTGACCGTCGCCGTTTCGGTCGGCCTGGCCATCGTCATCGGCGTGTTGCGCATCATCCGCGGCTGGCCAATCCAGTACCTGATCATCGGCGGCTATATCGGCGTGGTCGTCATGACCCTGTTCGCGCCGAAGGAAATCATCGGCATTGCCTACGATTCCGGCGGGGTCACCACCTCCACCATCACCGTGCCGCTGGTCACCGCGCTCGGTGTCGGCCTGGCCCGCTCGATCAAGGGACGCAACCCGATGATCGACGGCTTCGGCCTGATCGCCTTCGCCTCGCTCACCCCGATGATCTTCGTCATGGGCTACGGAATGCTGGTATGAACGGCTTGTTCGGAGAGCTGGCCCGGGGCCTGTGGCACACCCTGCTCGACACGGTGTGGGATGTACTGCCGATCGCGATCATCATCTTCGGCTTCCAGATCCTTGTCCTGCGCAAGCCGATTCCCCAGCTGCGACGCATCATCGGCGGCTTCCTGCTGGTGCTGATCGGGCTGGCCTTCTTCCTCGAGGGGCTGGAGGCCGCGCTGTTTCCGCTCGGCAAGCTGATGGCATCCCAGCTCACCGCGCCGGAGTTTCTGGCCCCGGACGGCGACATGAGCCGGGTCAGCCAGTGGGACTACCACTGGGTGTACCTGTTTGCCTTCGCCATCGGCTTTTCCACCACCATCGCCGAACCCTCACTGCTGGCGGTGGCGATCAAGGCCAACCAGGTGTCCGCCGGCAGCATCGGCATCTGGGGCTTGCGCATCGCGGTGGCGCTGGGTGTGGCCATCGGCATCGCGCTCGGGGTGTTCCGTATCGTCACCGGCACGCCGCTGTATTTCTACATCATCACCGGCTATGTATTCGTGCTGCTGCAGACACTGTTCGCGCCACGAATGATCGTCGCCCTGGCCTATGACTCGGGCGGCGTCACCACCTCCACCGTTACCGTACCCCTGGTGGCGGCACTGGGGCTGGGCCTGGCCAGTACCGTGCCCGGGCGCAGTCCGTTGCTCGACGGTTTCGGACTGATTGCCTTTGCCAGCCTGTTCCCTATCATGTCGGTCATGGCCTATGCCCAGCTTTCCGAATGGATGGCCCGGCGCCGTGACCGCGTCCATCACACCGAAGAGGCCTGAACATGCACTTCAAACTGATCATTGCGCTGTCCGACGACAGCATCACCGACCGCATCGTGGAAGCGGCCCGTGAACGCGGTGCCACCGGCTCTACCGTGATCACCAGCGCCCGCGGCGAAGGCCTGAAAGCGAAGAAGACCTTCTTCGGGCTGGACCTCGAAACCCAGCGCGATGTGGTGCTGCTGCTGGTCGAGGAACACCTCAGCCGCGAGATTCTCGAAGCCATCGCCGAGGCCGGCGGCTTCGATGCCACACCTGGCACCGGGATCGCCTTCGTCATCGATGTCGATGACGCGGTCGGGGTCAGTCACCAGGTCCAGCAACTCACCGAAATCGTGGAGAGCGAATTATGAACGCCAACCGCCCGGTCGTGCGCGTGCGCGATGTCATGAAAACCGACTTCGACCTGGTCGACGGTATCGACACCGTTGCCGATGCATTGCGCAAGTCGCAGCACCCCGAGAGCAAGTGCTTCATCGTCAACAAGCGTCACGCCGACGACGAATACGGCATCGTGTTGCTCTCCGATATCGCCAAGAAGGTGATCGCCCGTGACAAGTCGCCACAGCGGGTCAACATCTACGAGATCATGACCAAGCCGGTGGTCGGGGTGGATCCGGCGATGGACATCCGCTACTGCAGCCGGCTGTTCGAGAACTTCGGCCTCAGCCGCGCGCCGGTCATTGCCGAGGGCCAGGTGATCGGCATCATCGGCTATACCGATATCGTGCTGCGTGGCCTCCGCGACGGACTCAAATCCTCATGACACGCCTGCTCCTGCTGCTGCTCGTACCCGGCCTGGCCGTGGCCGGAGTCATCCGTGGCGAGGATGAAAACGGCCTGAAAAGCTGGGAAATGCAACAGGGCGCCCTGTCGCTGAAACTGATCCAGCGCCTGCCGGACCAGACCCGCGCCTTCTTTCTCGCACGCGGCTTCCCCAAGGCCGAAGCCGACCGCATCGCCACCGCCTGCGTGCTGCAAACCATCGGCCGCAACACCTCAAGCGCCGAACAGCCGGTGAGTCTGGAATACGACCTGCACGACTGGCGTTTGCGTTACAACGAACGACTCCGGGAAATCCGCTACAAGGAAGACTGGGCACGGGACTGGAACGACCGCAACGACTTTCCCGAAGCGGCGCGCATCGCCTTTCGCTGGGCCACTTTCCCGACCGCACAGCAATTCGAGCCCGGCGGAGACTACAACTGGGGCATGACCAGCTTTGGCCTGCCGCCCGGCAGCCGGTTTGACCTGAATGTGCGCTGGCGCGAGAATGGCCAGCCCCAAAGCGCCTGGATCGAGGACATCACATGCCCGCACGACCGCTGACCCTGCTGTGGACCGCCCTGCTTGCCGGACTGCTGCTGGCCCTGCCCGCCTCGGCCGCGCGCCAGGACATGAAAGCCATCACTCCACGCATCATCGCCCCGCTCGTGCAGATGACCGACATGGATGGCGAGCCACAGAACCTCTCCGACCTGCGCGGCAAGGTTGTCATCGTCAACTTCTGGGCCACCTGGTGTCCTCCCTGCCGCGCGGAATTGCCCTCGATGAACCGCGCCTGGAAAAAGCTGGACCCCGACCGCTTCGCGATGTTGGCGATCAATGTCGGCGAGGACGAGGACACCATCTTCTCCTTCATGGGCGACTACCCGATCGACTTCCCGGTCTGGCTCGATCAGAGCGGCAAAGCCGCGCGCCAGTGGCCGCTGCGCGGCCTGCCCACCACCTATGTGCTCGACACGCGCGGCCGTATCGCCTACCGCGCCATTGGCGGCCGCGAATGGGATGACGAGACCCTGCTGCAGAAGGTACGGGCGCTGGCCGACGAGTAACCCGCCTGCGTCACGCGATTCCTGTACTAAACTTCGTGGATAACCCGCCGATACGGTGGCTGTCTTTCCCCCTCTTGGAGAACCGCGATGCTGTGGCGATCACGAAAACAGGTGACCCCTCCCGAAGAAGTCGAACGCCTGCGCAACGAGTTGAAACAGACCCGGCAGGAACTGGACAGCCTGAAGCAGCGCCATGAACAGGAACGCGACAGCTTCCGCTGGCTGCTGCAGCAGTTCGCCCACAAGACTTCGGAAGTCACGCATTTCGCCGACCTCGGCGAATCCCTGAACATGATCCGCAACAAGGCGGCCGACACTGCCGGCAATCTCGAGCAGGAACAATCCCGGCTGCGTGAAACGGCCAGCCTGTTCCAGCAGAGCACCATCATCCTGTCCAACATCACCCGCAACATCGACAGCCTCAATGCCACCACCAGCGGCAGCGTCGGCGCGGTGGACGAGCTGGAGACGGTGGCACGCAACATCGACCAGTTCACCCAGATCATCGCCGACATCTCCAATCAGACCAACCTGCTGGCCCTCAATGCCGCCATCGAGGCGGCCCGCGCCGGCGAGCAGGGCCGCGGTTTCGCGGTGGTGGCCGACGAGGTGCGGCAACTGGCCACCAAGACCGCCGAGGCCACGGCACAGATCAAGGAACTGGTGCAGACCATCAATGCGCTGTCGGCCGAAACCCAGCAAAGCTTCGGCCGCATCGTCGAATCCAGCGACTCGATGAAGGATTCGGTACAGACCGTCGCCGGCGTCATCGACGAAGTGGTCTCGCTGTCCGACAACATGACCCGGGTGATCAGCACCTCGTCAACGGAAGCCTTCATCGAAACCGTCAAGCTCGACCACCTGATGTACAAGGTGGATGTCTATCAGGTCATCTTCGGCATGAGCGACAAGGCCATCGACAGTTTTGCCAGCCACCATCAATGCCGTCTCGGCAAGTGGTATTACGAAGGCAAGGGCCGGGATCTGGCGCAACTGGACACCTACCGGCAACTGGAAGCGCCCCATCAGCAGGTACACGAACAAGGCATTCGCGCCCTGCAGGCCAAGCGCGAAGGACGCCATGAAGACTGTATCGCCGCCCTGCACCTGATGGAAAAGGCCAGTATCGAAGTCCTGCGTCTGCTCGACGACATCGCCAACGATTACCGCAAGCTGATCCACGAGGAAACCCAGTCTCATGCCGAAGTCGTCGAATTTTCGGCCACGGACACGGCGCCCGCCGTTTCGGCAACCATCCGGGGCGATACCGGACAGGATACCCCGCCGCCAGCCCCGGCCGCACAGGAAGACGCGTCCGACCTCGGCGACAATGTCGACCTGTTCTGAGCCATGAACGACGCCATCAGCGGTGAGGAACTGGCCCGCGCCAAGCTCAACAGCGAGACCGCGCGCATCCCCTGGAAGGAACTGCAACGGCATTTCGCCAGTGGTCACACCCTGTACATCGATCCGGAGCTGGACCTGATCGAGGTCGGTTACCGCATGGAACGGGACGATGCGGAACGCATTGGGGCGTGGATGGACAGCGGACTGATCCGAGCGGTGGAAAACGACGAAGCCCGGCGCTGGTACAACGACGATGCAGAACTCTGGTGCTGCGTGGTACGCCCCTGGGTGCTGTTGCAGCCGGTGGACGAACCCGGCTGACGCTACTCCTCCGGCGCTTTTGGCCGCTTGCGCAGTTCATCGACGATGTTCACCAGCGCATAGCCGTCGAGCAGGTTGAGGAAATGGGTGAAGCCCTGCACCACCCGCTTGGAACGCTCACCGATGGCAGGGACATTGGCCATGTCCTGACTGAAGCCAGGCACCACCGGATCCCCAAGAATGCCGTTGGGCGCGGTCCGCACCACCGAGTAGTAGGCGATATCCGGATGACGCCGCGTATTGAGCCAGTACAGCAGGCGACCCGGCACCGGCGGCAGGATGTCGCGCAGCATCCAGCGCGACTGGCGGACCACCCGGTACTCCTTGCCTTTGAAGAACTCCTTGATCATGCGCAGGAACCAGGGGTCATCGGTGGCCTCCAGACCTTCATAGGCCAGCCCGGTTCCCAGGTGCGGGCTGGCGATGGTAACCAGCGCCCAGACCCGATGCGCGCCACCACGCACCAGCGCCAGCCTCGCCACCACACCGCCCAGGGAGTGGCCCACCAGAATGATGTCCTCATCCGGATAACGGTCCTGAATCCAGCGCAGAGCCGCGATCACCACATTGGACTGGGCGATCAGGGGCGCACGGGTATCCAGCTGCAGGAACACCAGCTTGTCCTCGGCTTCGGCGCCGGTCAGGGGTACCGGAATCAGCCCCTGTGGCGCACCCAGCAGCACCGCTGCCGGACGCCAGCCGAACTGCTGCAGCACCGGCACCACGCCGGACTGCTGCCAGGTCGCCACATTGGCCAGGTAGCCATGCACCAGCAGCATCACATCGCCGCGCGCCGTTGTGGAAAGCAGCCACAGCAGCACGGCAAGCGTCAATTGCCATCGTTTCATCGGCATCCACTCCCGACTCGACATTATCGACAGATAGGATACATTACGCCGTTTTCAATATAAGGAAAACCTGATAATGACCGAATCCGAGTGGAGCTTCGATGTGAACCTGGACGATTTCGAACGACGCGTGCTGGACTCCTCGAAACAGCACCCTGTGCTGGTCGACTTCTGGGCGGACTGGTGCGGCCCCTGCCATGCCATTGCCCCCATACTGGAGCAGGTGATCGACGACTACGACGGAAAGGTACGGCTGGCCAAGCTCGAGGTGGACGAAGGCGACAACATGAAGCTGGCGGGCCGCTACCAGGTACGCGGCTTTCCGACGCTGATCCTGTTCAGAAACGGTGAACCGGTGGACCGTTTCAGCAGCGCCCGGCCGGCCGGTTACATCGAGGAATTCATCGACCGTCACCTCGACTGACCGCCAGTCAGAACGCCGGGTACCATCTGCCGTACGCGGAACCCGGAACTGGAGCGCGAGGAGGCCTACTGGCCATCAAGAGCCAGCTCCAGGCACCGGGATTGATCTGAATCACTTCACAAAACCGCATCAGGGGACTAGATTTGAATGTTTATGGCCACGCTTGGCCCATCCCCAACCCGCAACAGGAAACCGCCATGTCCGAGAAGACCGAAGACGCCCTCAATGTCAGCCTTGCCCACCCCGGCACCAACTACCTCGCGCCCCTGGAGGAGATCGAGAAGATGCCGAAGAACGCGATCTTCCCGACCGCCAACTACCCCTACAAGAAGAAAATGAACAAAAAGCAGTACGAAAAGGAGAAAACGCTGCTGCAGATCGAGCTGGCCAAGTTTCAGCGCTGGGTCAAGGAGACCGGCCAGAAATACCTGATCATCTTCGAGGGCCGCGATGCCGCCGGCAAGGGTGGCACCATCAAGCGCTTCACCGAACACCTCAACCCCCGCGGCGCACCGGTGGTGGCGCTGGAGAAACCGGACATCCGCGAACAGGGACAATGGTACTTCCAGCGCTACATCCAGCACCTGCCGACCAAGGGTGAGATCGTCTTCCTCGACCGACCCTGGTACAACCGCGCCGGTGTGGAACGGGTGATGGGGTTCTGCACCCCGCAGGAATACCTGGAATTCATGCGCCAGTGCCCCGACCTGGAGCGCATGCTGACCCGTTCCGGGATCAACTTGGTGAAGTTCTGGTTCTCGATCAGCCGCAACGAGCAGTTCCGCCGCCTGCGCGCCCGCCAGGAAGACCCGCTCAAGCAGTGGAAGATCAGCGACATCGACATCGCCTCGCTGGACAAGTGGGAGAACTACACCGAGGCCAAGGAAGCCATGTTCTTCTACACCGACACCCGTGACGCGCCCTGGACCGTGGTCAAGTCAGACTGCAAGAAGCGCGCGCGACTCAACGCCATCCGCCATGTGCTGCACAACGCCGACTACCCGAACAAGGACCCGGAGGTTGCCTGCGCGCCCGATCCATTGATCGTCGGCTCCGCCGATACCATCTACGAATCCGGGGAACAATACCTGCAGCACCCGCCCTTCGACACCAGCGACGCCGCCATCGTGCAGGAAGGCCGCAAGAACAGCAAGAAGCCCTCTCGGCGCGACAACTCGGGGAAAAAATCCGGGTCCTGAAGTCACAAGCGTTCGGGGTCTCGTTTCGTGCGTACCCCAAACGCATTCTTCAGAAGCGCCCCTTGCCTCCGTGGGTAATATAGTCCTGAAGCGCCATCTGCTGCCGCCCTATGTCGGCCAGCGTGTGGTGCACCCGCTTGATGACCGCGCGCATGAAGTCGAACATGACCCTGGGATGTTCTGTGATGAGCGGCCGGATATCGTCGGCCTTGAAGCTGAGCACACGCGCATCACCCAGCGCCATGACCGACGCAATATGAGGTGTATCGTCGATGAAGCTCAGCTCGCCGACCAAGTCACCCTTCTCGAGCACATGGAGTATCCTCGGCTTTTCCCCTTTGCCTCTCTCCTTCACCACCGCCAGCCGGCCTTCGGCGACGATGTACAGACAGTGTTCCAGATCTCCTTGGTGGAACAGGAACTCACCGTCCTTGAGCACACGTTCACAGCAGGCCCGTTCTGCCAGTATGCGCGCACCTTCCTTGCCAATGTAGTGGCCTATGGGGGCATCAAGAATCAGTTTTTCGACATGTTCGATATCAGGTTTGTTCATGCTTGACTCCGCTTCGATTCAAAAGGATGGGGTGAGCGCGGCGCAAGACAGGCCTGCGCCGCGCCAAGGTTCTTTTGCGCCCGGGGGGTGAGCCCCTGCTTCAGTTCCCAGGCATAGCCCCGCAGCACCAGCAGGCGCGCCTCGGGCAGGTAACCGAAGCACTGCGCGCAGGTCGCCAGCAGGGCAGGAATGGACAGGGCGTGGGAGGTGAAGCTGAAATCCATCGCCGGACGCGGGCATTCGACGCGGAAGTCCGTCACCGATGGGTCGCGGGTGGCGTCCACGAACAGCACCTTCCGCTGATGACGGAGCAGGTCGGCGTCCTCCAGCTGCAGCTGGTAGTGCCGCTGCCGGGCCGCCGAGGGACAGAGGCCCGCTTCTTCCAGCCAGTCGATGAAGGCCCAGCCCAGGCCGTCGTCCTGCCGCCCCACATTGCCGATGCCGTAGATCAGGCAATCCGCATGATCGTAATCGGCCAGATCCAGCGGGGCCGATGCGGCCCGGGCTTCAGCGCAGGCGCTCATCGAGCACCCTCCCTTCGGCATCCTGCACGGTCACCTGCAACGGCATCTGGCCCATGGCGTGGGTGGCGCAGCTCAGGCAGGGGTCGTAGGCGCGGATGCCCACCTCGATGGCGTTCATCATGCCCTCGGTAATCTCCGCCCGGCCGCCCAGATAGGCCTCGGCCACCGAACGCACGGTGCGGTTCATCACGGCGTTGTTCTGGGTAGTGGCCACCACCAGGTTGGCGAAGGTGATGGCGCCCTGGGCGTCGGCGCGGTAATGGTGCAGCAGCGTGCCCCGCGGGGCTTCCACCACGCCGACGCCCTCGCCGGTCCAGGCGGCCTCGCCCGGCTCGATCACCAGCGGCCCCTCCAGCAGGTCCGGATCCTCGAGCAGCTCGCGGATCAGCTCCGCCGAGTGCAGGATCTCGATGGCCCGCGCCCAGTTGGTGTGCAGGATCATGTCGTTGGCCTTGCCGCCGGTGTAGTCATGGAAGCGCTCCAGTTCCGCCTGGGCCAGGGGCGCGTTGTCGCCATAGCTCCGGGTGACATTGACCCGGCCCAGGGGGCCCACCCGCAGGGCACCCGCCTCGCGCCCCAGTGACCTAAGATAGGGAAACTTCATGTAGCTCCACTCCTCGGTGGCCTCGGCGAAGTGTTCGAGGTAGTCGTGGTAGTCGAATTCGGCGACGGTGTCCCGATTGCCGTCGACGATGCGGATCCTGCCGTGGTAATAGTCTACATTGCCCTGTTCGTCCACCAGCGACATGTTGAGCGCCGGCACCTTGGCGAAGCTGTCCACCTCCCTGCGGTGCTTTTCATGGAAATTGTGGAACAGGCGCACCCCCTCCAGGGCGTGTTCGATGACCTGATCCACGGAGAGCAGGCCCGGCTCGCCCTTGAGCAGCCGGTCCCGCTCCCGGGCATCGAGGCGCTTGTTGACGCCGCCCGGCACCGAGGCGATGCCGTGCATGCGCTTGCCAAAGACCGTCTTGATCACCTCTTGTCCCCATTTGCGCAGGGCCACCACGCGCTTGACCAGCTCCGGGTTGGCTTCCACCAGCCCCAGCACATTGCGTTTCTCCGGCGGCGCGTCCATGCCGAACAGCATTTCCGGTACGATCAGGTAGAAATAGGCCGTGGTGTGGGACTGAAGCTGCTGCCCGTAGTGCCCCAGGCGGCGCAGCTTTTCCGGCGTCGGCAGCATCTCCACGCCGCTGGCGTAGCCGGCGCCGATGATGTCGTCCAGGGCCTTGGCGCCACACAGGTGGTGACTGACGAAACAGATGCCGCAGATGCGCTGCAACAGCATCGGGGCTTCCCAGAAGGGATGGCCGTGGACGAATTCCTCGAAACCGCGGAATTCCACCACATGCAGCCTGGCGTCGGTGACGCGGTTGTTCTCGTCCAGCTGGACGGTGACCTTGCCGTGCCCCTCGATGCGGGTCACGGGGTCGATGACCAGTTTCCGGCTCATGACGCTTGCCTCCTCAATCGTAGCGATTGATCTGGGTGGGCAGATCCACTTCCCGCCCGTTGACCAGGTCGTCCAGCACCTTGAAGATGGCCTCGCCATCCGGCGGGCAGCCGGGTATGAAGTAATCCATCTTCACCACTTCGTGGCAGGGATAGACGCGGTCGGTGATGATCGGAATGTCCGGATGCCAGGGAATCCGCTTCGGCGCCCGCGGCTCGGTGGTGGGCACTTCCAGATAGGCCTCGCGGAAGCAGTCTTCCAGGGGCACCATGTTGCGCATCGCCGGCACGCCGCCCCAGACGGCGCAGGCGCCCACCGAGATGAGGATGTCGCAGTTCTCCCGGAAATGCTCCAAGGTCTCGATATTCTCGTCGTTGGCCACGCCCCCCTCGACGAAGCCGATGGCGCAGCGGTGCGGGATGCGCTTGATGTCGGTCAGCGACGAGCGGGTGATGTTCACCTTCTCCAGCAGCCGGAGCAGGTTCTCGTCCATGTCCAGAAAGGACAGGGTGCAGCCCCAGCAGCCGCACAGGGCGATCATCGCCACCTGGATCTTTTCCTCGCGGGCGGCGCGGGTGGCCGCATCCAGCGGCGTGGCCGGCAGCTCGTGGGATGCGATTTCCCTGGGGTTCTTCGGTTTCATTGGCCTTCTCCTTCCAGCACCCGCTGCCGCAGCCTGCGGACTTCGAAGCGCCGCCGGCCAATGGGATCGTTGTACCCCAGCCCCTTCTGCAGGATGCAGCCCACCGGGCAGAGCTCGGCCGCCTCGCGCACCTGCTGGTCGCTCATGCGGTCGGCCAGCGCCACATCCATGACGATGCGGGACCGGCTGCCCCGGTGATCGATGCTGAAGATCCGGCGCCCCGTCTCCCGGTCGCGCACGAATTCCACGCAGCGCTGGCAGAAGATGCAGCGGTCGTTCTCCAGCCAAATCTTCTTCGGCCGGGTCTCCCGGTCGCGCAGGGGAAAACGGTAGGGGAAGCGGGAGACCATCATCCCCACTTCGTAGCCCACCACCTGCAGCTCGCAGCGGCCGCTCTTCTCGCAACTGGGGCAGTTGTGATTGCCCTCGGCGAACAGCAGCTCCACCAGCGCCTTGCGCATGTCCGCGGGATCGTTCACTTCCACTTCCATGCCGTCGGCCACCGGCACGGTGCAGGCGGCCATGACATTGCCGTTGACCCGCACCGAGCAGACCCGGCAGGTGCCCAGGCAGGGCCGTCCCCGCTGATAGCACAGGGTGGGGATGTAGACGCCGTTGTCGGCGGCGACATCCACCAGGGTATCGCCTGCGTCGGCGCGGACCGCAAGGCCGTCGATGGTGATGTTCACGCTCATGACGATGCATCCTCCGTCAGTATCCGGTGGGCATGGCGGTGGGCCTCCAGGGCCGCCTCCCGGTCGAAGGACGGCAGCAATGGCCCTTCGTCCGGCGCCAGCAGTGCTTCATAGCGTTCGGGAAACCTGTCCAGGGTGGTGAGCAGCGGCTTGGCGGCGGTGGTGCCCAGCCCGCAACGGCTGGTGGCGTGCATCAGGGCGCCCCACTGGCGGATGTCGTCCAGATCCCTGCGCGTCGCCCGCCCGGCGCGCACCAGGCGGATCTTGTGCAAGAGATCCACGCCGCCGGCCCGGCAGGGCACGCAGATGCCGCAGGACTCGTCCACGAAGAAACGGGTGAACTCCTCCACCACTTCGAGCAGATCGCGCTTCCGGTCGAAGATCATCAGTGAACCGTTGCATGAGAGGTCGCTGTAGCAGAAAACCCGTTCACCGTCCCTGGCCACGGAGACGCATTCTCCGGAAGGGCCGCTGACCTGCACCGCCAAGGGATCCACGGCGCCCACCATCCTCAGCACCTTGTTCAGCGACACACCCCATTCGATTTCGTAGATGCCGGGCCGGTCGCAGTCCCCGGAAACGCTGAGCAGGCGGGTGCCGGTGGATTCGGGCGCGCCCAAAGCCCGAAACCAGGACGCACCCTTTTCCAGGATGCGGCTGGCGGCAGCGAGGGTCTCGACATTATTGACGCAGGTGGGCATGCCCAGGTATCCCTCCTCGATGGGATAGGGGGGCTTGACCCTGGGCGTGCCCCGCTTTCCCTCGCAGGACTCGATGAGCGCGGTTTCATCACCGCAGACATAGGCGCCCGCACCCTTCTGGATGCGGATGTCGAATGCAAACCCCTGACCCAGAATGTCCGCTCCCAGCAATCGGGCCTGCTGCCACTCTTCCAGCAGCCTTTGCAATCTCGCCTGCAAGTACCCGTACTCCCAACGCAGATAGAGAATGCCGTGCCTCGCCCCCAGCGCCCAACCGGCCATGATCATGCCCAGCAGAACGTCTTCGGGAGATTCCATCAGCAGCACACGATCCTTGAAGGTGCCGGGCTCTCCCTCATCGGCATTACAGATCACATATTTTTCCGCGCCTTCCGCTTCACGGCCCAGGCGCCACTTGAGCCCCGTGGGAAAACCCGCGCCCCCTCTGCCGCGCAGGCCTGAATCCACCACCCTGGCAATCAGCTCCTCGGGCAGCAGGGTCACCAGCTTTTCGACGAGCGCGGGGTAATCGCGATCGGGGGAGAAAAACACCGGCCCCCGCTGCCGAATGGCACTGGACGCGAGTTGTGCCGCAAAATCAGAATCGGTCGGATCCCTATCCTTCACCGCGGCCAGCGATTGCGCGCTCCGTCCTGCCCGCAACCCCGTGACAATACGGCGTACCCTCTCTGGCGTGAGGCGGGTAAAGACCACATCATCCACCATCATGGCCGGCTCCTGATCACTGAGTCCGATGCAGTTGGTATCGAAGAGACCAAAGCTTCCACTTGCATCGACCTGACCAAAGACACAGCCGCAGGCCTCTTCCAGCGCCTTGCGCACCTCCTTGTATCCGTTCATCCGGGCGATCACCGTATCCGCCAGCCAGATAGTGTGCCTGCCCGGTGGCCGGTCGTGAATAAAGTGGTAGAAACTGATGGTTTCACGCACCTCGAGGGGGGAGAGATTGAGCCCTTCTGCGAGCCGCTGTATCGCCTGATCATCCACATACCCTGCTTCTCGCTGTATCTCCAGCAGCATATCAATGAGCCGCGCACGGTCATTACCATGTCGTCGCATCAATTCCTGCAGACCGCTCATGTTGGCATCCTCCATCTGAATAATACCCGACACCAGTCCATGTCACCCTCAGCCACCGCTGATTGAACTTCAAAAAGAACGGGACATAAGACAAAAACCAGCACTTTGTTGCGCTTCTTGCCAATGGAATCATCATTGCCTGCAAAGCACGCCGCGTTCTGATTTTTGTCTGACATCCTGATGGTTGCATGGATTGGTGCAGGGTTAACAGAAACAAGCAAGGTTCAAACCAGCATAAAGAAAGCCAATTGATTCCTGACGATTACTTTCCATGACGCGAGAAACGGCGGTACTCAACCAGGCAGTTTGCAAACCATAGTGCATACTTGGTAACCGAATCCACTTCCTCCCGACAGCCCAGTAATCCATTGCCAACTCAAACAGAAGAAATTAAGGTAATGCACCCCAAGATGAATATCACCCTACCATGCCCGGACCTTCTCACCCAGATCCTCGCAACCACGACCACCCCCATGAAAGCTGTGACGGAGGGCTGTTCCATCACCACCATCACGAGGTCGCCGACTACAACCGTGCCTTCGCCGTCGGCACCGCGCTGAACATCGGTTTCGTCATCATCGAGGGCGGTTACGGCTGGATCGCCGGATCGATGGCGCTGATCGCCGATGCCGGCCACAACCTCAGCGATGTGCTCGGGCTGCTGCTGGCCTGGGGCGCGCACTGGCTGTCGAAAAAACCCCCTTCCGCGCGCAAGACCTACGGGCTTCGCCGCATTACCATCATGGCTTCGCTGACCAGTGCGGTGTTGCTGCTGGCCGCGCTCGGCGCCATCGGCTGGGAAGCACTGCAGCGCCTGGCCGATCCGCAACCGGTGGAGGGCATGATCGTCATCATCGTCGCCGCCATTGGCGTCGTCATCAACACCGCCACCGCGCTGCTGTTCGTGCGCGGCCAGCATGACCTCAACATCAAGGGCGCCTACCTGCACATGGCCGCCGACGCGGCGGTCTCCCTCGGCGTGGTCATCGCCGGCGTAGCGATCCTGCTCACCGGCTGGCTGTGGCTGGACCCGGTACTCAGCCTGGTCATTGTCGCCATCGTGCTGATCGGCACCTGGCACCTGTTGCGTGACTCACTGAACCTGTCCATAGACGGGGTGCCGACCGGCATCGATGTTGAAGAAATCCGCCGTTTTCTCGAGCGCCAGCCGGGCGTTCAGGGCGTTCATGACCTCCATGTCTGGGCCCTGTCCACCACCGATACCGCACTGACCGTGCACCTGGTGATGTCGAAACCGGCCGGCAACCGCTTCCTCGAACGCGTGCAGAAGGAACTCCGGGAACACTACTCCATCGACCATGCCACCATCCAGATGGAGCGCGCCGAGGCGGGTTTCGTCTGCCCTCTGGACCGTCAGCACTGTGTCTGACACGGGCATTTCGATATTCATTGAAAATATATTGAATGCGCCGGGGATACTTGTAGAATCATTCCCCATATAACTAAAAAATATAGAAACCCCCATCAACAGACAGGTTAAACCTTGAAGCTACAGCAGCTGCGTTTTCTCGACGCCGTCGTCCGCAACAACCTGAATGTCTCCTCGGCGGCCGAGGAGCTCTATACCTCCCAGCCCGGGGTCAGCCACCAGATCAAGCTGCTCGAGGAAGAACTGGACATCAAGATCTTCGAGCGCTCCGGAAAGAAGCTGACCGGCATCTCACCCGCCGGCTACGCCATCCTCGAACATGTGGAAACAGTGCTCAACAGCGTGCGCAACATCAAGCAGGCGGCGCGGGAGTACTCCAATGCCAACCGCGGCAGCCTGAGCATCGCCACCACCCATACCCAGACCCAGTTCATTCTGCCGCCGGTGCTGCAACGCTACACGCAGAAATTCCCGCGTATCGACATGCACATCCATCAGGGCAACCCCAAGGCGATGTGCAAGCTCGCGGCCAACAATTCGGTGGATTTCGTCATCGCCTCGGAAACCATCGACGAATTCGACGAGCTGATCACCATTCCCTGCTACCGCTGGAACCGCTACATCGTGGTACCCAAGGGCCACGGACTGACCCGCAAGAAGGAAATCACGCTGGCTGACCTGGCCGCCTACCCGATCCTCACCTACATGCTCGGACTGACCGGCCGTTCCAAGCTGGACAAGACCTTCCATGCCGCCAATCTGGAACCGAATGTGGTGTTCACCGCCACTGATTCCGATGTCATCAAGACCTATGTCAAGCTGGGCTTCGGCGTCGGCATCATTGCGGAGATGGCGAAGAGCGGCGATGCAGATCCGGAACTGGACTGCATCGACGCCAGCCACCTGTTCCCCGACAGCGTCATCAAGATCGGCTTCCGCCATTCACGGCACATCGCCGCGCACCAGTACGAGTTCCTGCACATGCTTGCACCCTACCTCGATCTGGACACCATCAAGGAACTGGTGCACACCAAGGCGCTGAACGACCGCAACGCCATCCTCGCCCGCCACCAGGTCCCCAGCTTCAAGGAACTCAAGGCGCGTTTTCTGCGGGAACGCTGACTACACTACTGCCCCGCCCGTTCCCGGTATTCCTTCGGTGTCGGCGCATCGGGCACCTGTTGCGGGCCGGCCTCGAAGGCCTTTTCCTGAGCCGCCAGTATCGATTGCCAGAAGGCCTGGGCGGTGAGCAGCGGATCGGCATGGTTCTGCCAGTGGAAGATGAAATCTTCCTCGGGACCGGTCTGCCGGCAGTATTCCAGATAGTTCATGAACAGTTCGGCCATGCGCTCGGTTTCCCAGGGCACGGCCTTGCCGCGTTCATGACGGTTGATCGCCTGGGCCAGTTCGAAGTGGTGCTGCTTGAAGTCGATGTTCAGCCCGAAACGGTCGTTGATGATGGTGTCCAGTAGCGGCTCGGACCACTGACGGTGAAAGCGGCAAACGCCACAGTTGTCGTTGATCAACTCGTACACCATGCGCTGCACATTCTTGCGGCCCAGTTCATCCGGGGTGATGAAACCACCGCCGTAGTAGACATAGTATTTGCCCATCACCGGCATCGGGCTGCCCATGCCGGGCACCCAGTACTGGTTGGGCACCATATGGCCCTCCTCCCCGTGTGACAGGAACACCGCCCGCTCCAGTGGCTGGGTGTCGGGATGGCGCTCGTTGAGCGCATACCCGGCAAGCCGGATGCCCTTGCGGAACAGGGCCGCGCGGTCGTCGAAGAGGATGGCGTCGATCAGTTTCATCGCATAGCGCGCATTGCGCATGCTGTCCTCGACCAGATCGAATTCGGCGGTATCGGCGGTGAACTGCTGAAAGGTTATCTCCGAAGACGGAGGGAACCCGTAGCTCTCCGCGTCGATCAGTCCGTCGGCCACGCATTCCATGATCCAGGCCAGGGTACCGCCGATCTGGATGGCATCCAGGCCCATCGCGTCGGCATGGTCGTTGAGCAACTCTGCCGCTCGCTGATCGAACACACCGCATTGCGGACCCAGCGCGTGATAGGGCTCGTAATCCTTCTTGTACTTGCCGTTCTTGGCCTCGAGTTTCTTGCAGGCGGTGGCGCAGGGCTCGCCGCAATGATCGAAAGCCTTGCTGGCGATGGTTTCCTCGTTGTACTGCTTGAGGTAGTGGTCGACGATGAAATCCTTGTGCTGGCGCAGGCGTTCCTCGCGGCTGGCCGAGGTACTGCGGTAGTTGAAGGTCATCAGCGTGTCGCCGATGTTGTGCATGTTGACGCCAAAGGTGCCGCCGGTGCCGATCTTGGGATCGTAGTAGTACTTGGTGGTCGCCACCCGGTCCACCTTGACGCCCTTGTCGCCGAAATGCTCGACGAAATACACATCGGTGTCGCGCGCCTTGGGTGCATGGGGGTCGACCCAGTCGCCACCGAACAGGCAACCGAGCAGGTTGTGCTGCTGCAGCAACTGGCTGCCCATGCCGCCACGGCCACACCAGTCCACTACCGAGGTGAACTGTCCTTTCTTGACGGTATTGGAGCCGATGGTGCCTTCACGGGTCACCTCGGCGGCCGGGCCGACCACGAAAGCGCGCACCCGTTTCGGGTCATAGTCGCCGGCCCAGCGGTCGAATATGGCGTGCTGCAGCGCGTAGATCCCGATCACGGTCTCACCGTCACGGATCTCGTAGCCCTGCCAGATCTCGCGGTAGTCGGGCAGCGGTTCCAGCCGCAACGAAGGGCCGCTGCCGTCATTGCCCAGCACCAGCACCGACGGCTCGGCGGCCTTGCCGTGAAGGCTGACGAAATTGACCCCCACATGCTGGAAGGTATGGGCCGCGCCGCCCATGGAAGAGATGTAGAAGCTGTCCCATTGAGGGGAATGACCACAAAAGACCAGTCGCCGGGAGCCGGGGATCGCGCTGCTGGCAAGCAGGCCTTCACCGAAGGTCAGCACCTCTGGATCCTGCTGGTAGCGTTTCCAGCCGTAGTCCACAGGCCCGAGTATGCCTTCCTCCGGCGCGATGTCATTGACCTGCCAGTCTCCACTGTCGAGCTGCACGACCAGCTCCTTCTGAACGAACGGTACCGACATGTTTCCCCCAAGGGTTTGAAAAAGGCGTTATATAGCCGAAGCAGCGCTGCCCCGGCAAGCCCCGGCGTTAATCCAGATCAACGATCGCCAGCACAATCGAACAACGCTTGACCTGCATCAGCCCTTCTGGCGGAAACGGGGCAGATTGATCGCATAGCGCAGGGCGATCAGCCGCGACAGGAAGATCGCCGCGCCGGACAGTACCGCAGCCCAGGTGAGTTCCACCTGCTGCTGCAGCAACAGGATGAACAGCAACGAACCGGCCCAACAGGCGGTGGCGTAGAGCGGACTGTGGAACACCACCGGCGGCACATTGCACAGCACATCACGGAACACCCCGCCCATGGTGCCGGTCATCACCCCCATGAAACTGGCCACCAGCCAGGGCGCACCGACCATCAGCGAGGCCAGCGTGCCGGCGATGCCAAAGGTGGCCAGGCCCGCCGCATCGGCAACCAGGAAAAAGCGCCGGGGCAGGCGCATCCAGCGCGCGGCCATGAAAATCACCAGGGCGCTGGCAATCGAAGCGATGAAAAACACCTGGTCGGCGATCCAGAACACCGGCCGGTCCAGCAGCATGTCACGCAATGAGCCGCCCCCCAGACCGGTGGCAATGGCAATGATCACCACGCCGAACAGATCGAAACGCTGCTCGCCGGCCTTGAGCACGCCGGAGGCCGAGGACACGACCACCGCCAGCAGGGTGATCCAGTAGAGATTGCGCAGCAATTCGGGGGCGCCCCCCGGCAACAGATCCACCGCACTGTTCACCGGGCACCGCCCATGTCAGTAGAGACTGTAGGTGTGGATCAGCGAAGGGTCGAAGCCGCCCAGTTCGCCCAGCGCGTCGAGATCGTGGATCCGCAGCGTCTTCTGGGAGATCACCATCAGCCCCTGTTCACGCAAGGCCTTCAGCGTGCGGTTAACATGGATCTTGGTCAGCCCGGTGGCGTCACCTATGTCTTCCTGGGACAGGGGGAAAAAGATCTCGCTGGCTTCCGGCTGCTGATGGATACTGCGCACACGGTAGAACAGCTCGGTACAGAAGAAGGCGATACGCTCGATGGCCGACTGCTGGCCGATGGTCACCAGCCGGGTCTGGCAGATGTTCATGTCGCGGGCGTTCAGTTCGGTCAGCCGCTTGGCCACGCTGAGGTTGTTGCGCAGCAGGTCCGGCATGTTCTTGCGCGGAAAGGCACACAGCACCGCCTCGGTCAGCGCCACCGCGGAATGGGTCATCGACGCATTGAGGTTGGACTGGAAGCCGAGCATGTCGCCGGGCAGGGCAATGCGCAGGATCTGCCGTTTGCCGTTGCCCAGCGTCTTGTAGAAGGCGACCCAGCCGTGATAGAGAGTGAACATGAAATCACTGACATGCCCTTCGCGGTAGATCTCCTTGCGCGGTTGCACCTTGTACTGACTGCTGCGGTAGGCTTGGGTCCATTCCAGATCCTTCTCTTCAACGCCGTGGAACAGCGCCAGCCGGCGCACCGGACACTCGGTACAGACGGTCTGGTTGTGCTCGACCGGAAACAGGTGGCTGTAATGGTCGGGTTTCTTGATCATCGCAATTCGATCCACACGGGCGCATGGTCGGAAGGCTTTTCCATGGCGCGGATGTCGTAATCGATCCCGGCATCGACCACGCGTTCCTTCAGCGCGTCACTGACCAGCAGATGATCGATGCGCAAACCGCGCTTCGGATCCCGCTCGAAACCGCGACTGCGGTAATCGAACCAGCTGAACAGCGCGTCTTCCTGCGGATGCACCAGCCTGAAGCCATCATGATAGCCAAGCCCGAGCAGCTCGTGGAACCATTCCCGCTCCTCCGGCAGGAAGCTGGTTTTCCCGGTGCGCAACCAGCGCTTCATGTTGTCCGCACCGATGCCGATGTCCCGATCCTCGGGTGCGATATTGAAATCGCCCATCACCACCACGCGGTCCCCGGGCGCGTGGTGATGGCGCAAAAAGGCAATCAGGTCCTGGTAGAACTTGCGCTTGGCGGGAAACTTGACCGGATGATCCCGCGACTCGCCCTGCGGGAAATAGCCGTTGTAGATGTACCAGCCCTCGCCATCGACCGCATAACGGCCGCCAATGAAACGCTTCTGCGAATCCTCGCCGTCCTCGGGAAAGCCGTACTGCGGCGCCTCACAGGGCAAACGCGACAGCAGCGCCACGCCGTAATGGGTCTTCTGCCCCATGAACAGGGCCTCGTACCCCATTGCCCGCAGCTCCTGCTGCGGAAACTCGTGATCCTGCACCTTGGTTTCCTGCAGGCCGATGAACAGCGGGTCGTGCTTGTCGATCACCGCCTGCAACTGGTGCATGCGCACGCGCAGGCTATTGACATTGAAGGACACGATTCTCATGACGATTCGATCCAGTCTTTGAGGGTTTTGCCTTCGAGTCCGGCCTCGATGCAGCCCTCCCAGGAGCGCTGCAAGGCGGCAACCGCATCGTCGGCGGGGTATCGCGCCAGCATAGCATGATCGGCGCCTTCACGGGCGACACGGAAGATGTCCGCCAGCCTGATGCGATCCAGCGCCCGCGTCGGGAGCCAGTGACCGGCTTCGGCACGCTGTATGAGTCCGCTGGTCTTCAGTTCGGCCAGCAACCTTCCGGTCAGTTCCCGGCCCAGGCCCAGCCGTTGCATCAGCGCCCCGTCGGCGGCCAGATGCGGATCACCGCGCAGAAAAGCCTGGGCGATGCTGCGCATCAGTTGCAGCATCAGCACCTCGCGCAGGCGGGGCGGGGGATCGGTCATCTCCTCCTCCCAGCGCAGCAATTCCGGATGCTGGTGGTAGTAGGCGATACTGGCACCGATCAGCAGGATCAGCCAGCCGACATACAGCCAGATCATGAACAGGAGCAGTATGGCGAAACTTGAATAGATCGCGGTGTAACTGGTCGAGCGGGCCGCAAAACCGGCAAACAGCAACCCGGCGGCGCGCCAGGACAGCCCGGCGATCACCCCTCCATAGAGCGCGGAACGGAAGTTCACCCGCGTATTCGGCACCAGCAGATAGACGAATGTAAAGGCGCCGATGATCATGACGTATTGCATCACCACGCCAAAGACCCACAGCCCCTCACTGAGCCAGGGCAGGTTCTGCACCGCCTGGGATTTCAGTGTCGCGGTCAGCGCCATCGCCGCGAACACCAGCACCGGCCCCACCAGCACCACACTGAGGTAATTGCTGAAACGCTGGCTCATCCGCCGCGCGCGATGAATACGCCAGGTGTAGTTGAAGGCCGCTTCGATCTTGTGGATCAGCGACATGACCGTATACAGCAGCAGGGCGACGCCCAGCGCGCCCAGTACGCGGATATTGACCTGCTCCACAAAGCCCACGATGCGCTGCGCGATCTCGGCGCCCTTGTCGCCCAGGGGTTGCAGCAGTTCCATCAGAAAAGGTTCGATCTGGTCATGGACCCCGAATCCCTTGAGCACCGAGAAGCTGACCGCCAGCAGCGGCACGAAGGACAACAATGTGGTATAGACCAGACTCATCGCACGCAGCGTGATCATCCCGCGCGCCAGATCGCGACCCACCAGCAGCAGGATGCGCAGCAGAATGATCAGTTGCCGGCGCGGCCCTCGCAGGAGTTCGAGGTCATCTCGCCAGACCGCCTCGAAGGCGCGCTGCAGCGGCAGCGGCAACTTCATCACCAGCGCGCCTTCTTCAGGTACTCGCGCTCCTCGTCGGTGGACTGCCGCCCCAGCCCCTCGTTGCGATGGGGAAAGCGGCCGAAGCGCCGCACCACATCCCGATGATGCTCGGCGTAACGCAGGTTGTCGTCGAGCCCGGCGGCGCGAAACAACGCCACCGCCCTATCCTGGTCCTCCAGATTCTCGCTGTGCATGAAGGGCATGTACAGAAACACCTTCTGCTCGTCGGTCAGCCGCTGGTCGAACCCCTGTTCAATGGCATGGGCCGCCACCTCGCGCGCCCGCGCCTCGGTGGACCAGGAGCGGGCATCGCCACGGAACATGTTGAGCGGAAACTGATCGAGCAGGATCACCAGAGCCAGGGCCCCTTCCGGATCTTCCTCCCAGTAGTCATAGACGCCCGCCCGCGCCAGACCCCAGGCCTCTTCGAAGCGCTCGCGGATTTCACTGTCCAGCTCCGGCGTGGACTTGAACCACTGCGGCCGCAGCCGATTGGAAAACCAGAAATCGAGGATCTCCCGCATCAGGTCATCGTCTTTCTTCATCATCCTGCCTCACTCATCCAGCCATTCGGCCAGGTAGTAGATGTATTGCCCCTCGGAGGACTTCGACGGGCCCATCACCCGCGCCGCGTAATACTTGCTGCCGGGATCCGCCTCGTTCAAGGCCTGCTCCGCGGATTCGACGACGCGCACGCAATTGGCCGCGAAGCGGCTGCGGCTGCGCCGGGGCACATAGACCACCGCATAGTGATAACCGGATACGGCGGTCTCCGGATCGGGGGGAACAAAACCGCGCATGATGGCTCTCAGATCAGAAGTGTTCGCCGCATTGTATCATCAGGAGGATCAAGTACGGATGAAGCAGATTCTGATCACCGGCGCCAGCCGCGGCCTTGGTCTCGGCCTGGCGAAACACTATCTCGAGGCGGGCGCGGCGGTCTGCCACCTGGGGCGCAGTGCCTGCCCGCTCGAATCCCCCCGCTTGCGGCAGCAGCAGGTCGATCTGGCCAACCTCGATGCCATCGCCCCGGCCATGGACCGCCTTGATCCGGATCGGCCTGATCTCGTCATCCTCAACGCCGGGATACTCGGTGAGATCCGCGATCTCGCCGAAACACCGATGGAGGATGCCCGTCGGCTGATGGACATCAACCTGTGGGCCAACAAGGCGATCGTCGACTGGTTGATTCAACACGGCCACACGCCACGCCAGCTGATCTTTATCTCCTCCGGAGCCTCGGTCAATGGCAACCGCGGCTGGAACGCCTACTCGATATCCAAGGCCGCCCTCAACATGATGGCAAAGCTCTATGCGGCCGAAATGCCTGACAGCCATGTGGTCGCCTATGCCCCCGGCCTGGTGCAGACCGGGATGCAGGATTACCTGTGCCGGCAAGTGGACGCCGAGCGCTTCCCCTCGATCCAGAGGCTGATCGATGCCTATGGCAGCGAGGACATGCCGGACCCGGAACGCGCCGCCGAGCGCATCGCTGCCAGCCTCGAACGCTGCCTGGACCACCCCAGCGGCAGTTTCGTCGATGTGCGCACACTCTGAACGCCACTTGAATCGCCCGCTCCCGCCCCAATGTTTGCTGTATGAAACGCTGGCTCGCTCCACTTCTGGTTCTGTTTGCTGCTACGGAGGCAATGGCCATGGACATGACGCTGACATCCCCCGCCTTTGCGCCCGGCACGGAAATACCTGCCCGCCATACCTGCGAAGGCGATGACCTCTCCCCTGCACTCTCCTGGAGCGGCCTGCCGGAAGGCACCCGCAGTCTGGCGCTGATCGTCGACGATCCGGACGCTCCGGACCCCGCCGCGCCGCGCATGACCTGGGTGCATTGGGTGCTGTACAACCTGCCCCCGGAACTTCAGGGCCTGCCCGAAGGCGTCACCCCCGAGCGCCTGCCGCCCGGCACCGTCGAGGGCATCAACGACTGGAAGCGCACCGGTTACGGTGGCCCCTGCCCACCGGTCGGCCGCCACCGCTATTTCT
>JALSKD010000174.1 GCA_026989015.1 Gammaproteobacteria bacterium
GGCTTGTTCGGCAATAGTGGCTTGATTTTGCTGAATTGTTCTTCCGTTAACCAAAATGTCCCAGACATGAAACCCTCCCTGTTTCATATCTTGAATCACATTCTGATTTATAGGTCTACGCCCTAGAGACATTCAAGAACAACCGGAACCCGGAACCCTGCCCCGAGAGCGGGAACCAAATGCGGCGGTGTGGGCAGGCTGAAGCACTTTGCCGATTCAATATTGGCAGGCACGTCGTTCCATTTCTGGAGAGCTTTCTTGGCCTCTGGATCGAGGTCGAGCAGACCCGCTGCCTTTGGTAGTTCTGGATGGTGCTTCGCCCAGCTTCGCCATGACTGGAGCATGTCAATCACGTAGTTAATCCCGGCCCCATCTTTGGTTTCGATGTCGATCTCATCAGCCTTATCAGGCGCAAAAACTTCCAGGGCCTTTTGGATGATGCGCGCGTCAGAATCACCCTCGACGAAAATTTTTCGGCGATTGGCCTGGGCAAGCCGCTCTACCTCGGCGCGCGCTTGTTCCTGACGTCGCACCCTGTCTTCCAACTCCTCCACCAAAGGGGCAAACAGCGCCGTGGTTCCCATCCTATCATCAAGGTCGTCAAGGTCGGCTAGCTGCTTGGTGCCCTCTTCATCCGCCTCTCGGAAGATGTGGTGACAGGAAATCAGGTTGTCGGTCTTTTCTTGCTTCCGGTGGAGGTTATAGAAGACCGGCGAATGAGTGGTGAGGAATATCTGGGAGACGCCTTGGTCAATGAAATCTCAGAACTGGTCGGCAAGCTCGACACAACTGGACAGCTCCAGATTATTTTCCGGCTCCTCGTATCCCCAGATAAATGTGTGTGGCTGAGCTCCCCGTCCCTGAAGGCTACGCTTCTTGTCAGCCATGAATTTGAGAATCAGGGGGATATGTCTGGCCTTTATCCCGTCACCCCGTGCGTCAAGCGAAATATCCTGACCCTCACTCAGGAAATCGAGACTTTCAAAAATATGGCTTAGGTCCTTTGGCAGTGCCAAGCGAGACCGAAAACCAAGGGACGCGGTAATCTGGTTCGTCAGGTCTTCAAGCTGGTGAGAAATTGATTTCTCAAAGTCTTGGCTCGAGTTTCGGAACTCCCGGTCGGCCACCTCGGCAATGATGTCGTAAATACTGGCCCGGAGTTCCGAGAAGTATTCCAAGTCCTTGATTGCGGGTACATATATGAAGTTGATATTCCGCAACAGCGCATGAGCGTTAGACTGCTTCGGGATTTCCACCATTTCGAACCTGGTCCCACCACGAGGACCGGCCACCCGCCGCCGTCCAGAATATTCGTCATGAACCAACCCCTCGGAACGCCACCGGCGCTCCCAAACAACGAAGTCACCGTTCGTAGCTCGATACGACTCGGGCATCTCGATTTCGAGCTTAATCAAGATTTCCTTAGCCCGTCTGTTCGGGTTGTTGAACACGTTGTGATCAGCCTCGAAGTCGAAATCATCAGCGGGCATGGTCCGGCCATTGAAGAACAGGTTCAAGGCTCTGAGGACATTCGACTTCCCTGAGTCGTTCTTACCGACAAGAACGGCTAGTTTTCCCGGCGACAGCGACAGGTTTCGCACCGAGCGGAAATTTCGGATGTCGATCTTGGTGATATTTAGGCTCATAAATTCTCTGAAAGATCGCAGTATTGGATAAGATTCAGTTTGGACGGTAAACGTTCAACGCGCAAGCCCATGCCGATTGGATGGACTGTTGTTCCACGCAGGAAACACACGAGCTAGGCCTCATGGGTCAACACCGGCGGACAATCATGGCTTCGACATGGCTCTGCACTCCATGAGCTGAACGGCCGTTCTCGATCCCAACTGCCCTTGTTATCACCGTCCCGACACTACCACCGATCGACTTCTCCCCCCGCCACCCCACGCCAAAAGCCTTCGCCGAGCGCCTGTTCACCATGGGCCGGCAGCAGCGCTGCGCCAGATAAAGCTCCGCGCGGCAGCCGGTTGCTCAACCTGCGCCAATTGGCGTATCAACCCAAAGGGCTCTGATCCCAGGTGGATGAAAGTTCAGTGGCAGGTCACCCGATTTCATTCGCACCTGGATGGAAGCCGAAACCAGCGCATTTTCAAATGCGCGAAAACAGGTGGTTGCCGGATGAACTGCCATTGGCAAATGAAAATCATTTTTAAAGGATTTAGGCAATGATAACACTACGCCCCGCAACCATGGATGACATTGAAATATTGCGCCACTGGGATGAACAGCCCCATGTCATTGAATCCGATCCCGATACCGATTGGAAATGGGAAGTTGAATTGCGGCGTGACCCGGACTGGCGCGAACAATTGATCGCTGAATGTGATGGAATCCCGATCGGGATGGTCCAGATTATCGATCCGGTGCGGGAAGATAGCCATTATTGGGGAGAAATCGAAGAAAACTTGCGCGCAATTGATATCTGGATCGGAGAAGTTGAATTTCTGGGGCGTGGGTTTGGCACGACCATGATGAATTTGGCCCTCGGGAAGTGCTTTTCGAACCCGCTGGTGCAGAGCGTTTTGATTGATCCCCTGGCTTCAAACCTGCGTGCCCACAGATTTTACGAACGTATCGGGTTTCGGTTTGTTGAAGAGCGTGAATTCGGCGGGGAATTGTGCCATGTTTACAGTATTTCCCGGAGTGACTTCGAAAAGAAAAAGGATGTCATGAACCGCCCCGGGTTTGCCGGAGAGTAAAACACTCAACGGATGAGCCCTATGACAAAGAGAAGATTCACCCCCGCCTATCCAGCCGAACTTCGCGAGCGCGGTGTCCGGCTGTTTCGAGAGAACCGCGGCGATTATACCAGCGATGCAGCGGCATATCGTGCGATTGCGCCCAGGCTTGGCTGCTCTCCTGACAGCCTGCGTGCCTGGTGCCAGCAGGCTGAACGCGATGCCGTGCAGCCTCAGGGCGGCCAGTTGCTCGCTGAGGGCGTTCATGCGGCAGGTGGTGCGAACACGAACGGTCTTTTCCACGTTTCAGCAGGATCGGACGGCCCACAGCATCGACCAAGGCATGGATTTTGGTGGTCAGCCCGCCGCGCGAGCGACCCATGCAACGGGATCGCCCCCTTTTTCGGCCCGTTCGCCCCGTGTTGACGAACCCGGATCGATGAACTGTCGATCATCTGGATATCGCCGTCGCAAGCCCCTGATATGGCGTCCGGAATGCGGGCCCAGACCTCCGCCCGCCGCCAGCGGCTGAAGCGGTTCACGCAGGTCGCATGGGGTCCATATCGGGCCGGAATGTCGGCCCAGGGCGCCCAGTGCGCAGCCGCCGGAACATGCCGTTCGGCACCTGGCGGTCGTCCTGCCGATTCACCCCGCGCACCTTGGTCGGCAACAACGGCTGGATCGCCGACCACTCGAAATCCGTCAGATCGAAACGTGCCATGCTCACCTCCTGCTGTGCGCGGAAAGTGAATCACAATGCCTCAGCCAGGGGAATCCCTTTCATGGGTATGTGACCTAGGCCTGACCCGTGGCAACGATTTCCTGCAGCTTGCTGCACCAGGCATCCATACCCGCACCGGTTTTCGCCGACAGGCACAGGACTTCGGCCTTCGGGTTCACTTCGGCGATGTTGGCACGACAGACGGCTTCGTCGAAATCCACATGCTCCGCCAGGTCCATCTTGTTGATCACCACGAGATCCACGGCGCGGAACATGTGCGGATACTTGATCGGCTTGTCCTCGCCCTCGGTGGTGGAGATCACCGCGATCTTCATGTGTTCGCCCAGATCGAACATCGCCGGGCAGACCAGGTTGCCGACGTTCTCGATCATCAGGATCGATCCCGGCGCCGGGTCCAGCGCGCGTGCGGCCTCGGCCACCATGTCGGCCTCGAGGTGACAGCCGGCGCCGGTGTTGATCTGGATCGCCCGCGCGCCGGCGGCCTTGATCCGCTCGGCGTCGTTGGCAGTCATCTGGTCGCCCTCGATCACCGAAATGCCGATCTTGCCGGTCAGCGCCCGGATCGTTGCCTCGAGCAGCGTGGTCTTGCCCGATCCCGGCGAGGACACGAGGTTCAGCGCCACCACCCCGCGCCCCTCGAACCAGCCGCGGTTCCGGGCCGCAAACTTGTCGTTCTTGCTCAGCACCGCGACTTCCAGCGGGATGATCTCTCCGCCGGGGCCGTGCGCATGGAGAATCTCATGGCCATGGTGGTGGTCGTCGTGGGGGTGATCGTGGTCATGATCGTGTTCGTGATGATGCCCATGGTCGTGCCCACCGTTCAGCATCACCTTCTGTCCCGTGGCGGTATCGGTCATCGACACCTCGTTGTTCGGGTCGGCACAGCCGCATGTTCCACACATTCAAGCCTCCTCCATGAATTCCATTTCGCGCACCACGAAAGTGTCGCCTTCGGCCCCGACAAACCCCAGGCGTACATCCGCGAGGTCCGAATTTTCGATGACCAGTTCCCAGCAGAATTCCAGCGCCGGTCTTTCGACACAGGCCAGCGGGCCGATGGCCACACGCACTTCGCGCACCGCGCGGCCCTTGGCGTGCTCGCGGACGATGGCGGCGATATTGCGTGCCAGGCCCAGCTCGTGCATCAGAACAGCTCCAGGGCCTGGGCGCCGGTCTCGGCCATGATGGTGACGCCAAAGCTGATGGCGATGGCCGCGATTACCAGTTTCGCTGCCGTGTGCAGCCATTTGACGTTTTTCGGAGCCATGGAAATCGGCAGGCTGATCACCGCCGAAATCCCCGCCATGCCGATGATCGAGCCTACGCCCACCAGCGCCACGTAACCCAGCGCCACCCAGGGGCTGCCGGCACTGGTCGCCGCCAGCACGATGATTGCTGCCGAGCCGGCCGCCCCGTGCATCAGCCCGATGGCCAGCGCCCTGAACGGAAAGCCGCGCGGGTGTTCATGGTCGTGGTGGTCATGGATGTGCCCGGCTCCGTCGCCTTCATGGCTGTGCAGGTGGATATGCGGGCCCATGTCGCCGTGGCGGTGCACATGCACATGCAGCCGGCTCTTGCGGATCCGCCGAAGCACGTCCGCCCCCAGGATCACCAGCATCATGCCCACGGCGAATTCCAGGGCTGCCGCCGCCGCATCGGTCAGAACGAAGCTGAACAGCACCACCGCGCCCGAAAGCAGCAGCAGCGTGGTGGTATGGCCCAGCCCCCAGGCCGCGCCGCGAAAGATCAGCTGCTTCCGGTTGCGGGTCGCCAGGGTGCCGAGCGCGGCCAGGTGGTCTGCTTCGAAGGCATGGATCATGCCCATGAAGAAGCCCAGCAGCAGAAAGCCCGGGGTCGAGGAGATATTCAGCGAGTTCATGAAGTCCATGGGTTTTCCTGCATTGTTTGTCAACAGATCCTGGGCAGTTGTTCGCCCACCAGCATGTCGATGATGCGCCCGCCGCCAAACAGCGTGGTCATCACCACCGAACCGGGATTTTCATCCGTTGCGCGCCCGATGGCAACCGCATTCCTGCCCACCTTCAGCGCACGCATTGCCGTCAGCGCCGCCTCGGCCTGATCGGACGGGACAAACAGCACCAGCGTTCCCTCGTTGGCCAGATACAGCGGATCCAGCCCGAGGATCTCGCAGACCCCCTTGACCTCGGGGCGCAGCGGCAGCGCGGTTTCGTCGATCTTGACGCCCACGTCGGCGGCCTCGGCGATCTCGTTCAGCGCCGAGGCCAGCCCGCCGCGGGTGGCGTCGCGCGCGCAACGCACATCCGGCGCTGCGGCGATCACGGCTTCCATCAGGGCGTTGAGCGGCGCGCAGTCGCTTTCGATTTCGGTGCTCAGCGCCATGTCGCCGCGTGCCGCCAGGATCGCTGCGCCGTGGTCGCCCAGCACGCCGTTGACGATGGCCACGTCGCCCGGGCGCACCCGGCCCGCATTCAGCTTGCGCCCCGGCGGGATCACCCCAACGCCCGAGGTGGTGACGAACAGCCCGTCGGCCGAGCCGCGTTCCACAACCTTGGTGTCGCCGGTGACGATATGCACGCCCGCCTCGTCCGCCGCCGCGCGCATGGAGCGCGCAACCCGGCGCAGCAGCTCAACCTCGGTGCCTTCCTCGATGATCACCGCCGCCGACAGCCACAGCGGGATCGCGCCCCCCACCGCCAGGTCGTTCACCGTGCCGCAGACCGCGATCTTGCCGATGTCACCGCCGGGAAATTCGATCGGCGAGACCACGAAACTGTCGGTGGTAAAGGCCAGTTGCGCGCCCGGTTCCTGCAGCGCCGCGTGCATCAGGCGCGCCTGGTCCTCCATGTCGCCGATTTCCGGGTTGTCGAAGGCGGAAACGAACACGTCGTCGATCAGGTCGCGCATCGCCTTGCCGCCGCCGCCATGGGCCAGGGTGACGCTCTTCACCTGCAGCTTGCCGCCGCGCCGGCGCGGGGTGCTGATGTCGGGCTGGTCCTTCATGACGCGGTGATCCTGGCTTCGGCCCGCAGCGCCCTGGCCCGCACCCCGGCATACTGGTAGTAGGCCGAGCACGACCCTTCCGAGGACACCATCAGCGCGCCAACCGGGTTTTCCGGGGTGCAGACCTCGCCGAACAGCTTGCATTCCCAGGGCTTGATGACGCCCTTGAGCACCTCGCCGCACTGGCAGGACTTGGGATCGGCGATCCTGCGGTTGCGGGTGTCGAACTTCACCTCGGCATCGAAGCGGGCATATTCCGGCCGCATCCGCACCCCGGAATGATCAAGCGAGCCGAGCCCGCGCCATTCGAAGAACTCGCGCAGTTCGAACACTTTCGAGATCGCCGCCAGCGCATTGGCATTGCCGCCCTCGGGCACCACGCGGGAATACTGGTTCTCGATCTCGGCGCGCCCCTCGACGATCTGTTCAAGCAGCATGACGATGGTCTGCAGGATGTCCAGCGGCTCGAAACCGGCCACCACCAGCGGGCGCCTGTAGCGCTCGGCGATGAAACGGTAGGGTGCCTGGCCGATCACCATCGACACATGGCCCGGCCCGATGAAGCCGTCGATGCGCATGTCGGGGCTGTCGAGGATCGCCTTGATCGTCGGAATGATGGTGATGTGGTTGCAGAACAGCGAAAAGTTCCCGATCTCCTCGGCTTCGGCTTCCAGAACGGTGAAGGCCGAGGAGGGCATTGTGGTTTCGAAGCCGAGGCCGAAGAACACCACCTCGCGCCCGGGGTTGCGCCGGGCCAGTTCCAGCGCGTCCAGCGGCGAATAGACCATGCGCACATCGGCGCCCTCGGATTTCGCCGCCAGCAGCGAGCCGTCCGAGCCCGGCACCCGCATCGCATCGCCATAGGTGGTGAAGATCACGCCGGGGGTGCGGGCGATGGAAACGCAGTCATCGACGATGCCCATGGGCAGCACGCAGACCGGGCATCCGGGGCCGTGCACCAGCTCGATGCTGTCGGGCAGCAGTTCCTCCAGCCCGTAGCGGAAGATCGAATGGGTGTGGCCACCGCAGACCTCCATGAAATGCAGCGGCCTTTCCCTGCTGGCGCCGGTTTTCGCCGCCAGTTCCTCGATACGCGCGAACAGGGCCCTGGCAAGAACCGGATCGCGGAATTCGTCGGCATATTTCATCGGGGGTCTCCTGTTCGATGGATGGTTTCGTCAACCTCGGGCACCCAGCGGTCGTCGGCCAGCAGCGTGTGCACGAGATCCCAGAGGATGTGATAGATCAGCAGGTGGGTTTCCTGGATCCGGTGGATCGAGTCCGAGCCGATGGTCAGGCAGACATCGAGCGCATCCGACGTGGCCATAGCGCCGCCGTCCTTGCCGGCGAACCCGATGGTGGAAAGGCCCATTTCCCTGGCCTTCTCGAAGGCCGCCAGCAGGTTGTCCGAGGTGCCGCTGGTGGAAAACCCCACCAGGCAGTCGCCCGCCCGTCCGCTGGCGATCACCTGGCGCAGGAACACATGACCGAAGCCCACGTCATTGCCCACCGCCGTCAGCATGGCGGTGTCGGCGGTCAGGTTGACCGCGGGCAGGGCGGGGCGCCCTGCCGTCACCGGGTGCAGGAACTCCACTGCCAGATGCGAGGCATCGCAGCTTGACCCACCGTTGCCCATCGCCAGAAGCCGCCCGCCGGCGCGGTAGCTGGCGGCGATGATTTCCGCTGCCCGGGCCACCCGGTCGTTCTGCTCGGCAAAGAAGGCGCTGACCGTGGCCAGGTGGTCTTCGGCCTTGGCGCGGCAGGCCTCGGCGATGGCGGCCGTCATGTCGCGCCTTGTCCCGCCCTCGCCGGTAAAGGGATAAAGGCTGTCCAGGATATCCTTGTTGTCGGCCATGCCGGCCCCCTTACAGTTGCACCGCCGATTGCTTCATGGCGTCGATCTCTTCCTGCGCCTCGCCCAGAGCCGTGAGCACCCGCAGGGTCTCGGCGGCTTCTTCCTCGTCGATCAGGCTCATGGCAAAGCCCACATGCACCAGCGCCCATTCACCGACCAGGCTGTCCAGCGGGGCATCGGTCGGGGCGATGCAGGCCAGGTTCACCTGCCGGCGCACGCCGGAGATTTCCACCAGCGCCAGCTTGCGGGTCTCGTCGGTGATCTCGGTGATCCTGCCGGGAATTCCTAGGCACATCTGTTTTCCTCCGATTGGATGGTGGCCAGGGCAACGACGGCCTGGCCAAGCGATATTCCGCCGTCATTCGCCGGGTAGGCGGCGTGGCTGAGAACCGTGAGCCCGGCCGCTTCCAGCCCGCGGTGCACCAGTTCGAACAGGGTGGCGTTCTGGAAGCAGCCCCCCGACAGGGCGACGGTGTCGATTTCGCTGTCCTTCGTCAGCCGCCGGGCCATGGCGACGACCGCCCTGGCCAGCCCGCGGTGGAAGCGCGCGGCGATCACGCCCACGGGCGTGTCCAGGCGCAGATCCCCCAGCATGGCGCGCCAGACGGCGAGCGGCTCGACATAGGGCAGGCCGCGCCCGCCCAGCAGCGGAATGGCGAAAGGGTAGGCCAGCTCGTCGGGCTCGTCCATCGCCGCAGGCTCGATCGCCGCCTCGAACAGCATGGCCGCCTCGCCTTCGTGGTTCTGTTCGTCCCAGGCAATGCCGGCAATCGCCGCCGCCGCATCGAACAGCCGCCCCGCCGAGGAGGCCAGCGGCGTGTTGGTGCCGGTGCGGATCATCGCATCAAGGGTTGCGCGCGGCAGCGCCTGAAGCCGGGCGAACAACGGCAGGTCCGCGTGGTTCATGGACAGTTCGCCCCAGCCCATTTCCGCCATCAGATGCGCATAGGCGTTGCGCCAGGGGGTTTTCACCGCCGCCGCACCGCCGGGAAGGGCGACGGGCTTGAAGCAGCCCGCGCGCCGGTAGCCGCGATAGTCGCAGATCAGGAATTCGCCGCCCCAGACGCTGCCGTCATCGCCGTAGCCGGTGCCGTCCAGCGCGATGCCCAGAACCGGGGGGGCATCAAGCGGCCGGCCGTTCTCGGCCAGGCAGGCGGCGACATGGGCGTGGTGATGCTGCACCTCGATCACCGGGCGCTCGCCGGCCATTTCATGGCCCCGCCGGGTCGAGAGATATTGCGGATGCCGGTCCACCGCGAAGGCTTCGGGCGCGTGGTCGAACAGGCGCGCGTAAAGGTCGAGGTTGCGGGCCGCATCCGCATGGGTGGCGGCGTCCTCCAGGTCGCCCATGTGCTGCGAGACGATCGCGCCGCCGTCCTTGACCAGGCAGAAGGTATTCTTCTGATCGGCCCCGA
>JALSKD010000175.1 GCA_026989015.1 Gammaproteobacteria bacterium
CATCTCACAGGACATATCTCCAAGCGCTTCGATACGGAACTGGAAGACCTGCGCAGCCAGGTACTGGCCATGGGCGGCCGGGTCGAGGAACAGGTGGCCAACGGTCTCAGGTCACTGATCGAATCCGACGCTGCGCTGGCCGAACAGGTGGCCGGAAACGATCACCGCATCAACGCCATGGAAGTGGCCATCGACGAGAAATGCGTCGATATCCTGGCGCGACGCCAGCCCGCCGCCAGCGACCTGCGGCTGGTGGTCGCCATCATCAAGACCATTACCGACCTGGAGCGCATCGGCGATCAGGCCGAGAAACTGGGCCGCTTCGAGCTGGAACTGATCGCCGAGGGCAGCACCTCGAGCCAGTACGCCCAACTCGAACACCTGGGTGAACGGGTGATCCGCATGCTGCGCAAGGCACTGGATGCCTTTGCCCGCCTCGACGATGAAGCGGCGCTCAAGACCATCAAGCGCGACAACAAGATCAACGCCGAATACGAAGCCCTGACCCGCCAGCTGATCACCCTGATGATGGAAGACCCACGCAGCATCAAGAACGCACTGCGGGTCAGCTGGTGTGCACGGGCGCTGGAACGCATCGGCGATCACGCCAGCAACATCTGCGAATACGTGATCTTTCTTGTGCGCGGCAAGGATGTGCGCCACATCGACTACGGCACCCTCAAGAAACAGCTCAGGGAATAACCACAATCAGCAACAACCGCCGGAGCCGCCCGTCTCGCCGGCGGTTTCGGTACCGAAGGGCAAGGCCGTGCCGCAGCCCTCGAAAATGCCGAAGTGGGTCGAAAAATCGCCGTAAAAGTCGAAGAACGGTGCAAAACGGGTGTCGTGGAGCATGCGCCAGGTATTGCCACAGACCGGGAACAGCCGCCCCTTGTCGATGGCGTGGTGCTTGTCCAGCTGCAGGCGGTGTTCATGGTGCGGAATGCCGCCCCGGTAGCGCACCGCCTGGCCGTAATCCTCGCAGTGGCTTTCCAGACCGTCGAGCTTGAACAATCGGTAGGTGGCGGAGAAGAAGCGGGTGGGGTCGAGTTTCTCGGCAATCGCCTCGTTGTCGATGGACAGCGGGCGGTCCTCGACCAGTCGCGGATCGGCGAAACCGGCCTGCTTCGCCAGATTGAGGAAGTCGTTCCAGTACAGCGCTCCGCTGAGGCATTCGCCCCACAAGACCGGGTCATCCAGCAGTTCCGGCGGCACCCGGCGGTCGGCATAGACATCGGAGAAATACATTTCACCGCCGGGCTTGAGCAGCCGCCAGGCCTGCTCCAGCACCGCCGGCTTGTCCGGCGACAGGTTGATCACGCAGTTGGAGATGATGAGATCGAAACTCCCGTCATCGAGATCCAGTTCATCGAGTTTTTCGATGTAGCCCTTGCGAAAGGCCACATTGGAGCGGGCATAACCGAACTGTTCCCGGTGCCAGTCCAGATGGCGGTTGGCCACCTCCAGCTGCTCGTCGGTCATGTCCACGCCGAGCACGAAGCCCTCTTCACCCACCAGTTGCGCCAGCACATAGCAATCGCGGCCGGAGCCGCTGCCCAGATCGAGGATGCGCAGCCCTTCCAGTTGCTCCGGCAACACCAGTCCGCAGCCGTAATAGCGGGCCAGCACTTCGTCATGAACGCGGGACAGCGCCTGCTTCAGGTAGCGGGGCAGATCGCCATCGGTGCAGCAGGCGTCGGTTTTCAGGTCATGGCTGCCTTGCAGCACCTTGCCGTAATACTCCTGAACGGTTTCTTTCATGAGGTCTCCGAGGAAATGACAGGTTTCTGTTCGAGCGTCAGGTCGCGGGTCAGTTCCCGCATGATCTCCGCCACCGGCTGTACCCGGTCGATGCCTTCCACGCTCTTGCCGGCCGACCAGGCCTGCTCGGTTGCCCCGGAATCCAGCGCCCGTTTCATGGCGCGCGCCGCCTTCAGACTGAGCAGCAGGCGTGTCATGCGGCGGGTGGCCGGACGCCTCAGCAGCGCCTCCAGCCAACGTGGATGATCGCCGCAATCACCGCCCCCCGAACCCGGACGGATCACCGACACCGGCACCCCGGTGAGTTTGATCGTGCGGCAGACATCATCCGCATGGGCATCGATAATCGCCTGTTTGTAGGCCGCGCTGGCCGTGCACTCCCGCGAGGCGATGAAACGGGTGCCGAGCTGGCAAGCCTGGTAACCAAGTTCGATCATTGTGCGCACACCGGCGGCGGTGGACACCCCGCCGGCACAGACCAGCGGCCGGCCCAGGGGGGCGCACAGGCGGTACAATTCCTCGGCGCTGCGGCTCCCCAGATGCCCGCCGGCGCGGTTGTTGACGCAGATCAGCCCGTCCACGCCGCAATCGACGCCGATGCGGGCCCATTTCTCCTCACTGGCATCGTGATAGACCAAACCGCCGGCTCGGTGCACCCGGCGCACCACCCAGTCCGGCTTGCCCAACGAGGTGATGAAGAAACGCACGCCGCCTTCCAGCGCCTGCTCGATCCATCCTTCCATGCGTTCCCGGTAGCGGCGCGAGCTGGATTCGATCAGCACATTGAATCCCAGCGGACGGCGTGTCAGGGAGCGGATGTATTCGAGCCCTTCCTGGAAGCCGTAGCCGTGGACATAGGTCAGTGACAGCGGCTGGATCACGCCAATACCGCCGGCTTCGGACACCGCGGCCACCAGCTCCGGGTTGCTGCAGGGGTACATCGGGCCGCCGATGATGGGGTGCTCGATGCCCAGCGCATCGACAAACGCGCGTGAAGACGATTGATTTTGGTCAGGTGCTTGATTCAGATCAGTCAAACGGCGTTTCCGGCGCGCAAGCGGTTGAGTCGGTGGGCAAGGTGGCACTATAGTGCAATCAACGCAGCGAACCAACCCGGGGCGGCCATGACGGACACCAAGGACAAGCTGGTCGAAGCCTACAACCGCATCGTGGACGAACTGCACGCAGCGGTCGAAAAAGCGGAGGAAACCCTCGCCCCGACCGCGGAGGAATTGCTGCGTAACGCCGAGGAACTGGCCCGCAAGGCCTACGCACTGACCGCCGATGAAGCGCGCAGCGTGGCCGAAAACGTGAAACGGGACTGGATCGAGGCGCAGAACTACCTGAAGACCGAGGGTCGGGAACTGAAGCAGTGGTTCCGTTTCGACCTGAAGCAGATCGAAGGCCGGTTCATGGATCTGGTGGCCCGTGCCGCCGACAAGACCTGGCTGGACTTCGGTCGATTCGAGCAGGACAACGAGAAAATGGCCCGTTACCACACGGGCGAGGTCTGCAGCCCCGGCACATTGCGCTGCCTCAACTGCGGACAGGAAATGACCTTCACACGGGCGACCCGGATACCGCCCTGCCCGAAGTGTCACAAGACCGAATTCGAGCGCGTCGTCGACTGAAGCGACCACTCAAACGAGCAACTTCCTCTGTTGATAGCGATTTGACCCGGCTCTTGCCGGGTCTTTTTTTGAATCCCCCCATCATGACAACAAAGCAAAACGCCCGAACCTGGGGTTCGGGCGCTCGATGTTCTGCCAGGGCGCGACGCCCAGGCGCAGGATTTACTTGCCGGATTCCACCGTCTTCTGACGGGACTCCTCGCCGATCAGCTTGCGCAGGCCCTGCTTCAGCCTGAAGTAGAGTTTCTCCACGGCATTCGGGCCATCGATCTCCTTGCGCAAATCCTTTGCCAGGTCTTGCAGATCCTTGTAGGCCCGGGATTTCTCGTCGGCATAGCCGAGCAGTACCGCAACCTCCAGCTGTTGCTGGGCCGCTTCGACCAGCTTGATAGCCTTGTCCTTGTCCTTCTCCTTGTCCAGCTTGGCGGCCTCGATGATGAAGGCTTCGGCGCGCAACAGCGACAGCGGCAGCACGGAGCGCATGACGACGAAGGTATTGAAGGCTTCGTCGAGAATCGACAAGGCCTTTTCCTTGTCGCCCTTGATCAGCTCGGCGGTGGCCAGCTTGATGGCTTCCGGATAGGTTTCCATCGGCAACAGCACGGTTTCGGTGACCATTTCGTCACGCAGCGGCAGCAGCAGCTTGCGCGCGGCTTGCAGCTTGCCGTCCTTGAGCAGATCGACCGCGGTATCCGCCGCATCGGCAATCAGATCCGGCGTGGTGATGAGTTCGGCGATCGCCACACGGCTGTCGATGGGCACCAGGCTCAGGTCCGGCTTGGCCGTCAGCGCAATGTCGAACTTGGCGGTGGCGGCCTCCAGCGCGGCGATGGCCTCCTTCTCCTTGCCTTCCTGGGTCAGCAGACGCGCGGCCTCCTGAACCTTGGCAAAGCCGGCCACCACATTCTCGTTGATGGCTTCGAGCATGGCGTTCTGCTTGCCCTGCTGCCTGGCAATGGCCTGGTCGGAGGCGGCCTGCTGGCTGTCGCTCAGTACCGGTTTGTCGGTCTTGGCCCACAGCGGAGCGGAAAAGGCCAGTCCGGCGATGAGCAGCGTATTGATGAGTGGTTTTTTCATGTTCATGATTACATTCCTCCTTAGAATGCGGTTCCGTAATGAGGGTCGACATCGTTGAGCAGCCGCGGCAACTGGGCCAGCAGATGGATGGTGAAGATCGGACCCAGCGGGTACAGGCGATAGAGATGCCGCTTGCCGCCCTTGTCCTTGAAGGCCTGGGTCAGCACACGGAATACACGGTATCCGTTGATGGCTTCCTTGGCGCTGAGCTTGCCGTAGGGGCAGTCGTTCTCGTCGGCATGGTCTTCCGGGTTGACACAGTCGGGATCGTTGTCGCAATCCACATACTTCCAGTAGGCCATCTGGTTGAGGTAGGACCCTGGGGTATCCTCGGTACAATGGGTGTAGAAATCGAACAGGAAGTGGATGACTTCCCAATGCGCGTCGGTCAGCTCGATGCCGGCCTTTTTCGCATTGTCGCGAATACGTTGTTCCAGTTCGTCGCGCGGGGTATCGCGGACGATGGTGGCAGGAGGATAATCGGCCGGCGGCAGCATGACCGGAGCGACTTCGTTGAGAATCCTGTCGAGTTGTTCTTGATTGTTCATGGTTGTTCTCCCTGGTTGTCAGAAATTTGCGTGTACTCGTGTTCTGGGCATAGAGTCTATGCCCTGGCCGGCGGGCGTCTGTCATGCGGGTGACATAACTCCATTTCCGGTGTACGCGGCCCGTGGCTGCGCCCTTGATAAAAAATTCAATGGGGCTTGCATTTGCCCTTTTCAACACCACATCGCCGGACCCGATCAATGGCGACTCGATAATGGAACATGAGCTGATACTCAAGCTGCTGATGCTGATGCTCGGCGCCACCCTGCTGGTGGCGTTGTGTCACCGTCTGGGCCTCTCCTCGATCGTCGGCTACCTTGCCTCGGGGCTGCTGTTTGGCCCCCATTTGTTCGGCGTACTGCACGAATCGGAGACCCTGCACTGGATGGCCGAATTGGGTGTGGTGCTGCTGATGTTCACCATCGGACTGGAATTCTCGCTGCCCAAACTGCTGGCCGCGCGACGGTTGGTGCTGGGCCTGGGCGGCGCCCAGGTCACGCTGCTGACGCTGCTGGTGGCAGGAGCGCTGAACCTGTGGCTGGATATCGACTGGGCGCTGGCGGTGGTGATCGGCGGCGCCTTTGCCATGTCGTCCACCGCCATCGACCTCAAGCAGCTTGGCGAACAGGGCGAACTGCAGGCGACCCACGGCCGTATCGCCACCGGGGTGTTGCTGTTTCAGGACATCGCCGCCGTGCCCTTCCTGGTGCTGCTGCCGCTCCTCGGCCAGGGCGTGGAAGAACTGCCGGCCGTGCTGCTGCCGACCTTGCTCAAGGCCGTCGGCGTTTTCGCTCTGCTCGCCATCACCGGCCGCTACCTGTTGCCACGGCTCCTGCACTGGGTGGCCAACACGCATTCACTGGAGCTGTTCATGCTCAGCGTGCTGGCCATGGCCCTGTCCGCGGCTTCGGTATCGGTGCTGTCCGGGCTTTCCGCCACCCTGGGCGCCTTCATGGCCGGCATGATGCTGGGCGAAACCCATTTCCGGCATCAGATCGAGGCCGACATCCGTCCCTTCCGCGACCTGATGCTGGGGCTGTTTTTCATCTCCATCGGCATGCAGCTGGACCCGCAGGTACTGACCCGCAATCCCGGCGCCATCGCCGCCGTGGTGCTGACCCTGACCGTCGGCAAGGCCCTGCTGCAGTGGCTGTTGATCCGTTCCTTCGGTTATCCGCCGCAAGGCGCGCTGCGCGCCGCCATCGTGCTCGCCCAGGGCGGTGAATTCGGCCTGTTGCTGGTTGCCCAGGCCCTGAGCCTGCAACTGGGCGATGCCCGGCTGCTGCAACCGGTGCTCGCCGGTCTGATCATCAGCATGCTGCTGGCCCCTCTGCTGCTGCGCTACAACGCGGAACTGGCCGGCCTCTTCGGCCAGGGCAAAAGGACGCTACCCGACGACGAGCCGATGCACAGCGGCGAGGACATCGACAGCCTGCAGGACCATGTGCTGATCTTCGGCTATGGACGCCTGGGTCAGGGCATCGCCCATGTGCTCAATGAAAATGCGATCGATACGCTGGCCATCGACCGCGATGCCCGGCGGGTACGCGAACTGCGCGCCGAGGGCGAGTCGGTGCTGTATGGCGACGCCTCCAACCCGCGCCTGCTGGAACTGGCGCGGACGCGCGAGGCCCGCGCCGCGGCCATCACCTTCGACGATATCGGGCACTCGCTGGCGGTGATCGCGCAGATCCGCCGCTTCAACCGCCGGCTGCCGGTAATGTTGCTGCAACCGCAGGACCAGCCCCCCCTGCACATCGACGACGCCCAGGTCTTCGTTTTCGATGCCGCCATGGAATCGAGCCTGATGTTCGCGCGCCAACTGCTGCTACTCAGCGGCCTCGACAGCGACCAGGCAGATCATGCCGCCAATGCGGTGCGTACCCATGACTACAGTGAATTGCGCTCGGTCATTGACGCCGCGGAAACCGATCGCGAGAGTCGCTGATGCGGCCGCGGCCACCGCCCCTATCTGATACACTGCACGGATTCCATCCGTTCAGGACCGACCGATGACCGCAGCCCTCGTTCCCGGCGCCAGCCCGATGCTGGTACAGCAATCCCGCCTCTTTTCCAACTTGCCGGGCGAGCTGGTGCGGGAAATGGCCCAGCACTTCAAGGTCGAGGAATGGCCCAAGGGCAAGCTGTTCGACCCCGAACGGCTGATGACGCGCTTCCATGTCATCATCGACGGACAGCTGGAACTGAAACGGCACAACCCGGAAAACGGGCGCGAGCTGACGCTGGACCTGCTCTATCCCGGCGACAGCTTCGATATCATCGTATTGCTCGACGGCCAGCCCCACGACATGATCATGAATCCCTTGTCGCCACTGAAGCTGATCCATGCGCCGATTGAGATGATGCGCAGCTGGCTGTGGAAATACCCGGAGCTGAACAAGCAGTTTCTGCCCTACCTGGGCGCCAAGATGCGTGAGCAGGAGGATCTTGCCACCAGCCTGGCGCTGCACAACATCACTACCCGCCTGAGTCGCCTGATCCTCAAGCACATCGGCAAGATCAACCGCTATCGGGGCAACAAGGATGAGGAGTACCGCTTCCACCTGATCAACGGCTTCTCCGACGAGGTACTGGCACGGATGGTCGGTTCGGTACGGCAGGTGGTCAACAAGCAACTGCAGCACTGGAAGCAGGAAGGGATACTGGACAAGAAACGCAACCAGCTGATGATCAACGATCTGGAAGCCCTTGCCCGGGAGGCGGGGGACCTGCAAAAAAAGCTGTGAACTGATCCGCATCGGGCGGATCCGGACAGCAAAACGGCCTCTTGACGAGGCAGTTTTTCTTTTTAACTCAATGGTTTGAAAATCATTGTTGAGCAATCACCTCATGATCCGGGTTTGCCCAGCAGCATGGGGATCAGCTGCTGAGAAGGCACATAACCGCTGATCTTCTGGCCGCTCTCGGTGAACAGCGCCGGGGTGCCCTCGACGCCGACCTGATTGCCCAGCGCATAGCCCCTATCCACCATGTCGGCCTCGGCACAGTCGCCGCTGGGCAGGCTGCCGGGTTTAAGCCCCTTGGCGATATCCATTGCCTCGGCCTTGTCGTCGGCGCACCAGACCTGTTTCAGGGACTGGTAACCGGGCCCACGACTGCTGCCACGCGGATACGGCAGGTAGCGCACCTCGATACCGGCGTCCTGTAGCTGCGGTACCTCCTTGTGCAGTTTCTTGCAGTAGGGGCAGGAAGTGTCGGTGAAGACATTGAGCACCGCCTTGCGCTCCCCCTTCGCCGGGTAGATGGCCATCTCCTTGAGCGGCACTTCGCCGATGGCCTGGCGCACCAGATTGCGGCGCGCCGCCTCGCTCAGGTTGACCTGATCCTTCAGATCAATCAGGTCACCGACGAAGGCATACCGCCCGTCCTCGGTCAGGTAGGCGACCTTGCCGCCGAAGGTGGTCTGGTAGATGCCGGGAATCGGCGTCGGTTTGGGCGCAGTCACCTCGGCCCCGCCGAGGCGGGTGCTGAGCAACTGGGTGATGCCGTTGTCGGAAGTACCGGCCGCAAGGGCCGCACCGGCGGCCACCAGCGCGGCAGCGCCAAGGAGGTTCTTGATGTTCATGTGTGTGTACCGTGTGGTTGTGTATATGGGGGATAAGACAGGAAGCGGGGCGGAAGTTCAGTCCGCAACAAAACGGCGCCACACCAGCATGCGGTTGTTGGCGGGCATGGGGTGATCCTCGATGCACTCCAGACCGGCGCGTACCGCCAGATCCTCCAGCCATTCGAAATCCTTGATGCCGGAGAGCGGGTCGCGCTGTTTCAGCCACCGGTCGAAGCGGGCGTTGCTGATGGAGGTATAGCGGCCTTCATAGTTGAACGGGCCATAGACCAACAGGCGGCTGTCGGCGTGCATGACCCGTGGCACGCGGGAAAAGAAGTCCTCCACCTCATCGGCGGCCATGATGTGCAGGGTGTTGGCGCTGAACACCAGATCGTATTCCTGATCCGGCCAATCGCCACTGACATCCAGCGGCAGCGGCGCTCGGACATTGGCGCGGCCGCTCGCGGCGCGCCAGGCTTCGATGCCGGCATGATGCTCCTCCAGGTCGCTGGGCTGCCAGTCCAGCCAGTCGAAGCGCTCGGCGAAGTAGACGGCATGCTGTCCGGTGCCGGAGCCGATCTCCAGCACCGAGCAACGCCCCTCGGCATGGCGCGCGAGGATTTCGGCAATGGGTTCGCGGTTCTGGTCGCAGGATTCGGCGTAGGGTCTGTCGGTCATGGTCGGTCGCGTGTCGATCGGGGGCAACGATGCTATCACGATTTTCCATTCTTTTTTTGCCGCGCCTCGCGGTTCAGCCCGCGCAGGTGTTCGAGCTTCTCGCCAATGCGGATCTCCAGGCCCCGCGGCACCGGCCGGTAGTAGTGCCGCTCGCCCAGCTCATCGGGGAAATAGACCTCGCCGGCGGCGAAGCCATCGTCCTCGTCATGGGCATAGCGGTAGCCTTCGCCATAGCCCAGGTCTTTCATCAGGCCGGTTGGCGCGTTGCGGATGTGCATCGGTACCTCCAGG
>JALSKD010000176.1 GCA_026989015.1 Gammaproteobacteria bacterium
GCCCCGCAGGCCGGGATCGGTCTCGACGACTTCCAGCTCCACGAAATTGGGCGGGGTGACGGAGATCGGCGCGCCGTTGTAGAGGGTCACCTCGCACATATCCTGTGCCTTGAGCCATTTGGCGGCGTCACCCACCGCGGCGGCATCGGCGGCATGTTGCTCGAAGGTATCCGGCACCATGAAGTGGTAGAATTCGCCGTCGTTGTAGAGGTACTGCATCTCGGTGTCCATGACATCGGCGGCTTCCAGGGTCTCGCCGGACTTGTAGGTCTTCTCCAGCACGCGCCCGGTCTTGAGGTTGCGGATCTTGACGCGGTTGAAGGCCTGGCCCTTGCCCGGCTTGACGAACTCGTTCTCGATGATCGCGCAGGGGTCGCCGTCGACCATCACCTTCAGGCCGCTGCGGAATTCGTTGGTGCTGTAACTTGCCATGTTTCTCTCGAGGTTGACTGCAAAATGCCGATGATACCGGATTCCCTTCCCGCTGCCCAAGCCCCGGAGGGCTGGCAGCAGGCGCTGACCGCGGGCTTTCGCCGCGTTGACGCACTGCTCGCCCATTGCGCTATCGATCCGACGCAGGTGGATGCTGACCCCGACAGCCCCTTCCCGCTGCGCGTGACCCGCCACTATGCCGACCTGATCGAGAAGGGCAACCCGCGCGATCCGCTGCTGCTGCAGGTGCTGCCCGATACGCGCGAGGCATTGGAGATGGCAGGCTACGGGGAAGACCCGGTGGGCGACCGCGACGCCGAAGCGGCTCCGGGGCTGATCCACAAATACCCGGGGCGGGTGCTGCTCACCCTGACCGGTGCCTGCGCCATCCATTGCCGTTACTGCTTCCGCCGCCATTACCCCTATGGCGCATCGGTGCCGGACATCGACGGTGCCGTGTTCGATTACCTGCGGGCACGGCCGGACATACACGAGCTGATCCTCTCCGGCGGCGACCCGCTGATGTGGCCAAACGCCCGCCTGGCGGAGCTCATCGAGCATCTGGGGCAGCTGCCGCACTTGCGCCTGCTGCGCATCCACAGCCGCATGCCGACGGTGTTGCCCGAGCGCATCGACGACGGGCTGACCGCCCTGCTCGGCCGTTTCCCGGGGCGGGTGACCCTGGTCATTCATGTCAATCACCCGCGCGAGCTGGACCGCCGCAGCGCCACGGCGCTGGGCCGATTGCGGCAGGCGGGCGTGCAGCTGCTCAACCAGTCGGTGCTGTTGCGGGGCATCAACGACCGGGCCGAGGTGCTGGCCGCGCTGTCCTTCAGGCTCTACGAACAGGGGGTGCTGCCCTACTACCTGCACCGCCTGGACCGGGTGCAAGGCAGCGCCCACTTCGACCTGCCCGACGCGCAGAGTTGCCATATCCACCGCCAGTTGCGGGAGCGCCTGCCCGGCTACCTGCTGCCGCGCATGGTGAATGAGATCCCGGGCACGAAATCCAAAACTCCCGCCCATTGTGGCTGAATTTATATTATTATTGATGAGGTTCTTATAAGAAAAGCGTCTGCCACCATGTCATTCGAACAGGTTATCCGGCTGCTGATCATCGAGGAAGGTCAGCACCAGGCCGATCAACTGACCAGCACGCTGCGCGCCCAGGGGCTGCATGTGCTGGCCGAATTCGCCGAGGACGACGAGGACCTGCAACAGGCCCTGGAATCAAAACCGCTGGATCTGGTGTTGATCAACGCCGACCGCGAGGAATTCGGCATTCTTCAGGCCATGCAGCTGATCCGCAACCACGGCAAGCGTCTGCCGCTGATCGGGCTCACCGAATCCGTCACCCCCGACGCGGTGGCCGACGCGATGAAGCTCGGCGCCCAGGATCTGGTGCAGCGCGAGCCGATCGAATGGCTGACGCGGGTGCTGCAACGCGAGGCCGAGAACATCCACACCTGGCGGCGTGCGATGGAAGAGGAAAAGGCCCTGCACGAGAGCGAGAAGCGCTGCCAGGCCCTGCTCGCCAACTCCCGCGATGCCGTGGCCTATGTGCACGAAGGGCTGCACATCTACGCCAATGACAGCTACCTGGAACTGCTCGGCAAGCCGGATTTCGAATCCATCGAGGGCATTCCGCTGATCGACATGGCCGAGAGCGCCGAGAAGGACCGCATCAAGCACTTTCTGCGGCAGTTCAGCCAGGGCATCAACGAAGGCAACGAACTGGAAGTGCGCCTGCTGCACGACAATGGCGAGCCCATCGAGGCGGTGCTGGAATTCACCCATGCCAGCTATGAAGGCGAACCCTGCACCCAGATCCTGATCCGCGCCCAGAGCGATACCGCCGAGCTGGAAGAACAAATCAATTACCTGCACCAGCACGACCTGGTCACCGGCCTCTACAACCGCCAGTACTTCATGGACGCGTTGCAGCAGAAGCTCGATCAGGCCCACAACGGCCAGGGCAACAGCGTGCTGCTGTATGTCTCCATCGACAATTTCCAGCATGTGCGCGAAACCGTCGGCATCTCCGGCTGCGACATCCTGATCAACGACATCGCCGAAATCCTCAACCGCAACGCGGGCAAGTACGAACTGGTCGCCCGCTTCGGCGCCTACAGCTATACCCTGCTGCTGCCCGGTACGCCCGGTGGCGAGATCGACGCCCATTGCAAGAAGATCCTGCAGCAGGTGGAGTCGCACATCTCCGAGATCGGCACCCGTTCGATCAGCCCGACGGTCAGTATTTCCATCCTCGGCATCGACGAGAATGCGCCCAACAACCCCAACGAGCTGATCGCCCGTTCCGAGCGCAATCTGGACCGCATCCAGGCCGAAGGCGGCAACGCGGCCCGCGTCTACACCCCGGTCGCCGGAGAGATGACCCAGGAAGAGGAAGACGCCGAGATCACCCGGCAGATCAAGAAAGCCATTGCCGACAACCACCTGGTGGCGCTGTACCAGCCCATCGTCAGCATCGCCGGGGCGCCGGGAGAGCGTTATGAAATCACCCGCCAGATCCGCACCGAGGACGGCAAGACACTCACCGAAGCCGAGTTCATGCCGGCGGCGGAGCGCAGCGGTACCGCCCGCACGCTGGACCGCTGGTCCGTCATCAGTGCCATCCGGCAGATTGCGGTGGCCACCAAGTCGGCCCGCAAGCTCGAGATCTTCATCCCGCTGAGCAGCGACAGCCTGCAGGATGCCGGCTTCGCCCGCTGGGTGGCCGCCCGTGTGCAAAGCGCCAAGATCCCCGGCGAACAACTGATCTTCATGCTCAACGAGGAGCATGCCGTCAATCAGCTGAAGGCCGCCAAGAACCTGTTCAAGGCGCTCAAGCAGCTGCATTGCCAGGTGGTGCTCGACGGCTTCGGCATCGGCGTCAACCCGTTCCAGCTGGTCAAGCACATGCAGCCGGACTACCTGCGCATCAGCGAGGATTTCACCGACGGCCTGTCCGGCAACCCGGAGAACCAGAACAGCATCCGCGAGATCGCCCAGCAGGCGTCATCGATGGAGATCCGCTGCATCATCCCCGGCGTAACCGACGCCAGCGTACTCAGCGCCCTGTGGACCGTGGGCGCCGACTTCGTCCAGGGCGACTTCCTGCAGGCGCCGGCCGAGGCCCTCTCCTACGACTTCACCTCCATGGCCGGCTGAGAGACGCGCGCTCCACGCAGCAAAAAGGCGCGGCATCCGCGCCTTTTTCATGCCCGCGGCCGCAGTACTTCAGGGCATCTGCCGCAGGCGTTCGATGCGCTTCTCCAGCGGCGGATGCGTGCCCAGCAACATCGTCAGGGTTTTGCCACCGGCGATGCCGAAGGCGGCAAACTCGCCCGGCAGGGGCCTCGCCGCATCGCGCACCCGGATCAGCCGTTCCAGTGCCGCAATCATCTTGTTCCGCCCCGCCAGTCGCGCACCCCCGGCATCGGCCCGGTATTCACGGTAGCGCGAGAAGGCGGCGGCCACCATCGCCGCCAGCAGGCCCAGCAACAGTTCCGCGACGATGGAGCCGATCCAGTAGCCCGGACCGATGCCGCGCTCGATGCGGAACACGGCGCGGTCAATGAGGATGCCGATGACCCGCGAGAAGAACACCACGAAGGTATTGAGCACGCCCTGCAGCAGCGCCATGGTCACCATGTCGCCATTGGCCACATGGGAGACCTCATGGCCGAGTACGGCTTCCGCCTCGTCCCGGCTCATGCTGCGCAGCAGGCCACTGCTGACCGCCACCAGCGCATCGTGCTTGTTCATGCCGGTGGCGAAGGCATTGACCACATCGGCGTCAAAGATGCCCACATCCGGCATGCCGATGCCGGCTGCATCGGCCTGGCGCTTGACCGTGTGCAACAGCCAGGCCTCGGTTTCATTGGCCGGCGCCTCGATCAGGCGTACGCCCATGGAGCGGATCGCCATCGTCTTCGACATCGCCAGCGAGATGAAGGAGCCGAAAAAGCCCATCACCGCCGCCATGATCAACAAGCCGTTGATCTGGAAGGCGCCGCCCTGGCTGGCCAGGTAATCGTCGAGGCCCAGCAGGCGCACCGACAGGCTGAGCATGGCGAGCACGCCGAAGTTGGCGATCAGGAACAGAAACAGTCGTGTGAACATGCAGGTATCCCGTAGTGTCGATCACGGGAATCATGCGGGCCTTGCGGGGAATTTCAAGGCCCGGGAGGCGGGTCGGGGTCAGATCACCTTGGAGAACTGCACCACATTGTGACGCAGGTATTCGTCAAAGACCATGCAGACAGTGCGGATCAGTAGCCGTCCCTTGTCGGTGACACGAATCGAACGCGCATCGATCTCGACCAGCCCGTCGGCAACCATGTCCTGCAACTGCTCCAGCTCGGAGGCGAAATGTTCGCTGAAGCGGATATCCCACACCGCCTCCACACGGTCGAAATCGAGATGGAAATGGCAGATCAGCTGGTTGATGACCTGCTTGCGCAGCCGGTCCTCGTCGGACAGTTGCAGGCCGCGTACCACCGGCAGCTGACCGGACTGCAGCAGCTCGCGGTAGGATTCCATGTCGCTGCTGTTCTGGCTGTAGCTGTCGCCAATGGACGCGATGGAGCTGACACCGATGGCTACCAGATCGGTGTCGGCATGGGTGGAGTAGCCCTGAAAATTGCGTTGCAGCGTGCCTTCCTGCTGCGCCTTGACCATCGAATCGCTCTCCAGCGCGAAATGGTCCATGCCGATGTAGACATAGCCCGCCTCCTGCAACCGCGCCAGCGTCAGCTGGAAGATGTCGAGCTTTTCCGCCGGTGACGGCAAGTCTTCGGCATTGATCCGGCGCTGCGGCTTGAAGCGCTCGGGCAGGTGGGCGTAATTGAAGATCGACAGCCGGTCCGGACGCAATTCGATGACCTTGTCGAGGGTACGCCCGAAGGTCTCCACGGACTGGAAAGGCAGGCCGTAGATGAGGTCCATGTTCACCGACTGCACACCGTATTCGCGGGCCGCCTGCAGCCGGTCGCGCACCATTTCGTAGCTCTGCACCCGGTTGACCGCGCGCTGCACCCGCTCATCGAAGTCCTGGACGCCCAGGCTCATGCGGTTGAAGCCGATATTGGTCAGCGTGCGCAGGCTCTGATCGGTGACCTTGCGCGGATCGATCTCGATCGACATTTCGCAGTCGGGGGCGATGCGGAAATGGTCCTCGATCAGCGCCATCAGCTGCATCATTTCCTCGTCGTTGAGGAAGGTCGGCGTGCCGCCGCCGAGGTGCAGCTGCTCGATCTCGCGGTCCGGATCGAACAGCGGGGACAGCATGCCCAGCTCGGTTTCCAGCAGATCGAGGTATTCGTCGCTGAGGGAATGGTTCTTGGTGATGATCTTGTTGCAGGCGCAGTAATAGCAAATGGTGTCGCAGAACGGGATGTGCACATACAACGACAGCGGCTTGGGGATCATCTCGTTGTTGCTGCGCGCGATGCTGCGCTTGAGCTCCGCTTCGCCAAAGGCGTTGGTGAACTGGGGCGCGGTCGGATAAGAGGTGTACCTGGGGCCTGCCTTGTCGTACTTGCGGATCAGGTCCTGATCGAATTGGAGAGTCTGCGCCATGAGAAAGTGGAGTAACCCAGGTTAACTTGTTCTGCCGGGTATTGTGGGAAAAACCCCCGCAAGCACAAATGACTTAAGTCAACGAATCCGTTGCCCGGCGGGCGGTTTGCGCGGGCGAAAGCGGGTGCGGCGCAGCCGGAGCTTTTTTCCGCATCCACACGGCAGACGGAAATTTATCGACTACACTCCATCGAAACCGATAACACCGATTCACCCGGGAGTTTGATCTGTGGACATAGCAAGTCTGGTAGGCGTTCTCGCCGCCTTCGGCATCATCGCCGGCTCCATCATGATGGGCGGCCCCTTCATCATCTTCGTCAATGTGCCGTCGATACTGGTGGTGGTCGGCGGCACCTTCGCGGTGACGCTGATGCGCATCACGCTGGCGGACTTCCTCGGCTCCTTCAAGGTGGGGCTGAAGGGCTTCTTCTACAATCTCGACAACCCCCAGCAACTGATCGAGGAAGCGGTGGAGATGGCCAATATCGCGCGCAAGGAAGGCCTGCTGGCGCTGGAAGGCCGCGAGATCAGCAACGAATTCCTGAAAAAGGGCATCGGTCTGTGCATCGACGGCCACTCCCCCGAAATCGTCCGCAACCTGCTGTCAAAGGACATCAATGTCGCCATTGAGCGCCACACCCGCGGCGCCGACATGTTCAAGGCGATGGCGGTCTACGCCCCGGCAATGGGCATGATCGGCACGCTGATCGGCCTGGTGCAGATGCTCTCCAACATGAGCGATCCTGCGGCCATCGGCCCGGCGATGGCGGTGGCGCTGCTGACCACCCTTTATGGCGCGGTCATCGCCAATGCCTTCGCCCAGCCGCTGGCCGAGAAGCTGCTGCTGATCCGTGACAACGAGCGGCTCAACAAGTCGCTGATACTTGAAGCCATCGCCGCCATCCAGGACGGCACCAATCCGCGGGTGATGCAGCAACTGCTGAGTGCCTACCTGCCGGAAGGCAAGCGCGAAACCGAGGAATGAGCGGAACCCGGTCATGAGTGAAGAATGCGAGTGCCCTGAATGCGAGGAAGGCCTGCCCGCCTGGCTGGCCACCTTCGCCGACCTGATGTCGCTGCTGATGTGCTTCTTCGTGCTGCTGCTCTCCTTCGCCGAGATGGATGTGCTCAAGTACAAGCAGGTCGCCGGCGCCATGAAGATGGCCTTTGGCGTGCAACGCGATGTGATCGCCACCGAAATCCCCAAGGGAACCAGCGTGATCGCCCAGCAATACAGCCCCGGCAAGCCCACCGAGGTGACGCCGCTTGAGATCATGCGCGAAAAGACCACCGACGACACCAAGACCAACCTCGACTTCACCGATTCCACCAGCCGCAATGACATGTCGGCGGCCGATGCCGAAGCCATAGCCGCCGCCAAGGCGGCCCAGCAGGCCAAGGAAGAAGCCGAAGAACTGCGCAAGGAGCTGGCTTCCGCCATCGGCGACGGGCTGCTGGAAGTGGAAGCCTTCAACGACCGGGTGCTGATCCGCATCCGCGAGAAAGGCTCCTTCGGTTCCGGCAAGGCCGAGATCAAGCCGGCCTTCAAGCCGATCCTGAAACAGATCGCCGAGGTGCTGAAACAGCGCGACGGGCGCTTCGTCATCGCCGGCCACACCGACGACATCCCCATCGAGACCAAGAAATTCCGCTCCAACTGGGATCTCTCCGCCGCGCGCGCCGCCAGCGTGGTGCACTTCTTCATCCAGCAGGGCGACATCGACCCGGAACGGATGGAAATCCGCGCCTTCGCCGACAACGAACCGCTGGTGCCCAACGACAGCTGGGAAAACCGCGCCAAGAACCGCCGCGTCGAGATCAGCGTACTGCACGGCAACCATGAAGCCATCCAGATGGAAAGCCCCTCCGAAGATGTCGATTATGTACAGGATCAATGACCATGACTGACGAGCGACGCCGTTTCTTCCGCATCGATGACACCGTCGGACTCAAGACCGAACGCATCGATCCCAAACAGGTGGAAGAAAAGATCGAACACTTCCGCCGTAACCGGCACCCGTATTCGACGCTCAATGACTACAACTTCCAGTTGCAACAGCATCAGGCCGATCTGCGCAAGATCACCGAGCGCATGCCCGAACTGGGCCGCTACCTGAAGATGCTGCAGCAGCAGATCGACCGGCTCACCGAACAACTGCTGCCCGACGACCAGCAGTTCGTGGAACACGAACAGCCGGTCAACATCAGCGCCCAGGGCATCGCCTTCTACAGCAGCGAATCGGCCGACCCCGGCGACATCATCGAGCTGCACCTGAAGCTGCACCCCAGCCAGCACCGCATCATGGTGCTGGCCCGAGTCGTTCAGTGCGAGGCCGACCGTGACCAGCCTGGCCAGTACCGCATCGCGCTCGATTTCGAACACATCCGCGAAGCCGACCGTGAGCTGCTGGTGCGGCATGTGCACGGCCGGCAGCTGCAGGCTCTTGGAGCATCCCGTTACGACAACGACGGCGACTGAGCCCGGCTCGCCATGTCCCCGGATGCCGCCCGCCGCTGGCTCGACGCTCACCACCGGCCCCTGCCCTCGCCGGCCAGCCTGCTTGCACCACTGCGCGATGCACTGGAGCAGGATGCCGCCACCGACCGGCTGCTGGCCATCGTCCGCTCCAACCCGCCGTTGGCCGCGGCACTGCTTTCAGCCGTCAACGGCCGCAGCACACGCGAACCGGTGGCATCCCTGGAAGCCGCCGCCAGCCTGCTGGGCGACAGCGCGCTGAAACGCCTGTTGCAGCAGCAGCTGGAGCAACCCGCATCGTTCGACAGCCCGCACCAGGCCTTTCTCTATGAGCAGCTGCTGGCCCGTAGCCTGCACAACGCGGAACAGGCCATTGAGGCCGGCCGCGCACTGGGCTACAGCGACCTCGAAAGCCTGCACACCGCGGCATCGCTGATGTACCTGGGCGAACTGAGCTGCTGTCTGCAGGCGCCCGCGGACTACCTCGATGTCTGCCGCCAGGGCGGCGACTCGCGCGCCGCCGAATCCGTCTTCGGTTTCGATTTCAGCGAACTGGGGCAACTCATCGCCGAACAGTCACGCCTGCCAGAGCGGGTGATCCAGGCACAGCCGCACCGCCAGAGCGCCGATGCCAAAACCCGTCTGCTGCGCCTGACCACCCGCCTGTGCCGCCACTGCGAGCAGGGCTGGCAGGACGATCGGGTCACCGCCGATCTGCAACAACTGGCCGAACTGATGCAGAAGCCCATCGACCGCATCGCTACCCTGGTGCACCGCACCGCCGTCGGCGCCGCGCGTAGCTGTCCGCTCGAAGAAGTCTGGCACCCGGCCAGCCGGCTGCCATTGATCCGCGACGGTTTCTGGACCCCGCCACAACCCCAGGCACCTCCGGCGGCGGTTTCGACGAAAGCGCCGCCGCAACCGAAACCCGTCGTCAAGGGCAGCCGCACCCGTGACCGCCTGCAGCAACTGCTGCGCCAGCCCGAAAGCACCCAGTCCCAACTGCTGCAGGCCTGTCTGCAGGGACTGCATGAAGAACTCGGCTTCACCCGTGTCAGCCTGTTCCTGTTGTCGAAGGACCGGGCCATGCTGCACAACCGTTTGACCCTCGGCCTGGAGGAAGGCGCGCCCTTGCGGCGCTATGCCGTGGACACCGCCCGCGCCGGGTTGCTGGCACGGCTGATGGAAAAGCCTCTGGCACTGCATGTCAGCCCGGAGAACTGGGCAAAGTACGAGGCACTGATCCCGCCCAGCCTGCTGGCACGCCTCGATACCCGTGACTTCGTCGCCATGTCGGTATTCATTGCCAGCCAGCCGATCGGCGTGATCCTGGCCGACCGCAAGGGCAGCAACGCCATCGAGGCGGAGGATTTCCGCGTGTTCAAGCAGATCGTGGGGCTGTGCGCCAAGGCCCTGACCCTCGCCGCGAAACGCCGTTGAGACCGTGCTAAGATGCCCGGCCTTGTCGCTTTCTGAGCCTTGTTGATGGATTTCAGCGTCTGGCAGATCCTCTCCCTGCTTTTGCTCGGCTATGCCGCCGGCATCATCAACACACTGGCCGGTGGCGGTTCCAACCTGACCCTGCCGATGCTGATGGTGCTCGGCCTGCCGGCGGATGTGGCCAACGCCACCAACCGCGTCGGCATTTTCCTGCAGACCCTGTGGGGCGCATCCAGCTTTCACCGCCACGGCGAGCTGCCGCTGCACGATTTCCGTGGCATCTTTCTGCCGCTGTCGATCGGCGGCGTGATCGGCGCCCTCGCCGCTTCCTATGCACCGGTCACCTACCTCAAGCCGGTATTGCTGCTGACCATGCTGAGCATGACCGCGATCATCCTCATCCGTCCCACCGTGGTACTCCCGGAACCGGGCACGCCCACCCGTCCGGTGAAGGGCAACCCCTCGGCCTGGGCCATGCTGTTCGTATCGGGATTCTATGGCAGTTTCGTACAGGCGGGCGTCGGCTTCGTGCTGATCATGGCGCTGGCCGGCACGCTGCGCTATGACCTGGTCAAATCCAATGCGCTGAAACTGCTGTGCACGCTGGGCTTCACCAGCATCGCGCTGGTGGTGTTCATCGCCCGCGGCCAGGTGGCCTGGCTGCCGGGTCTGATCCTCGCCTCGACGATGATGCTGGGTGCCCATCACGGCGTGAAGTTCGCCATTCACGCGAAGGCATCCCAGCTCAAATGGTTTCTGTTCGTGATGACCCTGTGCGGCACGCTGGCCGCCTTTTTCTTCTGATTCGGGACGGCGAAGCGGCGCGAGGCCGCTCTGCCGCCCCGACCCGGTTCACTTCGGACCGCCCCAGTCGGGGTTCAGGTCGTTGCTTTCGTTGAAGATGCGGCTGCTCTTCTCGGGTTCCTTCATGCCGGATTTCGAGGAAACCGGAAGTTGCCCGGGGGTGACACCATAGCCCGGTGTCAGTTCTTCCAGGTTCTCACCCATCGAGAAGGCGGTAGCCGGAAGTGCCAGTGCCAGTACGGCGGTTGCAATGATTTTCTTCATGATCGTTCTCCACTCGTTTGTCGTGATGTGCATCCTGCACGGAAGGTCCCTGTGCCTGAGTAGAGCCCGCTGAGCGGCAAAGCGTTCGCTGTTCATTGTTGCCATCGCATCAACAGTGAATTGAAGAACCCTTGTGCCAAAACGGCCTCTGCGCGCGCGTTCAGTCTGTGGCCAGACGGCCCAACAGTTGCTGCACCAGCGCGGCGGTCACTCCCCACAGTTGCTCCCCTTCCTGTTCGCGGTAGCGAATCACCTCCGCCGGCTGGCCTTCGGTATCCCGGCAGGGCACGACGCGCCAGTTGCTCCGGTCAGCGAGCCAGTCGAGCGGCAGGCTGAATACGCGGGCCACTTCACGCGCGTCGGGTGTGAGCGGACAGGGCCAGTCGAGCAGGGCAATCTGGGCAGTGATGCAGTAGCCGGTACGGCTGTGGCGGGGCGCCAGGCTGCCGATCAGCTGCAAACAATCGGGGGCTAAGCCCAGCTCCTCGACGGTCTCGCGCACCGCGGTGGCGCGGAGATCGGCATCGCAGGCTTCGCGCTTGCCGCCGGGAAAGGCCACCTGACCGCTGTGGCGGTCGCCCTCCCAGCGGCTGCGACGGATGAACAGCACATGCCAGCGCCCATCGATGCGGATCAACGGTGCCAGCACGCCGGCCTGCCGCAGGCCCTGGCTGCAGGTCGGGGTACAGGTCAACGGCTGAGTGGCGCCGGCGGCGGCCAGCCGTTTGCGCATCTGCGCGGCGGTGAGGGCATTCCAGTCCATTATTAACCCGGCAAGCATCTACATCGTGTTCAGCCCGCTCGCGCTTGTTCGCGGCAAGGCATCGGTGCGCCGCTGCAGTCATTCTGCAGCAAGCGCCGATAACGCCGTCCGCGGGCAAGCGCGTGCGGGCCTCGCTCTTTTGTTTCAACAGGTTAGGGGCTTCAAGAATGAACCGGCTCGGTGTTGCGGCGCTTGCCAAGGGAACGACCCTTGCCTGCGCACCGCGCCTTGATCCGGCCCATTCTTGAAGCCCTGAATACGATGTAGATGCTTGCCGGGTTAATAGCACAGTGAACACCAGCCTCCGGGCGGGCACAAGGGAAGCCCCGAAGTTACACTTTTGTGAGATCCCCGTGACCGGCTCGGGATCTTCCACTGCCAACATCCTCCCTGCGCAATCAACCACAGAGGATACCACCATGCTCAAGAAAAACCGGCTCACCTCCATGCTGCTGGCCCAGGCCGTGGCCCTGGCCGTTCTGCCTGCCGCGGTATCGGCCGCGGAACTGGACATCCGCATCACCAATCTGACCCACGGCAACCATTTCACGCCGCTGCTGGTCGCGGCTCACGCGGAAGGCCAGCACTTGTTCCAGGTCGGCGAACCCGCCAGCAGCAGCCTGCAGGCAATGGCCGAAGGCGGCGACCTGACCGGCCTCAACACCGACCTTGCAGGCCTCAGCGCGGACATTGTCAGCAATCCGGCGGCCGGACTGCTGCCCCCCGGCCAGAGCACACAGTTTTCGCTGAACACGGCAGACAGCAACACCCGGCTTTCCGTGGTGGCGATGATGCTGCCGACCAATGACGGTTTCGTCGGCCTCGACGCCATCGCCATCCCCAGCGAACCCGGCACCTACAGCTGGACGCTGAATGCCTACGACGCCGGTACCGAGGCCAACAATGAAGTCATCAACGGCGCCGGCGCGCCCGGCGCGCTCGGCATTCCCGCCGATCCGCTGGGCAAGGGCGGCATGAACGCCAGCGGTGTCACCGACATGGAGGTCAACGACCGTGTGCACATCCACCCGGGTGTCGTCGGCGACAGCGACCCCACGGGCGGCATCAGCGATCTCGACAGCCGGGTGCACCGCTGGCTGAACCCGGTGGCGCGCATCGTCGTCACCGTCAACTGAGGGAGGCCGTCATGAACCGTTACGATCTGTCGAAGATCCTCCCGCTGTCCGCACTGGTGGCCGCCCTGGCCCTTGCCGGATGCTCCAGCGACAACGAGGAGATGGAGCGGCGCAGTTTTCGCATCGATCTGGTCAACCTGACCGCCAACCAGCCGATGTCCCCACCGGTGGCACTGGCCGATGACGGCAGCGCCTGGTGGAGCGATGGCAGCGCAGCCTCCGAAGCCCTCGAACATCTGGCCGAAAGCGGCGACGCCAGCGGCCTGATCAATGGCGAGGACGGGGCGGTACAGGCCGGCGGCCTGCTGCTGCCCGGCATGACCGCCAGCCTGACGGTGGCAACCGATGATGCGCAGCCGATGCTGTCGCTGGCCACCATGCTGGTCAACACCAACGATGCCTTCAGCGGACTCACGGCGGAAGATCTGAGCGATCTGCAACCCGGCGAACAGCGTGTACTGTGGCTGCCGGCGCGGGATGCCGGTACCGAAGCCAACAGCGAGAGCGCGGCCAGCATTCCCGGCCCTGCCGGTGGCGGCGAAGGCTACAATGCCGACCGCGACGATGTGACCGGCATGGTGACACTGCATCCCGGCGTGGTCGGCGTCGAGGCCGGCGCCAGCGATTCGGCGCTGGATGCGTCCCACCGTTTCGACAATCCGGTGTTGCGTGTCACCATCAGCGCGCTGTAGCATCGACCCGACGGGGCGGAATTCGCCGCCCCGTCGTGCCTTCGGAGAAGCGGGTCGGATGCCGGAACACCGGGTCATCGTCATCGAGGACAGTGTCGAGATCGCCGAGCTGGTGCGCCTGCATCTGTCCGACATCGGCCTGTCGGTGGAGGTCTGCCACGACGGCAACGAAGGCGCGAAACGGCTGGCCGAAACCGCCTATGACCTGGTGATTCTCGACATCATGCTGCCGGGGCAGGACGGCCTGTCCCTGTGTCGGCAGATCCGCGCCGACGACAGCCGCTATACGCCGATCCTGATGCTCACCTCGCGTTCCTCGGAAGTGGATCGGGTGCTGGGGCTGGAAACCGGCGCTGACGATTACCTGACCAAGCCCTTCAGCCTGATGGAGATGGTGGCCCGCGCCAAGGCGCTGATCCGCCGTCACCAGGCGATGCAGGGACAGTCAGCGGACGCCAGCGGCGAGGACCACCCGCGGCTCGAATTCGACGGACTGAGCATCGACACCCGCAGCCGGGCGGTGCTGCGCGACGGCGATCCGCTGGAGCTGACCGCCAAGGAGTTCGACCTGCTGCTGCATTTCGCCCGCCACCCGGGCCAAGTCTTCAATCGACTGCAATTGCTAGACAGCGTCTGGGGCTATGGCCATGTGGGCTACGAACACACAGTCAACACCCACATCAACCGCCTGCGCAGCAAGATCGAGCAGGATCCGCGCAATCCGCGCTACATCAAGACGGTGTGGGGCGTGGGCTACCAGTTCATCGCCGGAAAACCCTCATGAATGCATACCGACCGGGCATCCGCCACAGCCTCTACTTCAAACTGGCCGCCGGCCTGGCGGTGATTCTGCTGGTGGTGGGCCTGTCCTATACCCTGTTCGCCAGCTACATGCTGCGCCAGATCAACCAGTCCAGCCAGCAGCTGATCAACCATGACCTGGCGCAGAACCTGGTCGACGACAAGAAGATCGTCCACGACGGCCGCATCGACGAAGAGGCGATGAAGCACACCTTCATGCAGTACATGACGATCAACCCCAGCATCGAGATCTACTACCTCGACCTGGAAGGCAACATCCTGTCCTATTCCGCCGAGCCGGATCAGGTCAAGCGTGACAGCGTGTCACTGGAACCGATACTGGAAAGCCTGCGCAACCCCGACCGCATCGACCCGCTGGGCGACGATCCGCGTTCCCACGAATCGCGCAAGCCCTTCTCGGTGACGCCAATCCCCAGCGCCAACAACCCGCAGGGCTACCTCTATGTGGTTTTGCAGAGCCAGGCCCTGAGCAAGGCCATCGACATGCAGGCGCAGAACACCATCATCCGCCTTGGCGGCGTGGTGCTCGGTGGCAGCCTGCTGATCGCCCTGCTCATCGGGCTGTTTCTGTTTTACCGCATCCACCGCCGGGTGCAGCGTCTGCAGCAGCGCGTCGCCGATTTCGTGGAAAGCGACTTTTCCGCTCCTCCGGGCGATCTGCTTGCGCCACTGGACGACGGACCCGGCGACGAGATCCACGAACTGGACCGTCACATCCGCCGCATGACCCGGCACATCCAGCAGCAATGGTCGGCATTGAAGCAGCAGGACAACCTGCGCCGCGAGATGGTTGCCAACATCTCCCACGACCTGCGCACGCCGCTGGCGTCGATACAGGGCTACCTGGAAACCCTGCGCCTCAAGTTCGACCGCCTCGATGACGCACAGAAAAAGGACTACCTGGAGATCGCGGCGCGGCAGGCGCACAGCCTGCAGAAGCTCATCGACAGCCTGTTCGAACTGGCGCGGCTGGAGGCGCCCGGATACGAACCGGAGATGCAGCAATTCCCGCTGCTCGAACTGATCTACGATGTGCTGGCCAAATTCCGTATCCAGGCCGAGGAAAAGCAGGTCGAACTGCAACTGCTGAGCGCGCCGGACAACCCGCTGGTGTTTGCCGACATCGGCCTGATCGAGCGGGTGCTCGACAACCTGATCGGCAATGCCATCCACTACAGCCCGCGCAACAGCCGCATCGAGATCCGTGTCGATGCGCCCGCCGACGGCAGCCTGACCGTGCGCATCGCCGATCAGGGGGAAGGTATCGACAGCGACCAGCTGGACCTGGTCTTCGAGCGCTTTCATCAGGCCCACGCCCCTCAGCGCGTGGACGGCCATGCCGGTCTGGGCCTGTGCATCGTCAAGAAGATCATCGAACTGCACCGCCAGCGGGTCTGGGTAGAGAGCGCACCCAGGCAAGGCGCCCGGTTTCACTTCACCCTGGCGGCGCAGGACTGATTTTTTTCGCCTCCCCGGGAACCTGGAGTTTGCTCCAGGTAGTCACAACCCTCGAATACCGCATTTTCGAGGCCCGTGATGAATCACACTACACGCTTTCGCACCACTTCTGTCCCTGGCCTGATCGCCCTGCTGATCAGCCTGCCCGCCGCGGCTCATGACCCCATCTTTGGCGTGGGACCTCATGTGCTGTTCAAGAACGGCATGGAGGTCGCGCTGGAGCTCGAGGCCGAATCAGCCGACAGTGACAATGAACAGGCACTGGCCGTGGACCTGGCCTGGGGCATCACCGGAGACTGGGCCGCCGGTCTCACCCTGCCCTATGTCTTTGGCGACGAAGCGGATGGCCGTGGTGACATCGCCCTGTACAGCAAATACCGCTTCTGGCGTCAGGACAGCCTGGGCCTTCAGGAATCCGCCGCCGTGTTCGCGAAATGGATTCCGGATTCCGGCGACAGCGCCGTGAGCAAGCAGGCCGATGATCTGATCCTAGGCCTGGCCTACGGTTACGAGGGCCGCAAGCGTTACCGCTGGGCCAGCCTGCGCTACCGTTTCAACGGCGAAAACGACGCAGGCATCGACCGTGGCGACAGGGTACTGCTCGATTTCGTCGCCGGCTGGCGCCCCGATCCGCGCGGCTACCGTGAACCGGATACCGTCTGGCTGCTGGAGCTCAACGGCGAGTATGGAAAACAGGCGCGCCTCGGTGGCGCTCGCCTGCCCGATTCCGGCGGAACCGAGTGGTTCCTCTCCCCCGGCATCTTCTGGACCGAGCGCAATTTCGCGATCAAGGCCGGCGTCCAGATTCCCGTGCTCGAACGGCTGCGTGGCACACAGCTGGCGTCCGATTACCGTGCCACCATCGATTTCGAATGGCACCTCTGAACCCCATCAACACACGGAGAAACGCGATGAACATCATCCCCAAAACCCGGTCCCTGATGCTGGCCACCCTGTTGCTGGGCAGCGCAATCAACCACAGCGTCCTGGCTGAATCCACGCGCTACGAGATGCGCGTCGATGGATTGGCCTGCCCCTTCTGCGCCTACGGCATCGAAAAGAAATTCAAGGCCATCGAAGGCACCCGCAACATCGATGTGGACCTGGACAAGGGCCTGGTCACGGTGGAACTGCAAGGCCAGCGCCGGTTCACCGACGAGGAGATGAAGAAACTCTTCGCCGATTCCGGCTTTACCTTTCGCAGCATGAAAACCGAGACCCACGAGTAAGGCATGACTCCGAACGACGACCGTCTGAAACAGCGCGGAATCACCGTATTCACGCTGTTCACCACCAGCGGCACGCTGATCTGCTGCGCATTGCCGATCCTGCTGGTTACCCTCGGCCTGGGTTCGGCAGTGGTGGCCATGACCAGCGCCGCGCCGTTTCTGATCACACTGACCCAGTACAAGGTCTGGGTGTTCCTGTTCTCCGGGCTGATGCTGCTGATCTCCGGCTGGGTCATCCACCGGCCGGGACGACAGTGCCCGAGCGAGGCGGGACTGGGCGCGGCCTGCAGCCGCGCCGACCGCTGGAATCGCCGCATCTTCGTCGCTTCCGTGGTCATCTGGACCATCGGCTTCTTCGCCGCCTACCTGCTGCTGCCCCTGCGCAAGGGCCTGGGGCTGTGAGCGGGCTTGACCTGGAGTCAACTCCAGAAGCTATACTGCCATGAACCCATCAAGGAACGCATCATGAAGATCGAAATCTTTTCATCGCCCGGCTGCGGCAAATGCGGCCATGCGCGGGACCGGCTGCAACAACTGGTGACCCAACTGGATACCGAACACCCCGGGCAGCACATCGAGTGGCGCGATGTGAACATCCTGGAGGAGATGGATTACGCGGTGGATCTGGGCGTGTTGTCGACGCCGTCACTGGCCATCGACGGCGAACTGGTATTCACCAGCCTGCCCGGCGTTCAGCGCCTGCGCCATGAAATCGAATCCCGCCTGGGCACTGAAGGCGCCAAAGGCCGGCCATGCTGAGCCTGGCGCTCGGCACCAGCGGCGTGCTCGGCTTTCTGGCGTTCTTCGAACCCTGCACCATCGCCACCCATACACTGTTCTCGGCACGCAACACGCGCGGGGAACGCGGCCGCTGTTGCCGCAACCTGTTCGCCGTGTGGCTGGCCCGTGGCCTGCTGCTGAGCCTGCTGTTCCTGCTGGCGGTGATGCTGATCGAAGCCCCTGCATGGACGCCGCTTGCGATCAGCATCGGCCTGTCGCTGATCGCCAGCGTCTACCTGATTTCCCGCTTCGTGTACCTGCCGATCCCCCATTTTTCACTGGCGGGCCTGCTGCCTGGCGGCCACAGGCTGCCCTATGCGGTGAAGCTGGGTCTGACCCTGCCGGCCTGCACCCTGCCGCTGGTGCTGATCACCGCGGCTCTGCTGGTCTCGGTCGGTTCATTGCCGGTGGCCCTGGCTGCGGCCTGGCTGTTTGCCAGCCTGTTCACGCTGCCGATGGCGGTCGCCTCCTTCACCGGCATCGGCCCCGATGCCCGCGAGTTCCTGTCGCGCATCGCCGCCATCACGCCATGGATCACCGCGGCACTGTTGTTCGGGGCCGCGGCCTGGCCATGGCTCGGAGCACTGGACCTGTCGGCCGAACCCCTGGCCCGGCGTCTCGGTGAAGCCGGCAGCGTCGGTCTGGGATTGGCCTTTCTCACCGGTCTGTTTTTCAGCTTCAACCCGGTCTCCTTCGCCGCCATACCGGTCATGCTGGCCTATGTCACCCGCGCCGATCGCCCCGCCCGCGCCCGACAGATGGGCGCCGCGTTCATCTTCGGGCTGGTGCTGACCCATGTGGCGCTCGGCGTCACCGCGTCGCTGGGCGGTGGCTGGGTCAAGGGCATCATGGGCCGGCAATGGGGGCTGTTGCTCGGGCCGCTGCTGATTCTGCTGGGCTTGATGTGGGCAGGCTGGATGAAGATCCGCATGCCCTGGTTCGGCTTTCGCGGCCGCCGCGCCAGCGGTCTGTGGGGCGCATTCCTGCTCGGCATCCCCTTCTCGATCGCCGTCTGTCCCTTCTGTACGCCGGCGCTGCTGGTCACGCTGACCGCCAGTGCCGCCATTGGCTCGGCCGGATACGGCGCCCTGTTGTTGCTGGCCTTTGCACTGGGGCGCAGCCTGCCGATCCTGGCCGGCGCCTGGAGCATGAGCTGGCTCGAATCGCTGCGCGGCTTCAGCCGCCATCAACGGGGTATCGAAATCCTGTCCGGGGTCGTGCTGATACTCAGCGGACTGTATCTGCTCAACGAATATTTCTTCATCATTCCCACCGGCATGTAACCCGCCATGACCGATACCCACACCGACCTCGATCAGCCCCGATACAGCATCGGCGACATCGCCGGCAAGACCGGCCTCAGCGCCGATACGCTGCGCTACTACGAAAAGATCGGGCTGCTCGTGGATGTCCCCCGCAACACCGGCGGGCGGCGTATGTATCGGGAACGCGATCTGTCGCGGCTGCGCTTCATCACGCGGGCTCAGAAGATGAATTTCACGCTTGCAGAGATCGGCGCGCTGTTGCAGATGCGGGAAGATCCGCAGCATGCCCGGGAAGACATCCGCCGCATGACCCGGAACAAGCTGCAGCAGGTGGAATCACACATGGAAGAACTGGGCAAGCTGCGCACCGAGCTGACGCTGCTGCTCAATCTGTGCCGCGGCGCCGAGGACGGCTGCCCCATCATCGAGGGGCTGGAAGAGCCGGTTACTGCACCCGGTAACCGTCGTGACAGGCCACGCACTGGGCGGTGACATCGGCCAGGGCGCTGAGCGCCGCGCTGACATTGCCATTGACCGCCGCATCCCGTGCGGCCAGCGCGAAACGGCTGGCCGCCTTGTGCATGCCGGTGCCGATCTCGGCCATGCGCTTGGGCATGTAGGGTCCGATGCGGCTTGCACCGTGCAGTTGCAGCGACTGCAGACCCAGCCGCTGCTCCGCAAGATCGGCCGCTTCCTCGAACCGCCCCGATCCCAGCAGACCGTGGAGCCGGTTCAGGGTCTTGAGGTGATCGCGCATGTTCGCCAGCATGTGGGCGCGCAGGGCTTCAGGCACCTTGACCCACTGCCGTTCATCGCTCATCGGCGCAGTCACGGCTTCCGCGTTCATGCGCTCGTGGTGCATCGGTGTGTGCTGCTGCGAGTGAGCGATCACGGGCAGCAGCATGAGCATGAGTCCTGCGGGCACACAACGGGTGTTCATCAGCCTGTCTCCGGGTCAATGGGGCACATGCGGATTGTGCCTCACCCCTTGCCTTGTAGGAAGCGGGTTTGATCTCCCCGCTGCAAATTGTTAGGGTGTTCATCAAACGCCGTTCATCCTGCCCGGAACGGGCGCATTTCATCGAAACCCGTTGTACATCGAGTCCGCGTCCTGGTGTTTTTTTCTGGCAGAGGCCGACTTTCCACCCAATTATCAATCATTTGACAGCCGATAACGGCTGACGACACCAGGAGACACCGAATGTACCGACTTTTCGCCCTGATACTGCTGTTTGCACTGGGCATCACGCCCGCCAGCGCCGCGTCTGACTGCGGACGCGTAACCATCGCCGACATGAACTGGAATTCCGCTTCACTGCTCGCCAACATCGACCGCTTCATCCTCGACAAGGGCTACGGCTGTGACGCCGAACTGGTCCCCGGAGATACCATGCCCACCGGTACCTCGATGGTGGAGAAGGGCGAGCCGGACATCGCGCCCGAGCTGTGGAGCAACTCGATGAAGGAAGCGCTGGACCGCGGCGTGGCCGAAAAGCGCCTGCGCATCGCCGGCAAGTCGCTGTCCGATGGCGGAGAAGAAGGCTTCTGGGTGCCGAAGTACCTGGTCGACGAACGCCCGGAACTCGCCACCATCGACGGCATCCGCAAGAATGCCAGGCTGTTCAAACACCCGGAAGATCCTGACAAATCCGCCTTCTATGGCTGCCCAGCCGGATGGAACTGTCAGATTTCCAGCGGCCACCTGTTCAAGGCCCTGCAACTGGACAAGGCCGGTTTCGATCTGATCGATCCGGGTTCGGGCGCCGGTCTGGCCGGCTCCATCGCCAAGGCCTACGAGCGCAAGCAACCCTGGTTCGGCTACTACTGGGCACCCACCGCGATACTCGGCAAATACGCCATGGTGAAAGTCGATTTCGGCTCCGGTATCGACGAGAAGCACTTCAAGGAATGCATCACCCAGGAAGTCTGCGAGGATCCGCACCCCACCATGTACCCGCCGTCACTGGTACAGACCGTGACCACCTATTCCTTCGCCGAAAAGGCTCCGGAAGCCTACCGTTACCTGCAGAAGCGCTCGCTGACCAACGCACAGCTCAACAGGCTGCTGGCGTGGATGGAAGACAATCAGGCCGACGGCAATGTGGCGATGGAATACTTCCTCAAGAACAACGAATCGACCTGGAGCGCCTGGGTGCCGCCGCAGGTGGCGAAGAAGGTCAAGGCCGCGCTGGATGAGCTGTAAGCGGTTTCGACCCCTATCCGCGTGCACCGCGGCTTCCGGTTCTGTACCGGGGCCGCGTTTCTGACCCATGTCCGAAAAGAGCTGGCTGACCGATTTCCCGCAGATGGCGCGCAGCGATCTGCTGGCCATTCGCAAGACCTTGGATGGGGCTTACCGCGAATTCTCGCGCAGTTACGGCGACGCCATCGAATCCTTCTTCGATCCGCTGCTGCAACTGCTGATCGGCTTCGAGAAACTCCTGCTGTCCGCCCCTTGGTGGCTGGTGATCCTGGTGATGGCCGGCCTCGCCTGGGCCACCAGCCGCTCCTGGAAGCTGGTTGCCGGCGTGGTGATCTCGCTGCTGCTGATCGGCTATTTCGGCATGTGGCAGGACACCATGCGCACGCTCAGCATCATCACCGTCTGCACACTGCTGTCGATCGGCATCGGCATCCCCATCGGCATACTGATGGCACGCTCGGACCGGATGCAGGCACTGGTCACACCGATGCTCGATGTGATGCAGACCATGCCCGCCTTCGTCTATCTGATTCCGGTGGTGATGCTGCTGGGCATCGGCAAGGTGCCAGGCGTCATCGCGGTAGTGATCTACGCGATACCGCCGGTCATCCGGCTGACCAACCTGGGCATCCGCCTGGTGGACCGTGAGGTACTGGAAGCCGCCACGGCCTATGGCGCCAATGCCTGGCAGCGCCTGGTCGGCGTGCAATTGCCTCTGGCCATGCCCAATATCATGGCCGGCATCAACCAGACCATCATGATGGCGCTGGCGATGGTCGTCATCGCCTCGATGATCGGCGTCAAGGGGCTGGGGCAGCCGGTGCTCAAGTCGATCACCAACCAGTACTTCACCCTCGGGCTGTTCAACGGGCTGGCCATCGTGGCACTGGCGATCATCTTCGACCGCATCTCCCAGGCCTATGCCCGCCGCAGCCAGAAACACCTGTCCCGCAGCCATGGCGAATAAGGATCAAGCGTTCATCCGGGTCGAGGCGTTGTACAAGGTCTTCGGTCCCGATCCCCGGAAGGTGATGCCGCAGGTACACCAGGGCATGGACAAGGACCGCCTGCTGCGTGAAACCGGCCACGCCCTGGGACTCAAGGACATCAACCTGAGCATCGATCAGGGCCGCATCTTCGTCATCATGGGCCTGTCCGGCTCCGGCAAATCGACACTGATTCGCCACTTCAACCGACTGATCGAACCCACGGAGGGGCGCATCCTCATCGATGGCATCGATGTGCGCTCCCTCAACGAGAAACAGTTGCTGGCTTTTCGTCGGCAGCGGATCGCCATGGTCTTCCAGCGTTTCGGACTGATGCCGCACCGGACGGTCATCGAGAATGTGGCCTACGGCCTGCAGGTTCAGGGCATGCCCAGAGCCCAGCGCTTGCAGAAGGCCCGAGAATGGATCGATACCGTCGGCCTCTCCGGATACGAACAGCAGTACCCATCCCAGCTCTCCGGCGGCCAGCAGCAGCGTGTGGGACTGGCGCGTGCATTGTGCACCGATGCAGACATCCTGCTGATGGACGAAGCCTTCTCCGCCCTCGACCCGCTGATCCGCAGCGAGATGCAGGATCAACTGATTGAGCTGCAGGAACGCCTGCACAAGACCATCATCTTCATTACCCACGACCTGGACGAAGCCCTGCGTCTCGGCGACCGCATCGCGATCCTGCGCGACGGCGAACTGGTGCAGGAAGGTGCTCCGGAAGAGATTCTTCTGCACCCGGCCGACGACTATGTCGAGGCCTTCGTCAAGGATGTCAACCGGGCGCGGGCGCTGACCGTGGAGACGGTGATGAAACCGCCCGCCTGCCGCATCACCGCGGACACCGTCGAAGGCGCATTGCGGCAGATGCACGACAGCACCGGCCGCTATGGCTACTACATCACCGAACAGGGCTACCAGGGCATGATCGACCGCAGCGCGCTGGAACAGGCCGCCAGCCAGGACGCCTCCCGCTCCGCCAATGAGGTGGTGGAAGAGATTCCGGGTGTACGCCCGGACGCGCTGATCGAGGAAGTCCTGCCCGACACCCTGGACGCCCACCACCCGCTGCCCGTGGTCGACGCCTCCGGTCAGTTGCAAGGCGAGCTGTCGCGCGCCTCCTTGGCCGAGGCACTGGTCACCGGTGGCGACGAACCCGATAGCGAGCCAACCCGGCACTGAATCACTGGAAACGCGATCAAAAACCCGGGCAGTCGAACCGTCCGGGTTCAATAATGGCGGAGAGCGAGGGATGACTCGGCGCTTCCCTGAGCCTCGCCCTTCGGGTTCGCTGCGCTCATGCCGCATCGCTCCCGGCGATGCGGTCAAACCCTCTGTCGGGTTCGAACCCCTCGCAAACGATTCGTGGCGGCAACGAAAAAAACCCGGGCAGTCGAACTGTCCGGGTTCAATAATGGCGGAGAGCGAGGGATGACTCGGCGCTTCCCTGCGCCTCGCCCTCCGGGTTCGCTGCGCTCATGCCGCATCGCTCCCGGCGATGCGGTCAAACCCTCTGTCGGGTTCGAACCCCTCGCAAACGATTCGTGGCGGCAACGAAAAAAACCCGGACAGTCGAACTGTCCGGGTTCAATAATGGCGGAGAGCGAGGGATTCGAACCCTCGATACGCTATCAACGTATACACCCTTAGCAGGGGTGCGCCTTCAGCCACTCGGCCAGCTCTCCTGATGTGTTGCGGTTGCTCCTAGTAGCTGTTGCCCAGGTTCTCCTGATTCTGTTCAGCCTTGATCCGTTCGTAGATTTCTTCGCGGTGCACCGCCACTTCGCGCGGGGCATTGACGCCGATACGGACCTGATTTCCCTTGACGCCCAGCACGGTCACGGTTACATCGTCACCGATCATCAAGGTCTCACCTACTCGCCTTGTCAAAATAAGCATTTTACATCTCCAATTAAGTCAATCACATGAAGCGGGTTTGATCACTGCCACCCGTCTATATCCAATGAACACAGTCCCAATGTCCGAGGTTCGCGATTCTACCCGACATCAAAACACAGGGCCATAGCAAGACCGAGCGTTTTCGTCGGAAATTACGGATTATTCGTCTTCCTCGCTTTCGGCCAGATCGAAGCCATCGTGCAGAGCGCGCACGCCCAGTTCGAGGTATTTCTCGTCGACGACGACCGAGACCTTGATCTCGGATGTGGAAATCATCAGGATGTTGATGCCCTCGCGGGCGAGGATCTCGAACATGCGGCTGGCAATGCCGGCATGAGAACGCATGCCAACCCCGACAATGGACAGCTTGACGATGCGGTTGTTGCCGGAGACTTCGCGGGCACCGAGCTTTTCGGCCGTTTTCTGCAGGATCTCCAGCGCCGATTCATAGTCGTTGCGGTGCACGGTGAAGGTGAAGTCGGTGCTGCCGTCGTCCCCGATGTTCTGCACGATCATGTCCACCTCGATATTGGCGTCGGAGACGGGACCGAGTATCTCGTAGGCGACACCGGGGGTATCGGGCACGCCGTTGATGGTCAGTTGGGCTTCGTCGCGGTTGAACGCGATGCCGGAGATGACTGCCTGTTCCACGCTGTCTTCCTCGTTGTCATCGGATGTGATCAGGGTGCCTTCGCCTTCCTCGAAGGAGGACAGGACGCGCAGCGGCACATTGTATTTGCCGGCAAACTCGACGGCGCGGATCTGCAACACCTTGGAGCCGAGGCTGGCCATTTCGAGCATTTCCTCGAAGGTGATGCGCTCGAGGCGACGGGCCTCGGCGACCACCCGGGGGTCGGTGGTATAGACGCCATCGACATCGGTGAAGATCTGGCATTCGTCGGCCTGCAGCGCGGCCGCAAGGGCCACGCCGGTGGTATCGGAGCCGCCGCGGCCCAGGGTGGTGATGTTGCCGTCCTGGTCCACGCCCTGGAATCCTGCGACGACGACGATGCGGCCGAGCTCCAGATCATGGCGGATGTTGTCGGCGTCGATGGACAGGATACGCGCCTTGTTGTGGGCGTCATCGGTAAGAATCCGCACCTGCCCCCCGGTATAGGAACGGGCCGGGTAACCGCGCTTCTGCAGCGCCATCGCCAGCAAGGCGATGGTCACCTGCTCGCCGGTGGTGAGCAGCACATCCAGCTCGCGACCGCGCGCTCGGGGATCGATCTGGCGGGCAAGGTCGGTAAGGCGGTTGGTTTCACCGCTCATCGCCGATACCACGACCACCAGATCATGCCCCTGCTGCTTGTAGCCGATGATCTTGTCGGCCACCGCCTCGATGCGCTCGACGCTGCCGACCGAGGTGCCGCCGTATTTCTGGACGATGAGTGCCATGGAGAGCCCGTTCAGGGTGAGCCGGTAAAGGACGCGGGATTATAGAGCCGGCGCGGACTCAGGACAACTGCCGTTCGACCCAGCCGGGAAGGCTTTCCAGCGCCGCCGGCAGCTTGTCGGGCTCGCTGCCGCCGGCCTGGGCCATGTCGGGACGGCCACCGCCACGCCCACCGCACTGGCTGGCCACTGCGTTGACCAGATCGCCGGCCTTGATGCGCCCGGTTTCACCCTTGGTGACGCCGGCGATCAGGGTGACCTTGCTGCCGTTGCGGCTGCCCAGCACGATGGCGGCCTTGCCCAGCTTGTTCTTGAGCTGGTCGACCGTATCGCGCAGGGTTTTCACGTCGGCGCCTTCCAGTTCAGCACCGAGCACCTTGATGCCGTCCACCTCGACGGCCTGGGCGGCCAGATCACCACCGGCCTGGGCGGCCAGCTTGCCCTTGAGTTGTTCCAGCTGCTTTTCGAGCTCTTTCTGTTGCTTTTGCAGCTGCTCGATCTTCGGTTGCAGTTCATCGCGGCCGGTCCTGAGGCTGGCGGCCAGCGCATCCAGCTGGTCCTCTGCGGCCTGAAAGCGCTGCATCGCCCGTTCTCCGGTCAGCGCCTCGATGCGGCGCACGCCGGAAGCGACACCGGTTTCCAGAACGATCTTGAACAGCCCGATGTCACCACTGCGCGCCACATGAGTGCCGCCACAGAGTTCGACCGATTCGCTGCCGATGTGCAGCACGCGGACGGTATCTCCGTATTTTTCGCCGAACAGCATCATCGCGCCGGTTTCCTTCGCTTCTTCGATGGACATGATTTCGGCACGGGTCGGGATGTTGGCGCGGATCTGTGCGTTGACACGGTCCTCGATGGCGCGGATCTCATCGCGCGTCAGTGGCTGGAAATGGGAGAAGTCGAAACGCAGCTTGTCGGCATCGACCAGCGAGCCTTTCTGTTGCACATGCTCCCCGAGCACATGACGCAACGCCTCGTGCATCAGGTGGGTGGCGGAATGGTTGCGCTTGATGGCCTCGCGCCGTTCACTGTCCACCTCGGCATGCACGCCCTCGCCGACACGGAGCATGCCCTCGACCACTTCGCCATAATGCAGGAACACGCCGCCCTGTTTCTGCGTATCGTCCACGCGGAAGCGGGCTTCTCCAACCCGAATCCAGCCGCTGTCGCCGACCTGGCCGCCGGATTCGCCATAGAAAGGCGTACGGTCGAGGATCACCACTCCCGACTCGCCGGCACTGAGCTGCTCGACCTCTTCGCCATCCTTCAGCAGCCGGATGATCTGCCCGTCGTGCTCGGTGGCGTCGTAGCCGGTGAATTCGGTCTCCGGAACCCCCTCGATGGACGGCGCATCGCCTCCCGCGGCGAACTGGCTGGCGCTGCGCGCACGCTGTTTCTGATCAGCCATGGCGTTCTCGAAGCCTTCGAGATCCACCTTGAGGCCGTGCTCGCGGGCCACATCGGCGGTCAGATCAACCGGGAAGCCGTAGGTATCGTAGAGACGAAACAGGGTCTCACCGTCAATGGTATCGCCGTCCAGGTTGGCGATCGCCTGCTGCAGGATTTTCAGTCCGTGTTCGAGGGTCTCGGCAAAGCGCTGTTCCTCCTTGAGCAGCACCCGCGCCACATGATCACTGGCGCGGGCCAGTTCCGGATAGGCCTCGCCCATCTGATCGACCAGCGGCGCGACCAGCCGGTGAAAAAAGGGTTCGCTGCAGCCCAGCTGATGCCCATGGCGGGCCGCGCGACGGATGATGCGGCGCAGCACATAACCGCGCCCCTCATTGGAAGGCAAGACGCCATCGACAATCATGAAGGCGCAGGAGCGGATGTGGTCGGCAATGACCCGCAGCGACTTGTTTTCAAGGTCGGTCACGCCGGTGACTTCGGCCGCGGCGCGGATCAGATCGCGGAACAGGTCGATCTCGTAGTTGCTGTGCACGCCCTGCAGCACGGCCGCCAACCGTTCCAGGCCCATGCCGGTATCGATGGACGGGTTGGGCAGCGGGGTCAGGGTACCGGAGGCGTCCCGGTCGTACTGCATGAACACCAGGTTCCAGATCTCGATGTAGCGGTCGCCGTCCTCTTCCGGGGTACCCGGTGGCCCGCCTACAACCTCCGGACCGTGGTCGTAGAAGATCTCGCTGCAGGGGCCGCAGGGGCCGGTGTCGCCCATGCTCCAGAAATTGTCGCTCTCGAAACGCTTGCCACCCGGCTTGTCGCCGATGCGGGTAAAGCGGTCCGGGTCGACGCCGACTTCCTTGAGCCAGATGTCGGCCGCTTCGTCATCGTCTTCGTAGACGGTCACCCACAGTTTTTCCGCCGGCAGGCCCAGGTCTTCGGTGAGGAACTCCCAAGCATAGCGGATCGCATCGCGCTTGAAGTAGTCGCCAAAGCTGAAATTGCCCAGCATTTCGAAGAAGGTATGGTGGCGGGCGGTATAGCCGACATTCTCCAGATCGTTGTGCTTGCCGCCGGCGCGCACGCAACGCTGCGCTGTGGTAGCGCGGGTGTAGGGGCGGGTTTCCTTGCCGAGAAACACATCCTTGAACTGGACCATGCCGGCATTGGTGAACAGCAGGGTCGGGTCGTTGTGGGGCACCAGCGAGCTGGAGGGCACGATTTCATGGCCGCGCTGCTTGAAGAAATCGAGGAAACGGCTGCGGAGTTCGGCGCTGGTAATCATTACATCCGGAAGTCAGGGGAAAATCAGCGGAATAATCGCATGACTGCGTCTGCGGAAAAACCCCTATTTTGCAAAAACCGCGCCTGTTTCATGCGTTCCCGGTAGTCTTCGGGCAAGGCCTCGCCAAAGCGGCGCCGACGCTGTTCCTGCATCGACGCCTGCCAGTCGAAATCCACTTCCAGGGCATCTCTGGCCAGCGCTTCCGGCACCCCGCGTTCGAGCAGTTCGCGGCGGATTCGCAGCGGGCCGTAGCCTTTCTGGCTGCGCTGGTAGACCCAGGCCTCGGCGAAGCGGCGGTCGCTCTGCAGGCCTTCAGCGGCCAGCCGATCGAGTGTGCGTTCAATGTCTTCCGGATCGTAGCCGCGCACCCTCAGCTTCTCACTCAGCTGCTGGCGACTGTGCTCCCGCCGCGACAGCAGATCCATCGCCACATGACGGGCGCTGCGCGGCGGTGCAGCCATCAGACCTCGCTGTCAGCGGTCTCGGTGTCGGCGGCGGGCTGGATGCTTTTCGGCAGCAGCTCCTCGCGCAGGCGCTGCTCGATCTCCTCGGCCATTTCCGGATGCTCCTTCAGATAGCGGCGCACATTGTCCTTGCCCTGACCGATGCGCTCATCGTTGTAGCTGTACCAGGCGCCGGACTTGTCGATGATGCCCTGCTTGACCCCGAGGTCGATCAGTTCGCCTTCCAGCGAGGTGCCCTCACCATAGAGGATCTCGAACTCGCACTGCTTGAACGGCGGCGCGACCTTGTTCTTGACCACCTTGACCCGGGTTTCGTTGCCGATCACTTCGTCACCGCGCTTGATTGCACCGATGCGGCGTATGTCGAGGCGTACCGAAGAGTAGAACTTGAGGGCATTGCCGCCGGTGGTGGTTTCGGGATTGCCGAACATGACGCCGATCTTCATGCGGATCTGGTTGATGAAGATGACCATCGAGTTGGAGCGCTTGATGCTGCCGGTGAGCTTGCGCAGGGCCTGGGACATCAGCCGCGCCTGCAGGCCGACATGGGAATCACCCATGTCGCCCTCGATCTCGGCCTTGGGAGTCAGCGCCGCCACCGAGTCGATGACGATGACATCCACCGCACCGGAGCGCACCAGCATGTCGCAGATTTCCAATGACTGCTCACCGGTATCCGGCTGCGACACCAGCAACTCTTCCATGTTGACGCCGAGTTTCTCGGCGTATTGCGGGTCCAGCGCGTGCTCGGCGTCGATGAAGGCCGCGGTACCGCCCTTTTTCTGGCACTGGGCCAGCACCTGCAGCGCCAGCGTGGTCTTGCCCGAGGATTCCGGTCCGTAGATCTCGATCACACGACCCTTGGGCAGGCCGCCGATGCCCAACGCGATGTCCAGCGACAGGGATCCGGTGGAGATCGCTTCCATGTTGCGATCGATGCTGCCGTCGCCCATGCGCATGACCGAGCCCTTGCCGAACTGCTTCTCGATCTGGCCCAGCGCGGCGGCGAGGGCTTTCTTTTTGTTGTCGTCCATAGGTGTCTCCTGAATCGTGATTGGGTTGGCGGTTACTGCTCGTGTCCGGGATTATTCCACAGACCGACGAGAACATAAAGAGAACTTTTGTCCGGTGAGGGCCACGCCTTGCCGGAACAGTGAGCGGAGTATATCGAATCAGTGGCTCAATAGATGAGCCCACAATAAACGATCAGCTTTCGGTGCCACCGACGGTAATCTCGTCGATCTTCAGCGTCGGCTGGCCGACGCCCACCGGTACCGACTGGCCGTCCTTGCCGCAGACACCGACGCCGGCATCCAGCTCAAGGTCGTTTCCAACCAGTGAAATACGCTGCATGACTTCGGGGCCGGAACCGATCAGGGTGGCACCCTTGATCGGTGCGCCCAGCTTGCCATGTTCGATGGCGTAGGCTTCCGTCAGCGAGAACACGAAGCGGCCGGAGGTGATGTCCACCTGTCCGCCGCCGAAATTGACCGCGTAGATACCCTTGTCCACCGATGCAATGATTTCCTCGGGGTCGGCCTCGCCAGGCAGCATGTAGGTGTTGGTCATGCGCGGCATCGGCAGGTGTGCATAGGATTCACGGCGGCCGTTGGCGGTGACCGCGGCGCCCATCAGGCGGGCGTTGAGCTTGTCCTGCATGTAACCGCGCAGGATGCCGTCCTCGATCAGCGTGGTGGACTGGGCCGGTACGCCCTCGTCATCGACGCTGAGCGAACCGCGGCGGCGTTCGAGGGTGGAATCGTCGACCACGGTGACCCCCGGCGAAGCCACCCGCTCGCCGATGCGGCCGCTGAAGGTGGAAGTGCCCTTGCGGTTGAAGTCGCCTTCCAGTCCATGCCCCACGGCTTCGTGCAGCAGCACGCCGGGCCAGCCCGGACCCAGCACCACCGGCATCGCGCCGGCCGGCGCGGCTTCGGAACGCAGGTTGACGCTGGCGATACGCACCGCCTCACGGGCGTACTGGAAAGGCAGGTCACTGTCGAAGAAGGCGGCGTAGTCGTGACGGCCACCGCCCCCGGCGATGCCCTGCTCGCGGCGGCCCTGATCGTGCATCAGCACCATCACGGTCAGCCGCACCATGGGCCGAAGGTCGGCGGCCAGATCGCCGTCGCTGGCGGCGATCAGGATGTGTTCCAGGGAACCGGACAGGGAGATGATGACCTGTTCGATGCGTGGATCCAGGCTGCGTGTGAAGGCGTCCAGCTGCTTGAGCAATTCGACCTTGTCTTCGGCGCTGCGGCTGTCGATGGGGTTGTCTGGCGCATACAGGCGCTGCGGCATGGCCTGGCGCAGTTCCAAGCGCCCACCCTGATCCAGTCCGATGCGGGCGATGGCCAATGCATTGCCGGCGGCCTGCTTCAGCGCCGGCAGGCCAATGGCATCACTGTAGGCAAAGCCGGTTTTCTCGCCGCTGATGGCACGGATGCCGACCCCGGATTCGATATTGAAGGAGCCTTCACGGATGATGCCGTCATCGAGGGTCCAGGCTTCCTGCTGGCTGTGCTGGAAATACAGGTCCGCATAGTCGATGCCGGGGCGCTGCATGGATTCCAGCACCGAGGTGACCTGCGGCAGGGAGAGTTCGGCCGGTTGCAGCAGGGTGTGCTCGACCTGGGCCAGTGAGTCATGGTTGGAGGAGTCGGTCATGCGTCTCTCACGAAGAATTTGCGGTGTTTGAGTACCGGGAAGCGTTCGCGCATCTGCGCCTGCTGCTCGAGGTTGATGTCGGCGATGGCATAGCCGGCGCCGCCGGGCTTCTCATCGAGGATGTTGCCCCAGGCGTCGACGATCAGGCTGTGGCCCCAGGTTTCGCGGCCATTGACATGGAACCCGCCCTGGGCCGGGGCGATCATCGCGGTCAGGTTCTCGATCGACCGCGCGCGCAGCAGGGTATGCCAGTGCGCCTGTCCGGTCACCGAGGTGAAAGCCGAAGGCAGCACGAAGACCTCGGCACCACGGTCCAGCAGCAGCCGGAACAGCTCCGGGAATCTCAGGTCATAGCATATGGCCAGACCGAGCCGGACGCCATCGATATCGGCCACCACCACCTCGTGTCCCGGACGGATCACCGCCGATTCCTGGTAGCTTTCCTCGGCATCGGGCAGAGAGACATCGAACAGATGGATCTTGTCGTAGCGGGCGATGCACTGCCCCTCGCGGTCATACACCGGCAGACGGTTGTAGTAATGCCCGGAATCGGCGCGCACCGGCACCGTGCCCCCGGCGATGACGATGCCGTGACGCCGCGCCTGGGCGGCGAGAAAATCCTGGATCGGTCCCTCGCCCTCTTCCTCGGCCTGTTCGACCACATCTTCCTGGCGCACGCCGATGAGCCCGAAGTTTTCCGGCAAGGCAACCCACTCGGCACCGTCACGCACCGCCGCCTCGATCTGCTTTTCGGCCTCGGCCAGGTTGGCGGCGATATTGGAACCGGAGGCCATCTGGATGGCGGCAACACGGATCATGGACTCAGTTCCTCCGGCAGACCGACGCGCAGGCGCAGGCTGTCGCTGCTCTGCAGTCCGGGCGTCAGCAGAATGGCGTCGGAGGGTACGCCAAGGGACACCATCCAGTCACGCAATTCGATGGCCCAGAGCTCGCCACTGTCCTCGCCCGGGTAGCTGAGCATGATCAGTGCGCGTGGCGTCGACTCCCAGTAGGAGACGGCCAGCCGCACCGGTTCCATGCCGGCCACCACCGCGCCGCTGCGCGGTCGTGCCCAGTCATCGGCCGACAGTTCATAGATGCGCGCCGTGGCCGCGGAGAGGGCGGTCGGCGCCGCCAGCAGCAGGGCCAGCAGCAGTTCAGGAATTCGGATGGCCTTCAAAGCCTTCGTTCGGGTTTTCATCGCTCGGATTTTCGGGTTTCTTGATCAGCTCGATCCTGGGATCGTTCCAGGGACCGGTCACGCGGTACCGGATCTCCACGCTCTTGTCGATGGGCTTCTTGAAGAGCTTCTGCAGCAACAGGATACCCCAGCCCAAGCCGCTGCCACCGGCGATGGCGCCGATCACCGGCAAGGTATCACCCACCTTGGGGATAATATACATGGTCTGGTCGTAGGTTTTTGTGCGCAGGTTGGTAATCCCCTTGATGCGCACCTTGGCCGAAGGCGAGTCCATCCAGGCATTGTCGGTGGACATGATCTCGCCCTTGATGCTGAACTTGCCACGGATCTTGCGGAATTCCAGGCCTTCGCGGACCACATCGCCGAAATCGAGGAACAGGCGGCGTGGCAGCGCGCTGAAACTGAGCAGGCCGACGAAGCGACCGGCACCGGGGTCCACATTGCGCAGATAGCCGTCCTTGAGGGTCAGGTCGACCTCGCCGATCAGCGTGTCCCAGTTGATGGCGTCGATGGCCCCGCCCCAGCCGATCTGACCGAAGAAGTCGATGTCCCCCCCGCGCAGCGTTTCACCCAGCCCCAGCTTCTGCACCACCTCGCCGAAACGCGGCCCCTTGATGGAGATGTTGAATACGGTGATGTCGTCTCCGGCCAGGCCGTTGTGCTGCCAGTGGCCGGTGGCGCGCAGCAGCACCTTGTCCTTGCGCAGATCCAGCCGCTGCACCTCGAAGCGCTCGCCATCGTTGCGGCTGCGCAACACCAGATCGGAAAATTCCATGTCCCGCCAGCGGAAGCTCTGGCTCACCAGCACCAGGTTGGGCATGTCCTCCAGCCTGGGGTTCCAGTCGTCGCTGTCGGGGGCATCGTCCCTGGCCTCGGGCCAGGTCAACTGCTCCAGTTCGAGCACGATCGGGCTGTCCGGACCGCTGACCAGCGGCCACAGCATCCTGCCGCTGGCCGCCGATGACGACAGCGGGCCGCTGAGGTAACCGCCCTGTCGCTCCAGGGCCAGGGTCAACCCATCGATGCGCCGCCCTTTCCAGTCCAGACGCCCGACATCCAGATCCAGCAGCTGCACCCGCGCCAGCACGCCCTCGCCGGTCAGATCCAGTTGCTCGCCATGACGCCGGAACCAGCCCTGCCAGGCATCGACATCCAGGCGGTCGGCGACCCCTCGCAGGCGCCAGCCGGCATCGCCGCGCGGCAATGTACCGCCACCGACGACCAAGTTCAGGTACTGAACACGATCCAGAGCGTCGCCGTCGGCAATGCTGTCGTAGCGGCCGCGGGCGCGCAGCCGCTTACCCAGATCGACGCGGAAGTCGAGGTACTGCTTCGGTGACAGCCGGCCGCCGAAGTGCAACGGCAGGGTTTCATCGGCCGCCAGATGCAGCGGCGCCGGCAGCGTCAGTTCCGTGCCCTTCAGGTCGCTGCGGGCATCGATGTCGAGGCGGACACCCCGGCTGTCGCGCGCGGTGTCCAGACCCAGTTTCAGTGTCCAGTCGCTGCGCCCTTTGAACAGGGTGCCGAACACCGGCGGCATCAGCCCCAGCAGGCGGCGACTGCGGATCCGTCCTTCGACGCCGATATCGGTGCGCCCGGTCTCCAGATCGCCATCGATGGCGATATCGACCGGATCGCCGGCATACAGGGCCTTCAGCCCGGAACCGGTCAGCCGCCGTTGTTTCAGGACGAGCCGGCCGCGCAGCGCGCTGACATCCAGCAGCCAGTCCGGCGCTTTCCACACCACACCGTCGAAACCCACATCGGCGTTGACCGAAAGCGGCGGCTGTTCGGTATGCGACAACGGTATTTGCAGACCCAGCGCCAGCTCCACCGGTCCGCTGATCGATTCGGTCGGCGCGCGCAGGCGCTGGAACAGCGGCAGTTCCTCGACCGTCGCCAGACTGTCCAGCAGGTCCCCGGCATCGTTGCGGGCCTGTGCCGAAAGCAGCAGCCGCGCCCGGGTCATGTCGGGAATCTCGACCGCCAACCGCTGCGCCCGGGCGCGACCAAAGTCCACATCCGCGAAGCGGGCCGTCATCGCCGTATTGTGGAATTCCAGCGTGCCCCGGCCTCGGCTCACCGCCGGCCAGCCCGGACGGTAGGCCAGTTGCGGATCATCGATCTCCAGCCAGGCCACGAATTCACCGGCCTGGCGGGCGGTGAGTTGCTTCAGGGGGTCGGTGCGTCCGTGGAACAGCAGTTCGGCGCGCCGTGCCGTACCGCCGCGCACGGCTTCATCCAGCCAGGCCACGGTGGCCGGCGGCATGATGGATGTCGGCAGGTAGCGCGGGGTGGCCGAGGCATTGGCGCGGCTGGCGGTCGCGCGCAGCGACAGGAACGGCCGTTGTCCCGGCTCCGCCTCGAGGCGGAGCCGTCCCTCGAGCGCGGCATCGGCGTTCTCCAGTGCAAATCGGGGACTGTCCAGCAACAGCCGATCCGGCAACAGGCTCAGTTGCAGCTCCGCATCCAGTTTCGAGGCATGCAACGGATCGCGGAACAGATCGCCAAAACCCAGCCACAGGTCACGGGAGGCAATGCCGGCAGCGGCATCACGGCCGCGCCCGACCAGCCGCAGCGACAGGTTGCGCAGGCCCGGTAACCGTCCGACGCGTTCGAAACGCGCCTGCTGCAGATCCAGTGCCCAGCGGCTGTCGTCCGGCTGCCGCGGCCGGTAGTCCAGCAACAGGTTGCGCAGTCGGCCCTGAACCCGGCTTTCGGCAAGCCAGCGGGCCGCGGCCGGGTCCAGCAAGGGTTGCAGCCAGTGACTGGCGGCCGCCGGATCCAGCTCCTGTATCCAAACCTGCAGGCCCGATGCGGCCGGGTTCCAGTACTGCTGGCTGGCCACGGGCGGCAGATGGCGAGCCCCCTGCCGCAACCCCTGCAGGCGCAGGTCGCTGCGCCAGCCTTCTCCGTCCCGCATCAACTGCTGTTCGACGCGCAGATTCAGGGCTGCGGAAACGCGTGCCGCATCGCCCGGACGGCGCAGGCGCAGATCCTCGATCTCGCTCAGGCTGCGCACCTGAACCAGACGGAAGGCTTCGAATTCCGCCCAGCCCCGCACACGGGCGCGCGCCGAGTGCAGCCAGGTCGCGGGCAGCGGGATCAGCCGGGTCAGCCGGGTGACATCCAGCATGCCGGTTTCGAGATAGGCACGCTGTTCCTCCCGGTCGCCGGACAGACGCAGGCTCAAACGGCCACCCAGTTCCTCGGGCAGCAGGGCTTCCAGTTGCAGACGCCGCCCGCCGCGCCAGCGCTGACTGTGCAGACGCAGATCGCGAATCACCAGCGCCTCATCCTGACCGGCTTCACGCAGCAGCACACGCTCCACGCGCAGCGTAAGCCGATCCGGCAACTGTTTCAACAGGGCTTCGAGATCGGGGACCTCGGCCGGGCCGTCGCTGACCAGAATGCGGTCATTGAACCGCCACCGGCGGTCGTCTCCGCGCCGCAGTTCAAGCTGGTCGATGCGTGCGCGGAAATCGGACAGCAGCAGCCTTCCCTGCAGCAGGCTGCGGAAGGGCTTGACGGTGACATCCAGTGAGGCGATGGCTACCGAGGGCAGTTGCCGTCCGGGCAATTGCAGGCGCACCCCCTCGAAATGGAAACGCGGCCGCCAGCCGCGCCATTCGCCACTCATCCGTTCCAGTTCCAGCCCGTGGATGCCGGCGGATTCGAACAGCAGGGCCAGCTCCGGCTTGTAGCGGTCGAGTTGGGTCATGGCGATGCGCGCCGCCAGATTGAGAAACGCCACCAGAACCAGCAGCGATACGGTCACCCCCTTGAGGAAACGCCACAGCATGAGTCACCCGGTGCTCACTGTCTGGCCAGGGCATTCAGTGACGCGGGTGGTTCAGACCGGCACCACATCATAGTTTTCCTGGGAATAGAAACTCTCGACCTGAAGCTTGACCGGTATGCCGATGAAGGTTTCCAGTTCCGCCAGGCTGGCGGCTTCCTCGTCGAGCAGCATGTCGATGACATCCTGGTTGGCCATCACCAGCAGCTGCTGGGCTTCGTCATAGACCCGTGCCTCGCGCAGCAGCTCGCGGAAGATCTCGTAGCAGACCGTTTCCACGGTCTTGTGGGTGCCGCGGCCACCGCAGGTCTTGCAGGTTTCGCAGAGCACATGTTCGAGGCTTTCGCGGGTGCGCTTGCGGGTCATTTCCACCAGCCCCAACGGCGAGACTTCGCAGACCTGGGTCTTGGCGTGGTCGCGGTCGAGGTATTTTTCCAGCGCCCGCAGTACCTGTCGCTTGTGCTCGTCCTGGGTCATGTCGATGAAATCGATGATGATGATGCCGCCCAGATTGCGCAGCCGCAGCTGCCGGGCGATCGCCTGGGCCGCTTCCATGTTGGTCTTGAAGATGGTTTCCTCGAGATTGTGGTGCCCGACGAAGGCGCCGGTATTGATGTCGATGGTGGTCATCGCCTCGGTCTGGTCGATGATCAGGTAGCCGCCGGACTTGAGTTCCACCTTGCGCCCCAGCGCGCGCTGGATTTCATCGTCGATGTTGTACAGGTCGAACAGCGGCCGGTCGCCCGGGTAGTGTTCGATGCGGCAGGGCAGGTCGGGAATGTATTTCTTGCCGAATTTCTTCAGCTTGTGCCAGGTCTCACGCGAATCGACCATCACCACTTCGGTGTCCTTGTCCACCATGTCGCGCAGGGTGCGAATCGCCAGCGGCAGGTCCTCGTGCACGCAGCTGCCTGGGCGGGCGGTCTTGGCCTGCTCCTGGATGCTGTCCCACAGGGTACAGAGGAACTTGATGTCGCGATTGAGTTCCTCGTCCTCGACGCCCTCGGCGGCGGTACGCACGATGCAGCCGCCGGTGCGGTTCTCGTTCATGCAGTCGGACAGCAGCTTGCGCAGGCGCTCGCGTTCGTTTTCGTCCTCGATCTTGACCGAGATGCCGATCAGCGAGGAATTGGGCATGTACACCAGGTAGCGCGATGGTACCGAGATGCTGGTGGTCAGCCGAGCGCCCTTGGTGCCGATCGGGTCCTTGACCACCTGCACCAGCAGGCTCTGGCCCTCGTGCAGCAGTTCGTTGATGGCCGGCAGCTTCTTCGCTTCGCCGTTTTCGCCCTCGTCCTCACCGCCCTGCCCCAGATCGAAATCCGACACATGCAGAAACCCGGAGCGCTCCAGCCCGATATCGACGAAGGCCGCCTCCATGCCCGGCAGCACGCGGTTGACCTTGCCCTTGTAGATGTTGCCAACGATGCCACGGTTGCGGCGGCGCTCGATCCACACCTCCTGCAGGGAGCCGCTCTCGACAATGGCGACGCGGGTCTCCTGAGGGGTGACATTGATCAGTATCTCTTCGTTGTTCATTTCAGTACTTCCAGTCCATGCTGCCGCAGCAGGGCCGCGGTTTCGAATAACGGCAGGCCCATGACCCCTGAGTAGCTGCCTTCGAGGCGTTCGATGAAGATCGCGGCCTTGCCCTGAATCGCATAGGCGCCGGCCTTGTCGCGGGGTTCCTCGGAGGCGCAGTAGGCGCGCAGTTCCGCTTCGCTGATCGTCCGGAACCGGATGCAGCTGCGGCTGAGCGCAGTGGCGGGCGCCTGACGGCCATCGTCCACCGCAACCGCCGACAGCACTTCGTGGGCGCGGCCCGAAAGCCGTTGCAGTATCGCCGCGCAATCCTGCACATCGCGCGGCTTGCCGATCACCTCGCCGTCGATATGAATGAGGGTATCGGCGCCGAGCGCCAGATCGTCCGGTCCCAGGTCGCGCCGCAAACGCCGCGCCGCGGCGGCCTTGTCCCGCGCCAGGCGGCAGACCAGATCCTCGGCGCTTTCGTCCGCTTGCGGCTGCTCGTCGAGGTGCACCGGCGCCCTGATGAATTCGACGCCGATCTGGCGCAACAGTTCGGCCCGGCGCGGCGAGGCGGAAGCGAGGAACAGTCTCACTCGCCTACTCCCGGTGGTAGGGATGCCCCTGACTCAGCGACCAGGCGCGGTAGAGCTGCTCGATGAGCACCACCCGCGCCAGACCGTGGGGCAGCGTCATGCGACCCAGCGACAGGGTGATGCCGGCCTCGTCGCGCAGCTGCGGGTGCAGGCCGTCGGGACCGCCGAGCAGGAAATCCACCTTCGGGCTTTCCTGCTGCCAGCGACGGTACTGTTCGCCCCATTCGCGGGAACTCCACTGGCGGCCGCGCTCGTCGAGGGCGATCAACAGGCTGCCGGGCTGACGCTGGCGAAGCAGCGCGTCCGCCTCCTGACGCTGCAGGCGCTCCACCGCCTGCCCGCCCGCGCGCCGGGCCAGCGCGATCTCGCGCAGCTCCACCGACTGGCCACGCGGAAAACGCCGCGCGTAGTCCTCGAAACCACGGTTCATCCAGTCCGGCAGCTTCTGGCCGACGGCGAGAATGCGTATGCCCATGATCCCCGCGCTCAGTCGGCATCCTGTCCCGTCTGCTCCCGCCACAGGCGCTCGATGTCGTAGAAGTCGCGGGTTTCGGGCAGCATGATGTGGGCCACCACATCCCCGAGGTCCACCAGTACCCATTCACCGGCCTCCTCGCCCTCGACACCCAGTGGCGGGGCGCCGGCCTCGCGCGCGGCATCGATTACCGCCTGGGCGATGGCCTTGACATGGCGGTTTGAGGTGCCGGTGGCGAACACCATGTGGTCGGTGAAATTGGCCACGCCGGTGACATCCAGATCACGGACATCGACGGCCTTGAGGTCTTCCATCGCGTCGATGACGCGCTGGACTTCGGGGTTGACGGGTAACGGCTCGATCATGCTGGGCTCGGGTCGGTTTGCGGCGGGCGGTACAGCCCGTTTCGATGGATGAATTCTAGCACAGCGCTGTCCACGCAGTCGGCGGGGGACTGCCCGGCCATCAAGCGTTCGCGCACGCGGGTCGAGGAACAGGGATTGGGGGGCATGTCATGCCAGGCAACCCGACCGGCGGGAGCGTCGCGCAGCCGCTCGCCGGGGCGCAGCAGGCGGTCGTCAAACGGCGTCTGCGGCCGCGGCACGCCGGGACGGGCGCAGACGATGACATGGGCCAGCTGCAGGATGCGCTCGGGCTCGCGCCAGCGGGCAAAGCCGGCCCAGGCATCGGCGCCCATCAGCCAGCAGAGGCTGTGGCCCTGGTCCTGTGCGTGCAGTTGCTCGAGGGTGTCCACCGCCCAGGACGGGCGATCGCGCTCCAGCTCGATGGTGTTGATGTAAAAACCCGGCGTATCGTCGAGTGCCAGGCGCAGCATCTGCAGGCGCTGTTGCGGACTGGCGCCGGGTTGTCCGCGGTGCACCGGCTGACGGCAGGGGATGAAGTCCACCCGCGTCAGGCCGAAGGCCTCGCGGGCGCTGCGCGCCAGCGCCAGGTGCCCGCGGTGCACCGGATCGAAGGTGCCGCCAAACAGGCCGCGCAGCGGGTACGCATCAGGGCCGGGTATGGCCGTCACCGAGGACGATGTACTTCTGGCTGGTCAGACCTTCCAGCCCCACGGGACCGCGCACATGGATCTTGTCGGTACTGATGCCGATTTCGGCGCCCAGACCGTACTCGAAGCCGTCGGCGAAGGCGGTGGAGGCATTGATCATCACCGAGCTGGAGTCCACAGCGGCCAGAAAGCGCCGCGCGCGGGTGATGTTCTCGCTGACCATGCTGTCGGTGTGGTGAGAACCGTAGCGGTTGATGTGCTCGATGGCGGCATCCATGTCCGGGACCACACGCACCGACAGGATCGGCGCCAGGTATTCGGTGCTCCAGTCTTCTTCACTGGCCGCGCGCATGGATGGCACGATGGCCCGGCTGCGCGGGCAGCCGCGCAACTCGACGCCCTTGTCCTGGTAGGCGCTGGCCAGGTCGGGCAACACCGTTTCGGCCACGCCCTCGGCCACCAGCAGGGTTTCCATGGCGTTGCAGACCCCGTAGCGGCGGGTCTTGGCATTGAGCGCGATGGCCCGGGCCTTGTCGAGGTCGGCCTGATCGTCGATATAGACATGGCAGATGCCGTCGAGGTGTTTGATGACCGGTATCGTCGCTTCCGCGGAGACCCGTTCGATCAGCCCCTTGCCGCCGCGAGGGATGATGACGTCCACATGCTGCTTCATTTTCAGCAATGCACCCACGGCGGCGCGATCGATGGTCTCCACCACCTGCACCGCGGCCGGAGGCAGGCCGGCCTGTTCGAGTCCGGCCCGAACACAGGCGGCAATGGCCTGATTGGAATGCAGTGCCTCCTTGCCCCCGCGCAGAATGCTGGCGTTGCCGGATTTCAGGCACAGGGCGGCGGCATCGATGGTCACATTCGGACGCGATTCGTAGATGATGCCGATGACGCCCAGCGGCACCCGCATCCGACCGACCTGGATGCCGGAAGGGCGGTAGTCCATGCCGGTGATCTCGCCGACCGGGTCGGGCAGGGCGGTGATCTGCCGCAGGCCCTCGATCATTGCGTCGATACGCGCGTCATTGAGCTCCAGCCGGTCGAGCAGCGCGTCGTCCAGCCCTTCGGCGCGCCCCTGATCCAGATCGCGGTCGTTGGCGGCACGGATCTCGCTGCGGCGGTCTTCCAGCGCCTCGGCTATGGCCTGCAGCGCGGCGTTCTTGTCGCCGGGCGCGGCCATGGCCAGTTCAGCAGCCGCGGCCCGCGCCTGGCGGCCCAGTTCGTTCATGTAGTGCGGTATGTCAAGTTCTTCAGTCACGGCGTTCACACGGGTTGAGATGGATTCGGGTTCAAGCGGCCTTCAGCCTCAGACCGCAGAGGGCGCGCACGATCTGCCGCAACAGGCGCCAGTCGTCTCCGGGCTGGGCCGATTCCTGCCCCTTGCTGAGCCGGTCCAGCCGGGCACAGCTCTGCAGCAGGCGCTCCAGATTCACCTGCGAGAAACGCGGCAAGGCCTGCTGATAGAGCCGCTGCTTGCTCTGCCAGATGCGCAATTGCGACCACAACGCCGGCCCCAGCCCTCCCTGGGTCTGCGCCGCCTTCAGACGCAACAACTGGGTCACTGCCGTGGTCAGCGCATACTGCAGCTGCACGGTGGATACCCCTTCCTGGCACAGGCTGTCGAGGATGCGGAAGGCGCGGCGGGCATCCCCGGCCAGGCAGGCATCCACCAGCAGGAACTGGCTGTAGCGGGCGCTGCGCCCGGCGGTATCGTGGATGCGTCGCTCATCCACCGGGACGCCGGCGGGCGCGATCAAGGCCAGTTTTTCCAGTTCCTGAGCGGTGGCCAGCAGATTGCCTTCGGTCAGTTCGGCCAGGCAGGCGGCCGCAGCGGGCTCCAGCGTCAGCCCCAGGCCTGCGGCGCGCGCCTGAATCCACTGCGGCAGTCGTTCCGCCGCCACCGGTTTCAGCTCGCAGACCTCGCCGGCCTTCTGGATGGCCTTGAACCAGGCGCTCTTGCGGCTCTGGGCATCGAGCCGGGTCATGGTCAGAATGTAGAGGCTGTCGCCGTCCGGCTCGGCGCAGAGCCGGGCGATGACCTTTGCACCCGCGGTGCCGGGGCGGCAGCCGGGCAGGCGCAGGATCTGCGCCCTGCGGCTGCTGAACAGGGACAGGTTCTGCCCCGCTTCCAGCAAGCCGTTCCAGTCGAACTGCTGCACATTCTCCACCACCTGCTGCTGTATGTCCTCAAAACCCTGAGCACGCAGGGCTTCGCGGGCTTCGTCCAGCCACTCGCGCAGCAGCAACGGTTCGTCGCTGGAGACCAGATAAACGGGGGCGGGCCGGGTGTTCAGGCTCTGCGGCAGCATCGTCAGGCAAGTTCAGTAAAACCCGAATGCTACCACACTGGCTTGAAAACGCGCGCAACTCCCCCACCTCGGCAGCATTCTCCCCAACGGGACGCACTGCTGATGGACACACACGCCACGGCCTCCGTGCCCGCCGAAATGCTGCCGCGCCTGCGCGCCTTCTATCTCGGCGAGTCGAGGGATGCCTACAGTTACCGCTATCTGGCCCGCCGGATCAAGGATGACGGCTTGCGTCGTCTGCTCGAGTCCATTGCCGATATCGAGCACCAGCACGCAGCCTTCTGGCGCTCACTGCTCGAACGGCAGGGAGAAACGGTACCCCCACCGCGCCACGGCCGGCTTCGGCTGCTCCTCCTCGGCTTGCTGCTGCGCTGGGTCAACCCGATGCTGGTGATTTCCTCGCTGGAACTGGGCGAAACCGCAGCCTATGAGGAGTACTACCGGCTGTACCGCGATGCCTCGCTGGATCCGGCACTGCGCTCCCGCCTGCGCTCGATCATCATCGATGAACTGGAGCATGAATCGGCCTTCCGGCAGGCCC
>JALSKD010000177.1 GCA_026989015.1 Gammaproteobacteria bacterium
CGTCCTCGGCGGCCGCCCGTTGCGCCTGCTGCAGCGCCCGCCGCATCCAGTAGATGTCGTCAGCCACCGGGTGTATTCCCCGCCCCGCACAAGTCGGCGAGAAAGGAATCAGTCCTTGACCACCGGATTGCCATCGGCCATCCATTTGACGATGCCATGTTTCACATTGTAGACCTTGGCGTAACCCATCTTGCCGCTGAGAAACCGGGACAGCACGCTGGAACGGTTGCCGGTGCGGCAGATGATGACGACCGGATCTTCCGGTTTGATTTCGGAAGTGAAGGTTTCGAAAAACTTCGGATTCTGTCCACCACGGGCATCGAACAAGGTCAGCTTGCGGCTGCCCTCGACCACGCCGGTTTCCTTCCATTCATCAGGCCGGCGGATATCGTAGATGGGCACACCCTCGGCGAGCAGTTTCTTCAGCTGAGCGTTGTCGATGTTGCTGTATTTGGGTTTCTCGATCGCCATCAGCTCGACTTCGAACTTGAGCGTGGAATTGGCAGGAATCAGGCCATTGCCGACCGCGCGGCTGCCATAGGCCAGCTGCGGGGGGATGATCAGCTCCCGCTTCTCGCCCACACGCATGCCGGCAACGCCCTGTTCCCAGCCGGGGATCACGCGCCCGGCGCCCAGCTCGAACTGGATCGGCTGGCCTCGCTCGCGGCTGGAATCGAACTGCTTGCCATCCATCAGCCAGCCGGTGTAGTGGACGGATACGGTATCGCCCGGTTGAGCTTCGGGGCCGCTGCCTTCCTTCAGTGTCTTGACCTGCAGACCGGCTGCCTGGGCCAGCCCCAGATACAGCGCCATGATCCAGAACAGAGTGATGCGTCGCATTGTGTATGCCTCTCGGGTTGCAAAGGTCGATGTGACCGCATGCGGCCATGAAAGTTGCGGAGGATAGCCGATTGCGCCGGGGCTCGCCTTGATCTTTTGCCGTGGATCGAGCAGGCCGGCAAAGCGGCCTCGCCTACCACTGAGCCGTGTTTTCCCTTAGAATACCAGCGCTTCATGCCGGGGTGGCGGAACTGGTAGACGCAGCGGATTCAAAATCCGCCGGTGGCGACACCTTGGGGGTTCGAGTCCCCCCCCCGGTACCAGTTTTGCGGATGGACCGGCCCCGGGGCCGGTTCGCACCGCTTTTTTCAAGCCACGCTTGCCCAGGGATCATCATGAACAGACTCGCTTCTCTCCTTTGCGCCTTCACCCTCGTCCTCGTCAGCGTCCACGCCGCCGCACAGGCCCCGGGCTACCGTTACCAGCCCTATGCCCAGTACCCCAACTACCAGCAACAATCACCGGTGGAGCTGCTTCAGATGGCCATCAATGTGCTGCAGGATTACATCAAGACCGGCAAGTTCAACAATCCGGACGAGGTGGTGGCCTTCCTCGACGCCAATTTCTCGCAGTTTTTCGATTTCGAGCAAATGGCACGCTGGGCCGCCGGCTATCACTATGCGCGCATGAACTCGGCGCAGCGCTATATCTTCCAGACCAACCTCAAGCGCCTGTTCTTCGCCGCCTTCGCGCGCATCATCAGCGCCTACGGCGACAAGCAGCCCCGGGTCGAATTCCTGCCGCCACGGCGCATCAGCTACAACGAGGTGCTGGTCACCGCGCGCATCACCCCGTCCACCGGCGGTTACCCGGTCCGCGTCGATTTCCGCTTCGCCCAGGGTCCGCTGGGCTGGAAGATCTATGATGTCGGCACCAACGGCAGCTCCGCGGTGGCCTATTACCGCGCCTACTTCAACAATCTGATCCGTACCCGGGGCTACGGCGCGCTGCTGCAGCAGTAAGCCAAGGATTCCCCGCTCATGGACACTCATCGTCTGCTCGTCAAGCTGAGCACCCGGATCCTGCTGCAATTCCTGCTGGCGCTGGTGCTGGTGGCCGTTGCCATCGGCATGAACCTGGATTTCCTGCGCGGCTTCTACTTCGAAAACCAGCAGACCCCGACCGGCGTCATCCTCAACAGCGTGATCGTCGGTATCCTGCTGATCGGCCTGCTCAACCTGCTGTGGCTGCTGCTGCGCTACCGTCGCGAGGAGGCAGCCATTGCCGGCTTCGTCGAAAACATCGAGGCGATCCGCCCCGATCCGACCGAGGGGCTGGACCCGCACAGCCTGATCGCCAAGCGTTATGCGACGATGAAATCCATCAGCGCGGTGCACGGCGAGATCAACCACAACGCGCTGGCAGCGATGCTCACCGCCGACGAGGGCACGCGCCTCGGCCTGGTGCGCTTTATCAACAACATCCTGATTCTCACCGGTGTGTTCGGCACCATCGTCTCGCTATCGATCGCCCTGCTCGGCGCTTCCGACCTGATTGAATCCGCCGGCACCGGACTCGACGGCATGGGACTGGTGATCCACGGCATGTCCACCGCCCTGTCCACCACCATCACCGCCATCGTCAGCTATGCGCTGTTCGGCTATTTCTTCCTGCGCCTCAAGGATGTGCAGACTCACCTGATCAGCGGCATCGAACACCTGACCTCGGTCTACCTGATTCCGCGTTTCGTCAAGCGCAGCGAAGACCTGCTGACCCAGGTCAGTGGCCTGATCAAGGGTGTCATCCGCGCCACCGAGAAGATGAACGAAACCCAGGAGACCTACCGCTCCTCCGCCAGCACGCTGCTGCAGATCCTGTCCGGGCACAAGCAGCAGATGGACCGGCTGGCCGGCGACATCGGCGAGATCAAAGCCATACTGCGCGACGGCTTCCGCCTGCCCGAGCCGCCCGCCGAGTAACGCGCGATGAGCGCCTTTCCCAGCCTCGGCCCGCACAGCCTCGACTCGGACAATGAGGGCGGTTCCTTCTGGCCTTCCTTCACCGACATCATGATGGTGGTGGTGATGATCTTCCTGTTCGCCACCAGCCTGCTGATCGTGCGCAACTGGAACCTGGTCGCCGAGCTGCAGGCCAGTCTTGAGGCCGAGCGCCTGGCCGAGCAGATGATCCAGAGCACAACCGAGGAAAACGCCACACTGGAAGAGCGTCTGACCAATGCCGAGCAGCTCAATTCCATTCTCCGGCTGCGCCTGCTGGAAAAGGAAGAGCAACTGAAGCGGGACCAGCAGGAAATCGCCGCACGGCAGCTTCGGATTCAGCAACTGGAGGAAGCGCAACAACAGCTGCAGGCGCAGAAGGCGTCCCTCGATCAGCGCATCCGCAGCATCGAACAGGAACTCGACAGCACACGCAGCGAACTGGTGAGCAGCAAGGACGAGACCCGCAGCCTTGCCGAGCGTCTGGCGCTTCAGGAGCAGCGCCTCGAGCAACAGCAGTTGCAGGTGAAAACCGCCCGCGAGCAGCTCGAACAGGCCCGGCAGCGCATCGCCAGCCTGAGCGCCCGCAACCAGGAACAACAACAGAAGATCGGTCTGCTGGAGCAGGAGAAGATCGACTACAACCGCCAGTTGCTGACCCTCAAGGGCGAGTACGAGGTGGTCAAATCCAAGTACGAGGAGCTGATCAAGCCGGCGCGCACCGCCAAGGGCAAGTATGTGGCCGAGGTCTACTATGTAAAGGGCAAGAAGGGCAAGGTCATCCGTTTCAAGGAACCGGGCGACGCCACCTTCCGCAACCTCAGCCTGGAACAGGTGGAAGCCCGCCTGGCCGAACTGAAGCAGGAAAAGGGCAAGGACCTGTATGTCAAGATCATCATCCCCAAGGACAGCGGCCTGACCTACAACGAAGCCTGGAATTTCATGAAGAACCTGCTCGAGAAATACGACTACTACTATCAGCAGTGAATCCGTCCATGGAAAAGATACTGGTCAGCGCCTGCCTGCTCGGCGCTCCACTGCGTTACGACGGTGCGGACAACCGCTGCGATCACCCCCTGCTCGACCGCTGGTCGCGGCAAGGCCGCCTGATCGACATCTGCCCGGAAACCGCTGGCGGGCTGCCCACGCCACGCCCGCCCGCCGAGCGGAGGGGCGGTCGCGTCGTGACCGCCCGCGGAGACGACCTCACCGAAGCCTTCTCCCGCGGCGCTGCCGCCGCCGTGGACCTGTGCCGGACCCACGACATTCGCCTTGCCCTGCTGGCCGCACGCAGCCCCTCCTGCGGCAACCGCATGATCTACGACGGCCGGTTCAGCGGCCGCCTGATCCCCGGCGCCGGTGTGACCGCCGAACGGCTGCAGGCCATCGGAGTGCGGGTTTTCGAGCCTGCGCAGATCGATGAACTGGCCGCCACACTGAACCGCCTCGAAACGGAGAACGCCCATGCGTAATGCCTGGCCTGCCCTGCTCGCCCTGCTGTTCGTCGCCCTCTCGATCTGGTCGGCCATCGAACCCGCCTCGCGGGAAGTCTGGATCGCGGAAGTGATTCCGGTGTTCGCCGCCTTTCTGCTGCTGCTCCTTACCTATCCAAAGTTCCGTTTCAGCAACACCGCCTACACGCTGATGACCGGCTGGCTGATCCTGCACACCATCGGCGCCCATTACACCTTCGCCAATGTGCCCTTCGACTGGTTCAACCGGCTGATCGGCTCCGAACGCAACCAGTTCGATCGGGTAGCCCACTACATCATCGGCTTCTATGCCTACCCGATGGCCGAGTTCCTCTACCGCAAGGGCTACAGCGGCAAATACCTCGCCAGCCTGTTCGGGCTGTTCTTCATCATGAGCGTGGCCGCCGGCTACGAAATCATCGAATGGATCTATGCCGACCTCGAAGGCGGCGAGGCGGGCATCGAATTCCTCGGCTCCCAGGGCGACATCTGGGACGCCCAAAAGGACATGCTGGCCGACACCCTGGGTGCGGTCACCAGCCTGCTGTTGTTCCTGTGGATGTACCGGGGGCGTCCGGTACGGCTGTCTACCGGTGAAGCCTGAACCCCGCGAGCGCCCGCTGATCCGCCCGATGGGCACAGAGGACTTCGCCACCTTCTGGCCCGTGTTTCGCGCCATCGTGCAGGCGCGCGACAGCTACGCCATCGACCCGGACATCGGTTTCGAGGCGGCCCGCAGCCACTGGCTGGAACACCCCCTCGAAACCCGTGCCGCCTTCATCGGCGACCGGCTGGCCGGAAGCTATTACCTGAAAGCGAATTTCGACGGTCCCGCCGATCACATCGGCAACTGCGGCTTCATGGTCGATCCGCGGTTTCGCGGGCGCGGTATCGCCCATGCAATGGCCGAGGAGGCGCTGGTCCGGGCCCGCCAAGCCGGTTTCTCGGCCCTGCAATTCAACCTGGTGCTCGCCAGCAACGCTCCGGCGCTGCACCTGTGGCGCAGCCTCGGTTTTGCCGAAATCGGCCGCATTCCGGATGCCTACCGCCACCGTGATCTGGATCAGGTGGATGCCCTCGTCATGTACCGGCGGCTGTGAGAAGATCATCCTGATCCGAACCCCGGAGATCCCAACGATGGAACTGGCGCTGATTCACCCGATGCTGGTGCATTTCCCGCTGGCGCTGATGCCGCTTGTGGTTTTGCTGCAGGTCTGGGGATTGATCCGAGGCGAGGCCCTGTTCGGCCGGAACTGCCTGGCGCGCAGCCTGCTGTGGCTGACGGCCGTGGCCGGACTGTCGGCAATCGCCGCTGCCCTGTTCGGCGACACGGCGCTGGACATCGCCGTCGAACGCGGTTTCCCTCCCGACACGCTCGAAGACCACCAGTCCCTGGGCCAGACCAGCGCGCTGCTGATGGCCGCACTGGCCGTCATCCATGCCCTGCTCTACCTGCGGCAGACGGATTCGCGGGGCGGCCCTGGCCTGAGCCTGCTCATCATCAGCAGCGCGGTCCTCATCATCCTGCTGACGACGGCTTTCTATGGCGGCAACTTGGTTTATGTGCTCGGGGTCAATGTCGCCGGCTGACAGCGTCGACATCCATTACAGCCGGCTCGGCCCTGTTCGACCAAGTCCCGCAAGCGCCGCCCCGGGCAGTCTTCGAATACCTCTTCGAGCACCGTCATCCGTTCAATGCGGTCGATGCGAAAATTGCGCAGGGCCTGTCGCAGTTCGCACCAGGCTCCCAGCGTCCATACCTGCCCCCAGAAGAACAGCCCCAGGGGCCACAGCACCCGCTCGCTGATGCGTTCTTCCAAACTGAGGTAACGTATGGAGAGCTTGTGGCGGCGATCCACGGCCTGACGCACTTCGGCGAGGCGCAACGCCGTTTGCGGATCCAGCCGCTGCATGGGCGAATACAGTTGGGTGGCATCCAGATCTGCGCGTTGCGCTTCCGGCACGGCACTGTGGATCTTGCTCAGCGCCGACTGGGCCGCCGTCGCCAGGGCCGGATCACTCCAGCTGTCGACGATGCGCGCACCCAGTGCCAGGGCCGCCAACTCCTCACGGTCGAACATCAGTGGCGGCAAGTCATAGCCTTTGCGGATCACATAACCGACCCCGGCCTCACCTTCTATGGGCACGGCACTGGCCATCAGGTCCTGAATGTCACGATAGATGGTGCGTTTGGAGACTTCGAGGCGTTCCGCCAGCCAGGCCGCCGTGGTCACACGCCGACCGCGCAGGAACTGAACGATCCTGAACAGCCGGTCGGCGCGCCGCATCGTCTGTCAATCCCCGCCGCTGAGGGTGATCATGGAGATCACCGCGCCCTGGGGATCCCTGATCACGCAGAAGCGCCCGATATCGGGAATATCCCTCGGTGCCATCAGAACCTTGCCGCCCAGTTCCTCTGCAAGCTTGGCGCGGGCATCGACATCATCCACCGCCACATAGGCACCCCAGCAGGGTGGCATGCCAGCGGCTTCGGCCGGCATCCCCATAACGCCTCCCTGTCCCTGTTCTCCACAGCGAATCACCGCGTAGGGCTCCTTACCGGGCATGTCCTGATAGGACCAGCCGAACATTCGGCCATAGAAAGCCTGGGCAGCGGCAGGGTCGGTGGTCATCAGTTCGTTCCAGCAGAAACTGCCGTGTCCGGGGGTGCGTGTGCTCATCTCTGTTCTCCGTTGTGGTGTGAGTCTCCACTGTAACACCCCCCTGCTGACAGCCTGCTGTCAGCAACCTCGAGCACGAAAGCCGCCTGAATGAAGTTGGCTGTCAGCCACAGCTTGGGCACTCATTCATCCCCGCTGCCCAGCAACCGGGCGTTGCCGCCGATGGCGGCGGTGTTGACGGTTACCGTCCGCTCGGTGGCGAAGCGCGGCAGGTAGTGCGGCCCTCCCGCCTTGGGCCCGGTTCCGGACAGGCCTTCGCCACCGAAAGGTTGCACGCCGACCATGGCGCCAATCATGCTGCGGTTGATGTACAGGTTGCCCACACGGGCGCGGGCCTGCACCCGCCGCCAGGTGGATTCGATGCGGCTGTGCACTCCAAGGGTGAGCCCGTAACCGGTGGCATTGAGCGTGTCGATCACCCTGTCCAGATCCTTCCCCCGGTAACGGATCACATGCAGGATCGGCCCGAAATGCTCGCGTTCGAGCAGGGCCATGTCCTCCAGTTCGAAGGCATGGGGCGCCACGAACACCCCGCCGTCGGTTGTCGCAGGCAAGGTGCAGGCATGGATCAGCCGCGCCTCGCGATGCAGACGCTCGATGTGCGCCAGCAGGTCATCGCGCGCCGCATCGTCGATCACCGGTCCGACATCGGTACGCAGCAGTGCCGGATCACCGATGACCAGCCGCTGCATGGCACCCGCCAGCATCTCGATGACCCGGTCGGCAATCTCCTGCTGCAGGTACAGCACCCGCAACGCCGAACAGCGTTGTCCGCTGGAGCCAAACGCCGAGGTGAGGACATCCCTCACCACCTGTTCGGGCAGGGCCGAACTGTCCACCAGCATCGCGTTCTGGCCGCCGGTTTCGGCGATCAGCACGGCGATGGGGCCTTGCCGCGCCGCCAGTGTGCGGTTGATGGACGCGGCGGTTTCGGTGGAGCCGGTAAACACCACACCGGCCACCTTCGGGTGAGCGCAGAGCTGGCTACCCAGGGTTTCGCCGCGCCCCGGCAACAGCTGCAACACGGTCTCCGGGACACCCGCTTCAATGAAGCATTCGGTAGCCAACCGGGCGATACCTACCGTCTGTTCGGCAGGCTTGGCAATGACGCTGTTGCCGGCCACCAGAGCGGCCGCCACCTGACCGCTGAAAATGGCCAGCGGAAAGTTCCAGGGGCTGATGCAGACGAAGACCCCCCGGCCGTGGTGGAACAGCCGATTGCGCTCGCCGGTGGGCCCGGGCAGGTCCAGCGGCGACAGGGCACGCCGCGCCTCGGCCGCGTAGTAGCGACAGAAATCCGCTGCCTCGCGGACCTCGGCCAGGGCATCGGGCAGGGTTTTGCCGGCTTCCTCGACACACAGGCGCATGAAATGCTCCCGCTTGAGTTCGATCAGATCGGCGGCGCGCTCCAGGCATTCGGCCCGCTGTTCCAGCCTGCACGCATCCCACCCCGGCTGGGCGGCATGGGACTGCTCAACCGCCGCATCGACGCTGGCCGCGTCCGGCTCGATCCAGTGGCCGAGCTGCCTGCGCCGTTGCGGACAGCGTATCGGCCAGCGGGCAGCCGCTTTCCAGGAAACGGCCATCAGCGGCGTGACTTCCGCAGGCAGGCAGGGGCTGGCCTGCAGTCCCTCCGCCAGCGTTTTCTGCAGGCTGAAGTCGGCCAGAAACAGACCCCGCGAATTGCGCCGTTGCGGCAGAAACAGCTCGGGCGGTTTGGGTATCGCCGGATTGGCGACCGTTTTCAGGGCGCGCAGCCGTCGCAGCGGATCACCCACCACCGCCTCCGGTGGCTGCTGTTCATCGAGTATGCGGTTGACGAAGGAGGTGTTGGCACCGTTTTCCAGCAACCGCCGCACCAGGTAGGGCAGCAGATCTTGGTGGCTGCCCACCGGCGCATAGACCCGGCAGCGCAGGTCAGCGCCAGCCTCCTCGCTCACCACCCGGTAGAGCTGGGCACCCATGCCGTGCAGGCGCTGGAATTCGAAGCCCTGCAAGTCGCCGGCCCAGGCCAATACGGCGGCGATGCCGTGGGCATTGTGGGTGGCCAGTTGCGGATAGAAACACTCGCGGCGATCGAGCAGAAAACGCGCACCCGCCAGCCAGGAGACATCGCTGTTGATCTTTCGGGTGAACACCGGGTAGTCATCGAGTCCCCGCTCCTGGGCCAGCTTGATTTCGGTATCCCAGTAAGCGCCCTTGACCAGCCGCACCGGGATACGCCGCCGATGCGTCCGTGCCCGTTCTTCCAGCCATTCGAGCACCGCCATCGAGCGTTTCTGATAGGCCTGAACGGCCAGCCCCAGTCCGTCCCATCCGCGCAGCCGCCGGTCCTCCAGCAAGCGGTCGAACAGCAGCAGGCTGATTTCCAGGCGATCCGCCTCTTCCGCATCCAGGGTCAGGCCGATACCGGCTTCACGGGCTGCCAGAGCCAGTTCGCTCAGCCGTGGCAGCAACTCTTCCAGCAGGACTCCGATCTGGGCGGGTTCGTAGCGCGGGTGCAAGGCCGATAGCTTGATCGAGATGCCGTGCCGACGCATCGGGTCGTGTTCGCCGGGGCGGTCAGCCGCCAACGCATCGATGGCCTGCAGGTAGGCCTGATGATAGCGTTCGGCATCGGCATCGGTCAGCGCGGCCTCGCCGAGCATGTCGAAGGAACAGAGGGCGCTGTCCTGTTCCGGCTCACGCGCACGCTTCAGCGCATCGTCGATGCCGCGCCCCATGACGAATTGACGCGCCATGATCTTCATCGCCTGGCGCAGGGCGAGCTGGATGACCGGTTCGCCGCTGCGCCGGACCAGCTGCCCAAACCAGCTCCGCCAGCCCTGCTCGCGTTCGGGATCGATGTCGATGATGCGGCCGGTGAGCATCAGCCCCCAGGTGGAAGCATTGACGAACAGCGAATCGCTGTGGCCCAGGTGCCGTTCCCAGCGGGCCTGGGCGATCTTGTCCTCGATCAGTCGTTCCGCGGTCTCCTCGTCGGGAATGCGCAGCAAGGCCTCGGCGATGCACATCAGCAGCACACCCTCTTCCGAGGACAGGTCGTATTCGTGCATGAAGGCGTCGATGGCGCTGCGTTCGCCACTGCGGGCGCGGACGGAGCGCACCCAGTCTGCCGCCCGTTGTTCAATGGAGCCGGCGAGCGCTTCATGGCCCTGCAATACGGTCAGGCGGTCCGCGACAATCCGTGCCTCGTCGGCCAATGCATCGCGGTGCAGGCTTTCGGGAAGAGCGGCCTCTTCGAGTAACCCGGGCTCAAGAACAAAAGCGTGCGGCGGCATCGGCTTACCTCGGCAATCGGTTTCGATCCGAAACCAATTTCCTCCATCAGCCCGATGAATTCAAGAACCGTCCAGTTATAAGCGTTATCAGAAAAATGCCTTGAATTACTGCCTTTGCAGGGCATAATCGCGCAGATTGCGCCGTTGGCGCGAGCCACCGTATCGCGGAGAAGACTTTGGAGTATTTCATCCAGCAACTGATCAACGGGGTCACACTGGGTTCGATCTATGGTCTCATCGCCATCGGTTACACCATGGTGTACGGCATCATCGGCATGATCAACTTTGCCCATGGTGACATCTTCATGGTCGGCGCCTTCGTGTCGCTGATCATCTTCGTGGCCCTGGGCCTGGCCGGTGTCACCTTCGTGCCCCTGGCCTTTGCCATCGTGCTCATCGTCGCCATCGTTATCACCTCGGTCTATGGCTGGACGGTCGAGCGCCTCGCCTACCGCCCGTTGCGCGGTTCCTTCCGGCTGGCGCCGCTGATCTCCGCAATCGGCATGTCCATCTTCCTGCAGAACTTCGTGCAGCTGGCCCAGGGCGCGCGGGTCAAGCCGATGCCACCGATGATCACCGGCGGCTTCACCTTCCTCGAGGGCAGTGATTTCAGCATCACCCTGAGCTGGATGCAGATCATCATCGTGTCGCTGACGGTGGTGCTGATGGCGGGCTTCGCCCTGCTCATCGCCCGCACACCGCTGGGCCGTGCCCAGCGTGCCTGCGAACAGGACCGCACCATGGCCGCACTGCTCGGCGTCAATGTGGACCGCACCATCTCGCTGACCTTCGTCATGGGCGCGGCGCTGGCCGCGGTGGCGGGCATGATGTTCCTGCTCTACTACGGCGTGATCGATTTCTACATCGGCTTCCTGGCCGGCATCAAGGCCTTCACTGCCGCGGTGCTGGGCGGCATCGGCTCGCTGCCCGGCGCGATGCTCGGCGGGCTGCTGATCGGCCTCATCGAGACCTTCTGGTCGGCCTATTTCACCATCGAGTACAAGGATGTGGCGGCCTTCTCCATCCTCGTGCTGGCCCTGATCTTCCGCCCTTACGGCCTGCTCGGCAAACCCGAAATCGAGAAGGTGTAGTCCGATGTCCGAAGTCCAGACCCGGCCGCGTGTCGAGATCGCCGCCCTGCTCAAGGAATCCGTGGTTGCGGCACTGGTGGCACTGGGGCTGACCGTGGTCATGGTCGGCATGAAGACGGTGGACCAGCCCGGTGGCCTGGGCCTCGAATACCGCTGGAACTGGGTGGCCGCCGCCGTGGCCAGCGTGTTCATCGGGCGCTTCCTGTTTGCATTGTGGCGCGAAACGCGGCCGCGTCATGCGGCCGAGCGGGGGCCGAGCCGCCAGCAGCGCATGCTGACATCGGGCGGTGATTTCATCCGCAAGTTCGGGCTGTGGTTCTCGCTGTTCGCGCTCGGTTTCGCCATCGCCATGCCCTTCCTCGGCGGCCCCTTCTCGACCCGCTATTTCATCGATGTCGCCACCTATGTGACCATCTACATCATGCTCGGCTGGGGACTCAACATCGTGGTGGGCCTGGCCGGGCTGCTGGACCTTGGCTATGTCGCCTTCTATGCCGTCGGCGCCTATGCCTATGCCCTGTTGTCCACCCATTTCGGCCTCAGTTTCTGGGTGGTGCTGCCGCTGGCGGGCATGATGGCCGCCTCCTTCGGCATGATGCTCGGTTTTCCGGTGCTGCGGCTGCGCGGGGACTATCTGGCCATCGTCACCCTCGGTTTCGGCGAAATCATTCGCATCATTCTGCTCAACTGGTATGAACTGACCGGCGGACCGGACGGCATTTCTGGCATTCCCCGACCCAGTTTCTTCGGGCTGGACTTCTCCCGCCGGGTACCGGAGAACGGCGACACCTTCCATACCTTCTTCGGTCTGGACTATTCGTCGATGCACCGCATCATTTTCCTCTATTACCTGATTCTGGCGCTGGCGCTGATCACCAACTGGTTCACGCTGCGGGTGCGCAAGCTGCCCATCGGCCGCGCCTGGGAAGCCCTGCGCGAGGATGAAATCGCCTGCCGTTCGCTGGGCATCAATCCAACCAATACCAAACTGACGGCGTTTTCCATCGGCGCCATGTTCGGCGGTTTCGCCGGCTCCTTCTTCGCCACCCGTCAGGGCTTCATCAGCCCCGAGAGCTTCACCTTCATCGAATCGGCGGTGATCCTCGCCATTGTCGTGCTCGGCGGGCTGGGCAGCCAGATCGGCGTGGTGGTCGCCTCGGTGGTGCTGATCGGCGGCACCGAACTGTTCCGGGGGCTGGAGGAATACCGCATGCTCACCTTTGGCGCGCTGATGGTCGCGATCATGGTGTGGAAACCGCGTGGCCTGTTCTCCTTCCGTCGCCCGACGGTGATCCTCGAGGGCAAGAAGATCGTCGGCAGTCAGGCCGGGGAAGGCAGCGGATGAACGCAACAGGCAAGCACGCCCTGCTCACCGTCGAGCACCTGACCATGCGTTTTGGCGGCCTGCTGGCGATCAATGATGTCTCCTTCACCGCCTGGCAGAAGGAGATTACCGCCATCATCGGCCCCAACGGCGCCGGCAAGACCACGGTATTCAACTGCCTGACCGGCTTCTATCAGCCCACTGTCGGCCGGCTGGCACTGACCCCGCCGGACAGCGGCCGGCTGTTCCTGCTGGAACGCATGGAAGGCTTCCGCATCGCCCAGCAGGCCCATGTCGCGCGCACCTTCCAGAACATCCGCCTGTTCCCGGCGATGTCGGTGCTGGAAAACCTGGTGGTCGCCCAGCACAACGAACTGATGAGGGCTTCGGCCTGGACCCTGGCCGGACTGTTCGGCCTCAAGCGCTACCGCACTGCCGAGAAGAAGGCCGTGGAACGGGCCAGCTACTGGCTGGAGCAGACCGGCCTGATCGAGTTGGCCAACACCAGCGCCGGCAGCCTGCCCTATGGCGATCAGCGACGGCTGGAGATCGCCCGCGCCATGTGCACCCAGCCGGTCCTGTTGTGCCTGGACGAGCCCGCCGCCGGTCTCAATCCGAAGGAATCGGCAGAGCTCAACGAACTGTTGCTGCGCATCCGCGACGATCACGGCATCGGCATCCTGCTGATCGAACACGACATGAGCGTGGTGATGGAGATTTCCGACCACATCATCGTGCTCGACTACGGATGCAAGATTTCCGACGGTGATCCCGAATTCATTCGCAACGATCCCAGGGTCATCCGTGCCTACCTGGGCGAGGACGAGGATGCGGAGACCGCCGCCGCGACGGCCGGAGACAATGACTGATGCTGACCCTGGAAGGCGTACAGACCTATTACGGCAACATCGAGGCACTCAAGGGCATCGATCTTGAAGTGCAGCAGGGCGAAATCGTCACCATCATCGGTGCCAACGGTGCCGGCAAGAGCACCACGCTGATGACCATCTGTGGCCTGCCCCGCGCCGCAGAGGGGCGGATCCGCTTCGAGCAGTACGACATCACCCGCATGCCAACCCACGAGATCGTTCAGCTGGGCATCGCCCAATCGCCGGAAGGCCGGCGCATCTTCCCGCGCATGACGGTGCTGGAGAACCTGCAGATGGGGGCTTCCAAGTCCAATCCGGACTTCTTCGAACAGGACCTGGCCCATGTGCAGGAACTGTTCCCCATCCTCAAGAAACGCGAGAACCAGCGCGGCGGAACCCTCTCCGGCGGTGAACAACAAATGCTCGCCATCGCCCGCGCGCTGATGAGCCGACCGCGCCTGCTGCTGCTCGACGAGCCGTCACTGGGCCTGGCACCGCTGGTGGTGCGGCAGATCTTCGAAGTCATCGAACAGATCAACCGCGAGGACGATGTCACCGTGCTGCTGGTGGAACAGAATGCGTTTCATGCGCTCAAGCTGGCGCACCGGGGCTATGTCATGGTCAACGGCCGGATCACCCTGAGCGGTGCCGGCGACGAGCTGCTGGACATGCCCGAAGTACGGGCAGCCTATCTGGAGGGCGGATGATGATCGACTGGGGACTGTTCACCGGCATCACGATCATACTGGGCGGCGGAGCCGCCTGGATGATGGGTCAGGCACTGGCCGCAGGCTGGAAACCGGCCTGGCATGCCGTACTCTACAGCCTGTTGCTGGGCGCAGCCGACCGCTTTCTGATCTTCGCGCTGTTCGATGGCGAACTGCTGTCCGTCCGCGGCTATGTCATGGACACGCTGACACTGATGCTGATCGGCCTGGCCGGCTGGCGCGCCACCCGCGCCCGCAAGATGGTCGGACAGTATCCCTGGCTCTACGAACGCAGCGGCTTTTTCACCTGGAAACTGCGGCAGGATGCCGAAGATTCCGCTTGAGCCGGCAATCCGTTAAGATGCCATTCAGCGGGGCCATCGCATGATGACGGCCCCGATTTCACAGAAGAAAAACCGGAGGGTATACCACAATGATGAACTTCAAGACACTTGCCTCGGCTGCCATGCTGCTGGGCGCTTTGGGTATCGGCAGCGCGCAGGCCGAAATCCGCATTGCCACCGCCGGCCCGATGACCGGGCAATACGCCAGCTTCGGCCAGCAGATGAAGGCCGGTGCCGAACAGGCCGTGGCCGACATCAACGCCAAGGGCGGCGTGTTGGGCCAGAAACTGGTGCTGGAAATCGGCGATGACGCCTGCGACCCGAAACAGGCGGTCGCCGTTGCCAACCAGATGGTCAACAAGGGCGTGGTCTTCATGGCCGGGCATTTCTGCTCCGGCTCTTCGATCCCGGCTTCCAAGGTCTACGAGGAAGAAGGCGTGGTGATGATCTCCCCCGCGTCCACCAACCCCAAGCTGACCGACGAGGGCGGCGACCTGGTATTCCGTGTCTGCGGTCGTGACGACCAGCAGGGCATGGTCGCCGGCAAGTTCCTGGCCGAGAAATTCAAGGGCAAGAACATCGCCATCATTCATGACAAGACCGCCTACGGCAAGGGCCTGGCCGACGAAACCCGCAAGTACCTGCGCAAGTTCGGCAGCAAGGAGAAGATGTACGAAGCCATCACCGCCGGCGAGAAGGACTACTCCGCGCTGGTCTCCAAGCTCAAGCGCAACAAGATCGATGTGCTCTACCTGGGCGGCTACCACACCGAGGCCGGCCTGATCATCCGCCAGATGCGTCAGCAGGGCATGGACACCGTTCTGGTCTCCGGCGACGCACTGGTAACCGACGAGTTCTGGTCGATCACCGGCAAGGACGGCGAAGGCACCCTGATGACCTTCAGCCCGGACCCGCGCAAAAACCCTGACGCCGCACCGGTGGTCAAGGAATTCCGCGCCAAGGGCATCGAGCCGGAAGGCTATGTTCTCTACACCTACGGCGCCATCCAGGCCTGGGCCCAGGCCGCCGAGCAGGCCGGCAGCACCGATGTCAACAAGGTCACCAAGGCCCTGCACAGCGGCAAGTTCGACACCGTGCTCGGCAAGATCGGCTTCGACAACAAGGGTGACGTCACCGCTCCGGGCTATGTGTTCTATGTCTGGAAGGACGGAAAGTACGACTACTACAAGGACTGATTCCGCAGCGTCCTGAAACCGTCAGGCCCGGGCCGCAAGGCCCGGGCTTTTTCGTGCCCGACATCAAGCGGAAAACAGCGAAAGCGGGTTCCAGCGCCGGCGGGCGGCTAGCGCGGTCAGAACGCAGGTCGTGCCACGGCGTTCCCTGCAGCCGTTCATCCAGTCCTTCTTGTAGCCCTCGTTGCCGGTCAGGAAATCCACTTCCACTACACGGTCCTCGTCGATGACCCGCCGCATCATGAAGGCCGTGAGCAGCGTACCGGGCGAATACTGCCGCCAGCGCTCGTCATGGGCCAGACGGAAGATGCTCGCCCGCTTCCCGGCCACGAGCCAGATCTGCGCCGCCGCCGGTTCGCCGCCGGCATGCAACACCCCCAGACGCAGCCAACCCCGCGCCGACGCGCGCTCGACCAGCCCGGCCAGCAGGGCATCGTATTGTTCCCGCGCTTTCCAGCTGGCGTTGTACACCCGCCGATAATCCTCCAACGCCTGCCCGTCACCGATTTCGGTATGTAGCCGGACAGCCAGCCCCTGCTCCCGTTCCAGCTTGCGCCGCTTGCGCGACAGCGTATTTCGCAAACGGGTCGGCCGGCCGGCCAGATACGCCTCCCAGGTTTCACCGTCCAGTTCCAAGTAATGGTTGAGGAAACGAAACCCCTGATGGCACGCATACCCCTGGGCCGACAACTGCTGCTGTACAGCGTGCATTCCGGGATCGTCAGCCTCATGGGGACCCAGCGTCAGCCGGTGTACGCCGCTGGCCCGCAGGCCGGCGGCCAGGCACTCGATGACATCCGTTCGTCGCGCGTCGGCCAGCAGCGGCGCGTAGAGACTGCTGTAGCGGTGCGTGAAGGCGCTGTACCCGTCCTCCTCCCGATAGATCAGCGGCAGCAGCGCCAGCATCCGCTCCCCGTCCATCACCGAGGCGAGGTAGAGCGATTGACCGGCCTCCAGCCCCCGTTCAACCAGCAGTTCGAACCAGCTACGGGACAGAAAGACGCTCCGTTCCTCGGCCTGACCGAACAGTGTCTGGCTGGACGGCGGCAGTGCGTCCAGTGCGTCGAAGCTGCAGTACCGCATCACCGCTCCGGCGGTTCAGACATCGAAGCGCACGCCCTGTGCCAGCGGCAGGTCGCGCGAAAAGTTCACGGTGCTGGTCTGGCGGCGCATGTAGCCCTTCCAGGCGTCGGAGCCGGACTCGCGGCCACCACCGGTGGCCTTCTCGCCACCGAAGGCACCGCCGATCTCCGCGCCGGACGGACCGATATTGACATTGGCGATGCCGCAATCCGAACCCCAGGCCGAAAGAAAGGTTTCGGCTTCTCGCAGGTCGTTGGTGAAGATACTGGACGACAGGCCCTGGGGCACGTCGTTCTGCATCGCAATGGCGTCGTCCAGAACCCTCCAGGTCATCACATAGAGGATCGGGGCAAAGGTCTCCTCGCGCACGATGGCCGTCTGAGCGGGCATGCGGGCAATGGCCGGACGTACATAGACACCGCCCGCGGGCACGCCTTCCTCGATCCGTTCGCCACCGACGATCTGCGCACCCTCTTCCTTTGCGCGGGCCAGTGCCTGTTGCATGCGTTGCCAGGCTGCTTCGTCGATCAACGGCCCCAGCAAAATGCCCTCTTCCAGGGGATTGCCGGCCGGCACGCTGGCATAGGCCGCCTTCAGCCGTTCGATCAGGTCGTCGGCGATGGCTTCATGGACGATCAGCCGTCGCAGCGAGGTACAGCGCTGCCCGCAGGTGCCAATCGCCGAGAACAGGATCGCGCGTAGCGCCATGTCAAGATCGGCGCTGGGGGCGACGATCATTGCGTTGTTTCCGCCCAGTTCCAGCAGCGAACGACCAAAACGCGCGGCCACCTTCGGCCCCACTTCGCGGCCCATGCGGGTAGAGCCGGTGGCCGACACCAGCGCAACCCGCTTCGAGGAGACCAGAACATCACCCTGCTCCCGTCCGCCGATGACGATCTGCAGCAGGTGCCGGGGGGCCTCCTCTCCGAAGCGGTGCAGCGCCCTGTCGAACAGGTGCTGACAGGCCAGAGCGGTCAGCGGCGTCTTCTCGGAGGGTTTCCAGATCAGGCTGTTGCCGCAGACCAGGGACAGGGCCGCATTCCAGGCCCACACCGCCACCGGAAAATTGAAGGCAGTGATGATGGCGTTGACACCGAGCGGGTGCCAGGCTTCGGCCATGCGGTGCTCGGGCCGCTCGCTGGCAATGGTCAGACCGAACAGCTGACGGGACTGACCCACGGCAAGATCGCAGATATCGATCATTTCCTGCACTTCCCCCAGCCCTTCGGAGAGAATCTTTCCGCACTCCAGGGTGACCAGTTCACCCAGTTGCTGCTTGTGGGCGCGCAATTCCTCGCCGAGCAGGCGGACCAGTTCACCACGCCGCGGGGGTGGCACGCGACGCCACTTCCGGAAGGCCTCCTCGGCGCGGTCGATCTGAAGGGGTACTTCTTCACTATCGGTTTCCGCAACATGGCCGAGCAGTGCGCCATCGATGGGGCTGTGCACGGGCCATCCCGACGGACGCTGGGCCCAGTGTTCCAGGCCCAGCCGGTTCAGCAGTTCCGTTCGATTCATCGTTTCGCCTCCTCACCGCTTTGGGTATAGATGCTACCACAGCGGGTACGCAGCAGATCGTCCAGCCGCAGCTGTTCCTGGCGAATGAACCCCTGGTCTGGAAGATGCCCTTCCCGCAGCAATTCGATGACCGCGCAGGCCGAGGCCGAAGTGGTCCAGGCAATGGCCGTGCGCATGCGGCCACAGAGCAACCTGGGGTAGTAGGCACGCACAAACTCGTGGCGTTGCAGGCGTCCGTCGGTCCAGCCTTCGGCAGCGGCATGGACATAGACCACATCGTCGTCCACGGGCGGTTTGGCGTGGGTCAGGATCAGACCTGCCTGCTCCCGCTGCTCGCGCATCAGCAGCTCATGAAAAAAGAAATTCATCAGCTGCACATGGCCCGGATAGCGCATCGTCTTGTAATCGAGGTTGTCGATACGGCCATGATAGGTTTCGCACAGGGTGCCCAGACCTCCTGAAGTCGTGAACGCCTCGAGCTGCACACCGTGGATGTGCACGGTTTCCAGCCATTCCATGGCAGACACCCATTTGCGCTCCCCTTCCTCGATGACCTCGCAGTCATTGAGGTACTCGTTGACCACGCCCTCGGGTGACCAGTTGAAGGCATAGCCGAGCAGGCCGGTGGGATTCTGCGGCAGTGCGCCGACACGCAATTTCAGCGAGCGGACCTTGTCGAAGCCTTCCGCCAGATCGGCCCCCACGATGCCAATGAATCCCGGCGCCAGGCCGCACTGCGGCGCCATCACCCCCTTTGCCGTGGCCGACAGTTCCCGGATCAGCCGGGTGGTGGAGACATCCTCGGTCAGGTCGAAATAGTGCAAGCCCAAACGGTGCGCACAACGCGCAACCCGGGCATTGAGGTGCCAGGGCAGGCAGGACAGCACCACCTGCTGGTCGGACAGGGCCCGCTCCAGTGCCTCATCGTCTTCGACCCGCAGCCGTTCACAGCGAAAGCCCGCTTCCTCCGGCAGGGAACCGGCATCCAGTCCGGTGACGACAAAACCGCTGTCATGCAACAGGCAGGCGGCCAGCTCACCGACCTTGCCCAGACCCAGAACCGCTACACGCTCAATCATTGCCTGATGCCTCGTGCTGAAAGTTTCATTCCATCAGCACGGGCGGTCAGATTAAAGAGTCAGATTGATCATAGTGATGTATATTTAAAGCATATCGATCAATCGATTCTTAAATATGCCCAGAGACGACAAGGATGACCGCCTGCTCGCCCTGCTCCGCGAGCACGGGCGGATGCCGCTGACCGAAATCGCCCGCCGGCTGGGCGTGTCGCGCGGTGCGGCCCAGGCGCGGCTGCAGAAACTCGAGCGCAACGGCACCATCGCCGGCTATACCGTACGGCTGTCCGCGGAATACGAACGGGCCTGCATCCGTGCGATCGTCATGATCAAGGCGGCCCCTGCCAACCGTCGCGCAGTGGAACGACGGCTGTGTCAGTTGCCCGAGTTGCGGGCGCTTCACTCGATCAGCGGCCTGTTCGACCTCAGCGCGCTGGTCTGCGCGCGCTCGGTTGCCGAACTGGATCGGGTGATCGATGCCATTGGCGTGATGGACGGTGTCGGGGAAACCCAGTCCTCGGTGATTCTCTCCACCAAACTGGAGCGATGAAACCACGGGCCGGTGGTATCATCGTCTTTTCCCTGTACCCAGCCCGATGAGTCCGAATCACCTCGCTTACCTGTTGACCCTGCTGACCCTGATGCTGTGGGGTGGCTCGGCCAGCGCATTCAAGCTGGCGCTGAACACGCTGACGCCATCGGCGCTGCTGTGGATCAGTTGCGTGATCTCGCTGGCGGTGATGACCCTGCTGCTGCTCCTTCAGGGCCGCCTGGGGCAGCTGCGCCGAATCGCCGCGCGCGACTGGCCCCGCCTGCTGCTGCTCGGAGCCTTCAACCCGTTTCTTTATTATGTCCTCCTGTTCGAGGCCTATGACCGCCTGCCCGCGCAGGTCGCCATGTCGCTGAACTACCTGTGGCCGGTGATGCTGGCTCTCTTGTCGGTGCCGATACTCGGCCAGCGACTGGGCTGGTCCGGTCTGCTGCCGATTCTGCTGAGCTTCGCCGGCGCGGTGGTCATCGCCACGCGTGGTCGGCTCGATGGCTGGCAATCGGTGGACGGTCTGGGCCTGGTGGTGGCACTGGCCAGCACCCTGGTCTGGGCCGGCTACTGGCTCTACAGCACCCGGCTGAGACACATCGATCCGGCACTGAAATTGTTCATGGCCTTTCTCATTGGAACGCCACTGACCCTGATCTACAGCCTGCTCCAGGGCAACCTGCAGTGGCCGGGCAGCGATTACCCCTGGTGGCCGGTGCTGTATGTGGGGCTGTTCGAGATGGGCGTCACCTTCTTCATCTGGCAATTGGCCCTGTCGCTGGCCGACAGCGCGGCGCGCATCGGCAACCTCATCTACCTGACCCCGTTCCTGTCGTTACTGATTTTGTCGCGGGTGACCGGTGAAACCATACATCCGGCTACCCTCTGGGGCCTGCTGCTGATCGTTGCCGGGATACTCCTGCAGCAGTATGCTGGGCGGCGTGCTCCCGGGGGGAATACCGCACCATGAACAAGCTTCTTGCCGTTCTTTCCATCCTGGTTGTCGCCGTCATCGGCTGGCGCTTCATGTCCGGCCCGGATCAGGCCGGTATCGATGCGCAGCGCCTGGAACGGGACCGCAAGAACCGCGCCTACATCGAGCAGGCACGGGCCGGCAAGGATATCGCGGCGCTGGAGCGATTCATCCGTGACAACCCCCGTTCCGGCTGGCGTGATGTGGCGATTTTCTACCGCGACGAGTTCGCCTACCGCCAGGCAGCGGCCCGCGGCGATGCCAACAGCCTGAAACGCTATATCCGCCTGTACCCGGACAGCCAGTGGGTGACCTTCGCCCGGCAACGCCTGGAACAACTCCGCCTCGAACAGAAGGCACAGCGAGACCGCGTCGAGAGACAGCGCAAACTGGCGGGGAAACAACCGGCATTGCCACCTTCTGATGAGGAACCCTCGCAAACCCTGCAGCAAGCACCGGCCCGGGCCATCGTCGAAGCGCCAGCAGAGCCGCGCCTGGACGCCCGCGAGCGGGTCCAGCGCGCCCTGTCCATCTACGAACAGCAAAGAAAACAGAAGGCATTCGATGCCGCCCAGCAAAAACAGCAGCGCCAGGCCGAGAAAGACCGCCAGCGGCAATGCCAGCGCCTCCGGGATCAGCTGCGCCAGTTCGACAGCGGCATCCGCTGGTACCGCCTCGACGACCAGGGGCAGCGCCAGTTTCTCGATGCTACCGCGGTGGCCGCGGAACGCCGCAAGACCGAAGACTACCTGCGCAAGCACTGCCGATGAACCCTCCGCAGCGCGGGTGACGATGACAACGGCCGGCTCTGTGTCTATAATCCGCCGGCCCCGTCCCCGTGGCACAACTGGATAGCGCGACGCCCTCCTAAGGCGTAGGTTGCAGGTTCGAACCCTGCCGGGGACGCCAGAACGAAAAAGCCGGTACACGGGTACCGGCTTTTTCATGGGTAGCGTCTTGCGGCTCGGAATCAGAAGTTGTAGCCGCGTTCCTCGTGCTGGGAGATGTCCAGCCCTTCGGTTTCCTCCTCGTCGCTGGCACGCAACGGAGTCACCAGGCCCACCAGCTTGAGCAGCACAAAACTCAGCACCGCCGTCCACAGGAACACCGACAACACACCAATGGCCTGGGCCGACAGCTGACTGCCCATGGTCATGCCTTCGGCCAGGCCGGCTCCCCCCCATTCGGTGGCGATGAACAGACCGGCGAACAGGCTGCCGATGATGCCGCCCACCCCGTGCACCGGGAAGACATCCAGCGAGTCGTCCACCCTGAGCACATTCTTCAGGGTATTGGTGGCAAAGAAGCAGACGACCCCTGCCGCGAAGCCGATGAACAGGGCCGCCATCGGGCCGACGAAACCGGACGCCGGGGTGATGGTACCCAGTCCGGCGACCATGCCGGTGGCAATGCCCAGTGCCGAGGCCTTGCCGTACTTGAACCATTCGATCAGCATCCAGGTAAAGGCACCGGTGGCCGCGCTGATATGCGTCGCCATCAGCGCCATGCCGGCATCGCCATTGGCGGCCAGGGCACTGCCGGCATTGAATCCGAACCAGCCCACCCACAGCATCCCCGCTCCGGTGATGGTCATGGTCATGTTGTGCGGCATCATCTGCCGGGTCAGGAACCCCTTGCGCGGTCCCAGCACCAGGGCCGCGACCAGCGCGCCCACGCCGGCGGTGATGTGCACCACGATGCCGCCGGCAAAATCCAGGGTACCCTGCTGCGCCAGCCAGCCGCCGCCCCAGACCCAGTGCGCCACCGGCACATAGACGGCCAGGAACCAGATCACGCTGAACAGCAGCATCGACGGGAAGCGCATGCGCTCGGCGAAGCCACCGATGACCAGCGCGGGAGTGATGATGGCGAAGGTCATCTGGAAGGCGCTGAACACGGTTTCCGGGATGCTGCCGGAGAGGCTGTCACGGGTCACGCCCTGCATGAACGCCTTGTCCAGGCCGCCGATCCAGGCATTCATCGAACCGCCATCGGCGAACACCAGGCTGTAGCCCACCAACACCCAGAGGATGCTGACCGCACAGGTAATGGCAAAGCACTGCATCAACACCGACAGCACATTGCGCGGCTGCACCAGACCGCCGTAGAACAGCGCCAGGCCCGGCAGGGTCATGAACAAAACCAGCGCGGTGGAGGCGAGGATCCAGGCGGTATCGCCGCTGTCCAGGCCTTCGGCGCGGGCGGCGCCGGAGAACAGTGAAACGACCAACAACAAAAGCAGGGTGTTCAACTTCATGGGTTCCCTCCGGTCACAGTGCGGTGGCGCCGGATTCACCGGTGCGGATGCGCACCACATTCTCCAGCGGGGTAACGAAGATCTTGCCGTCACCGATCTTGCCGGTATTGGCAGCACTGCGGATGGCCTCGATGACCGGTTCGACCCGTTCTTCCTCGATGGCGATTTCCAGTTTCACCTTGGGCAGGTATTCGATCTGGTATTCGGCCCCCCGGTAGAGCTCGGTATGCCCTTTCTGGCGGCCGAAGCCCTTGACCTCGGTGACGGTCATGCCCTGGATGCCAATCTCGGACAGGGCGGCGCGTACATCGTCGAGCTTGAAGGGCTTGATGATGGCAGTAATGATTTTCATGGAGTCCTCCGGTTACAGCTGAACCCGTTCAGGCCGAGCACCGTAACGGTGCAGCCATTGGGCGGGAGGCGCATTATTCCATTTTTTGGTGCGCAGCGCACCACAGAGGTGCGTCAGCGTACGAACACCGCCATCGACTCGACATGGGCGGTCTGCGGGAACATGTCCATCACGCCCAGCTCCTCGAGACGGTAGCCTGCCTCAATGAGCAATTGCGCATCACGCACCAGGCTGGACGGCTGACAGGAGACATAGACGATGCGTTCGGCGCCGAGACGGTGCAGATGAGGGATGACTTCGCGGGCGCCACTGCGTGGCGGATCGAGCAGGATCCGGTCGTAACGGCCACGCAGCCAGGGCTCGCTGCCATCGACCCGGGTCAGGTCCACGGCCCGATATTCGGTATTGTCGATGCCCTGGCGGCGGGCATTGGCACGGGCCCGCTCCACCATGGGTTGATCGCCCTCGATACCGGTCACCGACGCGCAGCGCCGAGCCATCGGCAGCGTGAAATTGCCCAGCCCGCAGAACAGATCCAATACCCGATGTTCCGGCTCCAGCTGCAGACGATCCAGTGCCTGCGCCACCATCTTCTGGTTGATGCCGGCATTGACCTGGGTGAAATCACTGACCCCGAAATCGATCTCCAGGTCGTCATCGGCCAGCGGGCGGAAGCTCAGTGTCTGCTCCTCTGGATACAGCGGACGGATGCTGTCCGGTCCCGCCGACTGGGTCTGCACCCACAGACCGCTGTGGCCGGCAAAGTCGATCAAGCGTTGGCGATCGGCTTCGCTCAGGGGGTCGAGGTGGCGAAACGCCAGCGCACAGTGGGTATCATCACAGGCCACTTCGATCTGGGCTATCCGGTCCTTCGCGTCCATCGCTCCGATCAGCGCGCTCAGTTCATCGAGTCGCTCGCCGACGCGGGGGTCGAGCACCGGGCAGCCGTGCATGTCCGCCAGAAACGGGCTGCTGCGCTCGCGGAAACCGACCAGCACACGCCCCTTGCCCGGCACATGCTTGACGCCGAGGCGCGCCTTGCGGCGATAGCCCCAGGATTCGGCACGCAAGGGTTCCATCCAGCGGCCCGCCTCGATGCCCGCGTGCGCCATCATTTCGGCCAGCGCACGCTGCTTGAAATCGATCTGCGCGTCACTCTCCAGGTGCTGGAGGCTGCAGCCGCCGCAGACACCGAAATGGGCACAGCGCGGTTCGATGCGCAGCGGCGAGGCCTCGATCACTTCCGCCGCGTGACCTTCGGCCAGCTGCTTGCGGTTGCGGTCGATCCGTACCGACACCTTCTCGCCCGGCAGGGCACCGAACACGAACACGATCTTGCCATTGTGGTGGCAGATGCCGCGCCCTTCGTGGGACAGCTTTTCGATCCGTGCCTCGAAGGGCGGCGGCGGTGTGCGTCGTCGGTTTCTGCGTGCCATGATGTTCCTTGAGCTGGGTCAGAGCGCCTGCCAGCGTTGCTCAAACTCGATCAGATGAGGCTGGCCGGAGGCCTTGAGGTGATCACGCACCCGCTGGCACTGCGCCGCATACTGGCTGTCATCCAGGTTGCCACGGTTACGCTCCCAGTTGAGGTACACCAGGTAGGTGTTGAGCACATCGGTCTCGCAATAGTCGCGGATGGCCTTGAGGTCGCCCTTGAGCCAGGTCTCCCAGACCTTCGAACCGTCCATGCCCATCTTGCCGGGGAAACCACAGAGGGTGGCGATCTCGTCGAGGCGCACCGCGGCGCGCGGCTGGTAGGCGGCGAGCACATCCATCAGATCGGTGTGCCGCTCATGGTAACGCGACAGGTAGTTGTTGTAGCGAAAATCGCGGTCGTGCTGCCCGCTGTCCCAGTAGCGTTCGGCGGCGATCGGATACAGCAGGCTGCGGTAATGGATGACGGGCAGGTCGAAACCGGACCCGTTCCAGGACACCAGCCGCGGAGTGTAGCGGTCGATGCCGGCATAGAAGCGTTCCAGCAATTCCCGCTCGTCGGCGTTTTCATCGCCCAGCGACCAGACGCGGAACTGATCGCCGTGCACCAGCACGGCCGATATGGCGACAATGCGGTGCAAATGATGGCGCAGGAATTCGGTGCCGGCCTGCTGCCGGCGCAGATGGTACACCGCCTTGGCGACATCCTCGTCGGAAAGGCCGTGCAGGTCATACAGCCGGCGTGCGCCGTCGATGTCGGGGATGGTTTCGATGTCGAAAACGAGGATATTGTTCATGCCGTCACTCCGCGGGAAAGACGCCGGTGGACAGGTAGCGGTCGCCACGATCGGCGATGATCGCCACCAGGGTCGCTTGCTCCAGTTCCCGCGCCAGACGCAGGGCCACCGCCACCGCGCCACCGGAAGAAATGCCGCAGAAGATGCCCTCGCGCGCCGCCAGCTCGCGGGTGGTCTGCTCGGCCTCCTGCTGGGTCACGTCCAGCAACCGGTCGACATGGGTCGGGTCGTAGATCTTTGGCAGGTATTCCTCGGGCCAGCGGCGGATGCCGGGAATGGTCGCCCCCTCGGCCGGATGCACACCGATCACCTCGATCGAGGGATCAACCTCCTTGAAATACCGGGAACAGCCTACAATCGTTCCGGTGGTGCCCATGGCGCTGATGAAATGGGTCAGCCCCTGCTCGCTCTGGCGCCATATCTCCGGCGCGGTGCCCCGGTAATGCGCATCCGGATTGTCCGGGTTGGAGAACTGGTCCACCAGCCAGCCGCGCCCTTCGCGTGCCAGGCGCTCGGCCAGATCGCGGGCGCCCATCATGCTCTCCTCCTTGCTCACCAGCAGCAGTTCGGCACCATAGGCCTTCATCACCGCCCGCCGTTCCAGGCTCATGTTTTCCGGCATCACCAGCAGCATGCGGTAGCCCTTGACCGCCGCCGCCATTGCCAGCGCAATGCCGGTATTCCCGCTGGTGGCCTCGATCAGCGTGTCGCCAGGGCGGATGTCGCCCCGCGCCTCGGCGCGGTCGATCATGTGCAGCGCGGGCCGGTCCTTGACCGAACCGGCCGGGTTGTTGCCCTCCAGCTTCACCATCACCCGGTTGCCGCGTTCGGGACTGCCCAGATGCTGCAATGTCACCAGTGGCGTGTTTCCGATATAATCCTGAAGATACATTGAAGACCCAGATCAAGAATACGGGCGCCTAGTGTACTGGAAAGCCATGTCCGGCACTACGCGCAGCCCCAGCCGCCGGAGTGAACCATGTCAGTCCGACCCGTTATCCGCTTCAGCCTGTTGCTGACATGTCTGCTGGCCCTGCCAGCCGCAGCGGACTACCGCGCCGAGGATGATTTCTATGGCGAAGCGCCGATCGTGCTGACCGTGTCACGGCTCGACAAGCCGCTGGCCGAATCGCCCGCCTCGGTCAGCGTCATCGATCGCCAGATGATCCGTGATTCCGGCGCCACCAGCCTCTCCGAGTTGCTGCGCCTGGCCCCCGGATTCATCGTCGGCTACTACTACGACAATTCGCCGGTGGTCACCTATCAGGGGCTGGGCGCACGCTGGATGCGACGCCTGCAGGTATTGATCGACGGTCGTTCGGTGTTCGTGCCCTCCTACGGCGGCGTCCCCTGGAACAACCTGCCGCTGCTGATCGAGGACATCGAGCGCATCGAGATCACCCGCGGACCCAATGCCGTGACCTATGGCGCCAACGCCTTTCTCGCCACCATCAACATCATCACCCGCCATTCGGCCGAGGATCTGGGCCACGCCGCCTCGGGCGCCGGTTCCCTCGACCGCGACAGTGGCATCGGGCATGTCTATTACCGCTACGGCGGCAACAACGAGGATCTCGACTGGCGGCTCAGCCTCGGCCACGAGGAAGATGCCGGCTACAGCGTTCCTCGTGACGGCAAGCGGGTAAACAAGATCAATCTGCGCCTCGATTACCTGAGCGCCTACAACCGTTTCTGGAGCCTGCAGGTCGGGTTCAGTTCGTCCAGCGTGAACCTCGGTGACGGCGAAGCCACCGATCCCGTTCGCGTGGAGGAAACCGATCACGGCTATTTCAATGGCTCCTGGGAAGCCATCGACGATGATGTGACCAGCCGCATACGCCTGACGCTGAGCCGTCAGGACGCCGATGACCATTATGTGACCGGCACGCTGAACGATTTCATCGCCGAGCTGACCGGCGACCCCACATTCCAGCTGCTTCCTCCGTTCGTCACCGATGTCGATCTGGGCCGGGATTCGACGCGCAGCGAACTCGAGCTCTATCAAAACCGCCAACTCAACGAGGCCGTCCAGATCAATTACGGCATCGGCCTGCGCAATGACCGGGTCGAATCCTTCTATCTGTTCAACGACCGCAGCGTCCACAGCCTGGACCAGAGCCGTCTGTTCGGGAGCCTCGAATGGCGCACCGGAAACGGATGGTTGCTCGACACGGGCATCATGCTGGAGGACAGCAGCCGAACCGACACCGAAACCAGCGGCCGGCTGTCACTGATCCGCCTGTTCGACCGGCACAGCCTGCGCATGGTGGTCTCCAGGGCGTACCGCAACCCCATTCTGTGGGAACTCGAAGGCAGCACCACCTTTGATGCCTACATACCGCCACCCATCGACCGGAACTATTACCTGGTCATTTTCCGCGCCCGTCCCGGCATCGATGCCGAATCCATCCTCTCCCGCGAAATCGGTCTCTACAGCCGCTGGATGGATGATCAGCTGACGACCGATATCAAGCTGTTCAACTACCGTGTCGAAGACCAGATCACCGTTGAGGAAATCAGCCTCAACCCTGACCCGGTCACCGGTTATCCGCAGCAGTTCGGTCAGGCCGTCAATGGCGGCAACACACGGGTCCGTGGTCTCGAGCTGTCCTTCAACTACAGCGCCGCAGGCGGACGCACGCGCCTGTTTGGCGGCTACAGCCTTGTCGAAGCCGACAGCTTCGATCAGGACAGTGAAGACAGTTTCCCGATGCACACGGGCTTTCTGGGCGGGCATGTCAATGTCGGCGAGAACCAGCAGTTCTCCGGTGTCTGGTATCATGTGGGCCGCTTCTCCTGGGGCGATCGGCACCGTTTCACCGACAGCTACGACAAGCTCGATCTGCGCTGGGCCTATCTGCTCGATGCCGAGCACGCCCTGCGAGTGGAACTGATCGGCAAAAATCTGCTCGGTGATTACGGGGATTATGTCAAGTACGACCATCAAACCGCCTGGCTAGTGCGTCTTTCCGGAGAGTTCTGACACAGCAGGCAACCGAAGGACCGCAGGAATGAAGTACCTATGGAGATACTGCCGAGTCCACCTTCTTCTGATCGTCCTGATCGGTATGACGGGCGCTGTGGGCGCCGCCGATACGCCGCAGGAACCCGTGCCGTCAATGCGCAGCCTGTGGATCATCTCCAGCAGCAACAACCGCTTCTTCCGGCGCAGCATCCGGCGCATCGAAGAACGGATGGCCGCTCATGTCGACCGCATCGTCAAAATCCACAGTGACGAAATCGAACAGCGGCGCGACGACCTGGCCCAGGCCTCGCTGATCGTCACCCTCGGTGCACGCGCCATGCGCCAGATCAGCGCCATGGACCTGGATCGTCCCCTGCTCCACGCCTATCTGACCCGCTACCAGTACCTCTCCGACCCGCCGCTTCCGGGCAGCCACAGCCTGCTGCTCGACCAGCCACTGGAACGGCACCTGCGCTTCAACCGGGAACTCACCGGCGCCCGCAACATCGGGCTGCTCAATGTGAAAATGACCGCCTGGGACACGGAACAGCTGCAGCAGCTCGCCCGGAGTGAGGGCGTCGAGGTGGAACAGAAACTGATCGACCCCGAACAAGGCAATCCGGTGGCCGAGGTGCGCAAGATCCTGCAGAACAACGACAACCTGCTGGCGCTTCCGGTGCCGGTTCTCTACAATCGGAAGACGCTCAAGGGTATCCTTCTGGCTGCCTACCGCCTGCGCAAGCCGGTACTGAGCTATTCTCCGGCCCATGTGCGCGCAGGCGCACTCGGTGCCCTGTACGCCACCCCGGAACAGATCGGGGACCAGATCGCCGATGTCGCCCTGCCCTGGCTGCTGGGCCAGGCGCCAACGACAGCCCATGAGCTGGCCCGCTATTTTGCCATCGACATCAACCGTCAGGTGGCAACGGCCCTCGGCATCCACCCCCCCTCGGCCGAACAACTGCAACAGGCCATCGAGGACGCCATTCAGCCATGAAGAAATCGCGCATCCGTTTTCAGATCCTGATCGCCGCCCTGATCCCGGTGCTGCTGGTCGATGCGCTGCTGACCTCGGTGCTCGTCGAACGCAGCATCAATCAGGCCGAAGAGTTGTTGCGCAGCAAGGGCGAGTTGATGGCCCAGCAGATCGCAGGGGCCGCCGAATTCTACCTCTACTCCGGCAACGCCGAGGCAATACGCCGCCTGCTCGAACAGAGCCTGAACAACGATGCGGTCACCTACCTATCGGTATACGACGGCCGTGGCCGGATCATCGCCGAAGCCCGTGGCGACGGCTACCGGCCCGATCGCATCGACGACTATTATTACTACCGCCACGACATCCGCAGCCAGAGTCTGGAACTGAACGACATCTTCGAACCGGACGACAGCGGCGAACAGACTGCTACGACCATCGGCCGCGTGCACCTCTACCTTTCGAAACAGGGTCTCCGGACGCAGATCCGCCAAAGCATCCTGCAGGGGGCTCTGCTGTTCGTCCTGATGCTGCTGCTGGCCACGGTGATCGCCTGGCTGATCAGCCGCCACATCACCCGCCCGGTATTCACCCTGCTGCAGCACATCCGTGAAGTGGAAGCCGGCAACCTCGGTCAGACCATCGAAGACATCGAGGACAACGAAATCGGCGATGTGCAGGAAGGCTTCAACAGCATGTCCCAGGCCCTGCTGGCCAACCGCATGCAGCTCGACCAGAAGATCAAGAGCGCAACCCTGGAATTGATGAACGCGATCACCGACCTGGAATACAAGAACCGGGAACTGTCCAACGCCCGGGATCACGCCGAATACGCCAGCCAGGTAAAATCCCGCTTCCTGGCCAACATGAGTCACGAGATCCGCACCCCGATCAACGGCATCCAGGGCTTCGTCGGCCTGCTCGAAAAAACCGCTCTGGACAACGACCAGAACCGCTACATCGGCATCATCAAGCAATCCACGCGCGACCTGCGCGCCATCGTCGACGAGATCCTCGATTTCTCCAAGATCGAATCGGGCAAGGTCGAGATCGCCGAAAACCCCTTCGACCTCTACGAACTGGTGGAATCGACCCGCGACAGCCTGTTCTCCAACGCCCTCGAGAAAGGCATCGACCTGCACCTGATCGTCTACAGCGACACCCCGCGCCAGCTGGTTGGCGACAAGCTGAGGCTCAAGCAGATCCTGATCAACCTGCTCGGTAACGCAATCAAGTTCACCGACAAGGGCTTCGTCTCGCTGACCGTCTATATCGAAGACGAAAGCAGCAGCCAGATCATGCTTCGCTTCGTGGTCGAGGACAGCGGTATCGGCATCTCCAGCGAGGACCAGAGCCAGCTGTTCCAGGCCTTCACCCAGATCGAGTCCGACAGCAACCGCCGCTATTCGGGGACCGGCCTCGGACTGGTCATCTCCAAGAACCTGGCAGCGCTTATGGGCGGTGACATTCTGCTCGAGAGCCGCGAAGGCGAAGGCTCCACCTTCACCCTGATCCTGCCCTTCAAGCCCTTCTATTCGGTGGAGCAGGACAGCGGGCTGAAGGCCGAGCGCAACGCCATGATCTACGCCTTCAGCGAGCGCGCCCTGCACGAACTTCAGACCCTCTACAACCGAATCGGATTCCTCACCGAAACCGAGCAGCTGGGTCCGGACGAAGACGCCGACACCCTGCGCCAGCAGCTGATGCAGAACCTGCCCTATCTCGATCTGGTGGTCTTCGACCTGCGCCACCACAGCCTGGAACCCGACGCGCTGATGGATGCCGCCGTGTGCCAGCAGTGCCGCTGTATCATCATGCACTACGACATCAGCCTGGTGGACAACGCCCTGCTCAACCGCTTCGAATTCATCGCGGTGATCAACACCAGCAGCCGCTTGGAGCAGATGCTTCTGAACACGGACGCCTCGGCAGCCACGGCCGGCGAGGCGCTCCCGTCCGCGAATCCGGTCAGTGGTGCGCGGCGCATCCTGCTGGTCGACGACAACGCCATCAACCTGGCTCTGGGCAGTGAACTGGTGCGTCTGTGGGGGCATCAGTGCGTGGAGGCCGAAAATGCGGAACAGGCATTGCAGGCCTTCGAACAGCAGGAATTCGACATCATCCTGCTCGACATCCAGATGCCCGGCATCGACGGCATCGAGCTGATGAAGATGCTGCGCGAACGCGCGCCGGAGCTGAAGGCGCCGATCGTCGCCCTCACCGCCAATGTGCTCCCGGAACAGAAACAGAAACTGCTGGATCTGGGCTTCGACGGCTATCTGGGCAAGCCGCTGGACGAACACAAGCTGCGCCGCCTGCTGGAGCAGGAGGAGATGCCCGCCGATATCGGTCACAGGCCTTCAGGAGAGGTGGTGGGCGCTGGAGACGACCGGGTCATCGATCACCCTGGCACGCTGCGCCTGTCGGCCAACAATGAAAACCTGGCCCAGGATCTTTACCGACTGATGCGCAAGGAGATTCCCGAGCATGCCCACCTGCTCAGGCAACTGATTGCCGAAGATGCAGTGCATGAATGGGAGGACCGCAACCGCGAGATCGCCGCGATCATGCACAAGCTGCAGGGCGTCACCTGCTACGCGGCGCTGCCCCGGCTGCGCCGGCTGTTGCAGCAATGGACCTGGCAGCGGCAGCAAGGCGATGCCGCGGTCATCGACTTCACCGAGCAGGTCATCGTCGAGCTGGAAGCCATCCGCGATGAACTGGACTCGGTGGGCGCGGCCTGAACGGTCAGGCGCCTAGCCTGTCTCCAGCACCACCATCGCCACCGCATAGTGTTTCTCATCGGACAGCGACAACAGGCTGTTGACGACACCCCGCTGCCGGAGCAAATCCGCCGCTCCCCGGTGGAAACGCAATTCCGGCTTGCCGTCGGCCGTATTGCTGACCTCGATATCGTGAAAGCCAATGCCTCGGGCGATGCCGGTGCCCAGCGCCTTGCTGGCCGCTTCCTTGGCCGCGAAGCGTGATGTCAGATAGCTCGCGCTGCGGTGACGCTGCAGATAGACGGCAAATTCCCGCTCGGTGAGGATACGCCGCGCGATGCGGTCTCCGAAGCGCTGCTGCAGGCGTTCGAAACGCGCGGTTTCGGCGATGTCCACCCCGATGCCGGCCAACATCAGACTGCCGTCAGGCCGCGCGCCTCGAGCATCAAGCGCTTCATTTCGCGCACCGATGCCGCCAGTCCGCGAAACACCGCATCGGCGATGATCGCGTGGCCGATGTTCAGTTCCACCAGCAACGGATTGGCGGCGATGGCCTGCACATTGTGGTAGTTGAGTCCATGCCCCGCATTGACCTGCAGGCCGCGTTCATGGGCATAGGCAATGGCGTGTTCGATGCCTCGCAGCAAGGCCGGCTGATCGGCAGGCAGTGCATCGGCAAAGTGGCCGGTATGGATCTCCACCACCGGCGCGCCGCAGTCCACCGCGGCATCGATCTGCGCTTCATCGGCATCGATGAACAGCGACACCCGGCTGCCCACCGCGGCCAGTCGCTGACAGGCCTGCTGCACGCGCTCGAACTGTTCGACCACATCCAGCCCGCCTTCGGTGGTCAGTTCCTCGCGCTTTTCCGGTACCAGACAACAGTCCTCCGGCTGCAGCGCCTCGGCGAAGGCGATCATCGCGTCGGTGACCGCCATCTCCAGGTTGAGCTTGGTCTGCGTCATCTCCTTGAGCAGGCGTGCGTCGCGTTCCTGGATGTGACGTCGGTCCTCGCGCAGGTGGAAGGTGATCGAGTCGGCCCCGTGCTGTTCGGCGATCAGCGCGGCGGTCACCGGGTCCGGGTAGCGGGTGCCGCGCGCCTGGCGCAGGGTGGCCACATGGTCGATATTGACGCCCAGCAAGAGCGGGGGAACGGTCATCGGTCTCTTCTCGTCAGCTGCAGAAACAGTGAGCGTGATTGTAGCTCCCGCCCCGCCAGGTTGGAATCGATGATTTGCCGCAACGCGCGCCGCGCCAGGTCGCGGACTTCAGGTACCTCGAAATGACGCGCGGCCAGCGAACACCACAGACGGCCCGGCGCCGAGTCCGGTCGGGGTTCTGCGCAACGGCTCAGTCCACCCGCAGGATCCAGAACATAGTCGGCCTGAGGCGCCAGCTCGGCACCCGCGCGGTCACGGTCCAGTACGGGCATGAGACCAAGCACTTCGAGCAACTCGATCTCGAAACCGCGCAACGCGGTCTGCAGGTCATCCCTGCCGAACGAGAGCAACAGGTGCTGGTAGTGCGCGAACAGACCGGGCAAGGGGTCGAAACGGACCGTCAGCGCGATCAGCAGTTCGTTGACATAGAACAACGGCAGGTAGCAGTCCGGCGGCAACGGAATGTGACGGCTTTCGATGGCGGACAGGGTTTTCAGCTCTCCCTGCCCGCGCCAGCCCACCGACAGGCGGCAGCCGGGCTGGAAGCTGCCGACATCCTTGCGCCTGCGCGCGCCCTTGGCGAGAACGCCGACCCGCCCGTGATCGGCGGTGAGCAGTTCGAGAATCAGGCTGCTGTTGCTGTAATCGCGGCGGTGCAGGATGAACGCCGGCTGGTCGTCCACCCGCGCGGTCATTGGTCCGTATAGCCGAAGGCCGTCAGTGACTGCTCGTCGTCGGACCAGCCTTCCCGCACCTTGACCCAGAGCTGGAGGAACACCTTTTGCCCGGCCAGCCGTTCGATGTCGGCCCGAGCTTCGCTGCCGATCTGCTTCAGCTGCTGCCCGCCCTTGCCGATGATGATGCCCTTTTGCGACTTGCGTTCGACCCAGATGGTGGCGGAGATGCGCAGCAGATCCTTGTCCTGCTGGTAGTGATCGACACTGACCGTGAGGGCATAGGGCAGTTCCTGGGTCAGGCGGCGAAACAGCTTCTCGCGCACGATCTCGGCGACGATGAAGCGCATCGGGCGGTCGGTGAGCTGGTCATCGGGAAACTGGGGCACGCCAATGGGCAGACGTTTCTCGATTTCTTCGACCAGATGATCGAGATTGTCACGCTTCAATGCCGATACCGGAATGATCTCGCGGTCCGGCGCCAGTTCAGCCAGTTTCTGGATTACCGGCAAAAGCGCCTGCTTTGGCAGCGTATCGATCTTGTTGAGGATCAGCAGCACCCGGTCATGGGCCGGCAGCCGCTCCAGAACCGCCCGGTCCTCATTGTCGATGCGACGCGGATCGAGCAGCACGCAGACCACATCCACATCGTCGATGACGCTGCTGGCGGCACGGTTCATGTAGCGGTTGATGGCTTTCTTCTGATCGCGGTGCAGCCCCGGCGTATCGACGAAAATGCACTGGCAGTGCTCGGTCGTGCGGATCCCGAGGATCTGGTGCCGCGTGGTCTGCGGACGGGGCGCGGTGATCGACAGTTTTTCGCCGATCAGGGCATTCATCAGGGTGGATTTGCCGGTGTTGGGCTTGCCGATCAGCGCAACAAACCCGCAGCGAAAGGCGTCAGTCATGGGCTCCGGCGGTCTGCTTGAGGGCGATCGAAGCCGCCATCTGCTCGGCACGCTTGCGGCTGTTGCCGGTGCCGGTGGTGACCAGGTTCAGGCCGGGGATGCGGCATTCCACGGTGAAGGTCTGGTCGTGGGATTTGCCTTCGGTCTTGACCACCTGGTAGACCGGCAGTGGCTGTTTCACGCTCTGCAGGTATTCCTGGAGACTGGTCTTGGGGTCTTTCAGGCTTTTCGGCTCCGGCAGGGTGACCAGGTAATCCTCGTAGAGGTAGTGGATGGTCTTGCGCACCTGGTCGAAGCCGCCATCGAGGTAGATGGCGCCGAAGATAGCTTCCATGGCATCGGAGAGGATGGAGGCACGGCGAAATCCGCCGCTCTTCAGCTCGCCACTGCCCAGTTGCAGGTATTCACCGAGGTTGATGTCGCGGGCCACGGTAGCCAGCGCCTCCTCCTTGACCAGACTGGCCCGGATCCGGCTCAGCTCGCCCTCGGTGGCCTGCTTCAGGCGCTTGAACAGATGTTCGGAGATGACCAGCCCCAGCACGCTGTCGCCGAGAAACTCGAGGCGTTCGTTGTTGAGCGACTTGGAATAGCTGCGGTGGGTGATCGCCTTTTGCAGCAGACCCTCGTCCCGGAACTGATAGTTGAGAACGACCTGCAGTTTCTTCAGTGATGTCACTTGTTGATATCCACCGAATGGACGAAGTGAGCGCCGATGAACATGCGGTCAAAATACGGCTTGCGGGCTTCGTAATCCACGGTCATGGTGGTGACCCCGTCCTTGCGCACGAACTTGAAGTTTTCGCGCTTGAGGCCGTAGACGGAGTTGATCCTGAGCTGGTTGGCCAGGGCAATCCAGAGATCCCGCTTGGAACGCGGGTCGATGGCGTTGCCTTCCTCGGCCCTGCGCTCGACCGCTGCCATCGCGTTCTTCACGTTCATGAAATCGAGGTAGAGCGGCAGGATCTTGAAACCGGTGACGACGATGAAGGCGAAGATGGAGATGACGATGATCCAGCCGAGGGTGGTCATACCGTTTTGATGCTGATGGTTCATTGCGGGCAGCCCTGTCGTTGTCTGAGATGATTCACGCGGCCATCATTCGCCGGGTGTGTAATCCGTCGGAAGTCCTCCGATACGGGACAAGTCTAGCCCACTGCCGCCATTGCGCCAATCCCAGTGCATCCAGATACCCACGGCCTTGCCGACCAGGTTCTTTTCCGGAACGAATCCCCAATAGCGGCCATCGTTGCTGTGATCCCGGTTGTCGCCCATGACGAAATACTGCCCCTCGGGGACCACCAGCTCGCCATCGGCGCTGTAGGGCACCTTGGGATCGGTCATCATCAGATGGGTCACTTCATCGAGGGTTTCCCGGTAGACATCGGCGCCCTTCATGCTCTCCGGTCCACTGCCCTGCCCGGCGTACTTGCCGACATATTCCACCGGCAGCGGCTTGCCGTTGATGGTGAGCCGACGGTTGTAATACTGGATGCGGTCGCCCGGCAGACCGATCACACGCTTGATGAAGTCCAGCGACTCGTTCTCCGGGAAGCGGAACACCATCACATCGCCCCGCTTCGGCTTCTCGCCCTCGGTCAGTTTGGTATGCAGTACCGGCAAACGCAGGCCGTAGTCGTACTTGTTGACGAGAATGAAATCACCCACCAGCAGTGTCGGCATCATCGATCCGGAGGGGATGCGAAAGGGCTCGTAGAGGAAGGAGCGCAGCAACAGTACCACCAGCAGCACGGGGAAAAAGGATTTCGCGTATTCGACGATCACCGGTTCGCGGGACGCGACGCCGGTAGCGGCCTGTTGCTGCCGTTTGCGTGCGAAGAACAGACTGTCGATGGCCCACAACAGACCGCTGAACAGCACCGCCATCACCAGGAAAAATTCGAAGTCAAAATCGATCATTGAAAGGTCCTTGCCTGAAAAAGAATCACTTGTTGTCCACTTGCAACACGGCGAGGAAGGCATCCTGAGGAATCTCCACCTTGCCCACCTGTTTCATGCGCTTCTTGCCCGCCTTTTGCTTTTCCAGCAGCTTCTTCTTGCGGGTGACATCGCCACCGTAGCACTTGGCGGTCACATTCTTGCGCAGCGCCTTCACATTGGTGCGCGCAATGATGTTGGAGCCGATGGCGGCCTGTATCGCCACATCGAACATCTGTCGCGGAATCAGCTCCTTCATCTTGCTGGCCAGCTCGCGGCCACGGTATTCGGCATTGTCGCGGTGCACGATGATGGACAACGCATCCACCCGCTCGCCATTGATGAGGATGTCCAGCTTGACCAGATTGGACGGCTCGAAGCGCAGAAACTCATAATCGAAGGACGCATAGCCCCGGCTGACGCTTTTCAGCCGGTCGAAGAAGTCCAGCACCACCTCGGACAGCGGCAGCTCGTACTCCAGCTGCACCTGACTGCCCATGTACTGCACCTGTTTCTGCACCCCGCGCTTCTCGATGCACAAGGTCATGATATTACCGATATAGGCTTCCGGGGTGAGGATGTTGGCACGGATGATCGGCTCACGGATCTCCTGGATCTTGTTCACCGGAGGCAGTTCGGCCGGGTTGTGGATCTCGATCACCTCGCCGGCGGTGGTCTCCACCTGGTAGATGACCGTCGGCGCGGTGGTGATCAGGTCCAGGTCGTATTCCCGCTCCAGCCGTTCCTGCACGATTTCCATATGCAGCATGCCCAGAAAACCGCAACGAAAACCGAAGCCCAGCGCCTGGGAGGTCTCCGGTTCGAAGTGCAGCGCGGCGTCGTTGAGCTTGAGTTTCTTCAGTGCCTCGCGGAAATTCTCGTAGTCGTCGGAGCTGACCGGGAACAGCCCGGCGAATACCCGCGGCTGCACTTCCTTGAAGCCGGGCAACGGCTCGCTGGCCGGGTTCCGGCTCAGGGTGATGGTATCGCCCACGCGGGCCGACTCGATATCCTTGATGCCCGAGATGATGTAGCCCACCTCTCCGCAGCCGAGCCGCTCGGTGTCATGGCGCTTGGGGGTGAACACGCCGACCTTCTCCACCAGGTATTCCTGCCCCGACGACATCATCATGATCTTCTGCTTGGGCGCGATGCTGCCCTGCATCACCCGCACCAGGGTGATCACCCCGACATAACTGTCAAACCAGGAATCGATGATCAACGCCTGGGTCGGCGCTTCCGGGTCGCCTTCGGGCGGCGGAATCTTTTGCACCAGCTGTTCGAGCAGGTCGTCGATCCCCTGCCCGGTCTTGGCACTGACCTCGATGGCCTCGGAGGCATCGAGCCCGATGATGTCTTCGATCTCCTGCTTGACCCGTTCCGGGTCAGCCGCCGGCAGATCGATCTTGTTGAGCACCGGGATCACTTCCAGATCCATGTCGATGGCGGTATAGCAGTTGGCCACGCTCTGCGCCTCCACGCCCTGGGACGCATCCACCACCAGCAGCGCGCCCTCGCAGGCGGCCAGCGAACGCGACACCTCGTAGGAGAAATCCACATGGCCCGGGGTGTCGATGAAATTGAGCTGGTAGGTCTCGCCATCGCGAGCGGTGTAGTGCAGCGATACCGATTGCGCCTTGATGGTGATGCCGCGTTCGCGTTCCAGATCCATCGAGTCCAGCACCTGCTCGTCCATCTCGCGCTCACTGAGCCCCCCGCAGACCTGGATGAAACGGTCGGCGATGGTGGACTTGCCATGATCGATGTGGGCGATGATGGAGAAGTTTCGGATATTCTGCATCCGCATGTCAGCGAGGCACCGGTAGGAAAAAGACAGCGAATTTTACGGGAAAGTGCGGCAAAGCGACAGCGGGGAAAGCCTCAATCTGCAGAGACGGCGGCCAGCGCAGCGCGCAGCGCCGTTTCGTCGAGGAAATAGTGGCAGATCTCCTGTTCACCCAGGCTCAGCACCGGCACCCGGCTGTCGAAACGGCGGACGAGGCCGACATCGCGATCGATGTCGACCTCGTCGGTCTCGAAACCCAGTTCGGGTTGCAGCCTCATCAACGCGCGACGGAAGTCATCGCACAGATGACAGTTCTCGCGGTAGTACAGCGTCAGCCTCACCGTTTCGGTTTGATGGCGAGGAAGATCGGGCTGCCACGGCGGTGGATCAGGATCGCCACCGACTTGCCGGGCTTGAGGGACTTGACCAGTCGGTTGAAGTCCTCGGCCGATTTGACCGGGCGGTTGTCGATCATGCTGACCACATCACCCGGCTTGATTCCGGCTTCGGCGGCCGGGCCATCGGCATCGACCGCCAAGACCTGTACGCCGGAATCCACCTTCAGTTTCTTCTTCGCGGCATCATCCAGCGGCTTGACCGACAGGCCCAGTGCCGATTCTTCCATCGGTTTTTCTTCCGGCGCCTGTTCCGGCTCGCCGGTATCGGTTTCGCTCGGCAACTGTTCGATGCGCACCTTGAGGGTCTTGCGCTTCTTGTTGCGGATCACCACCACCTCGGCCGTCTTGCCGACCGGGAAGCGACCCACCAGCGGCGGCAGCGCGCTGGAACGGGCGACCTTCTTGCCGTTGAATTCGACGATCACATCGCCAACCCGCAGTCCCGCCTTCTGCGCCGGGCTGTCGGGCATCACCTTGGCCACCAGGGCGCCGTGCGGGGTTTCCATGCCGAAGGATTCGGCCAGATCACGGGTGACTTCCTGGATCAGCACGCCCAGCCAGCCACGGGAGACACTGCCCTTGGTCTTGATCTGCTCGGCCACATCCATCGCCAGCTCGATGGGAATGGCGAAGGACAACCCCATGAAACCTCCGGTACGGCTGTAGATCTGCGAATTGATGCCGATCACCTTGCCATCGAGGTTGAGCAGCGGCCCACCGGAGTTGCCCGGATTGATCGCCACATCGGTCTGGATGAAGGGCACATAGTTGTCGCTCGGCAGGCTGCGTCCCAGCGCGCTGACGATGCCGGCGGTCACCGAATGGTCGAAACCGAAGGGCGAACCGATGGCCAGCACCCACTGGCCGACCTTGAGCTTCTCCGAATCGCCGATGGTCACCGTCGGCAGATCCTCGTCGGCGTCGATCTTCAGCACCGCGATGTCCGCCGCCTTGTCGGAGCCGATCACCTTGGCCTCGTACTCCTTGCGGTTGGACATGCGCACGATCACCTCATCGGCGCCATCGACCACATGATGGTTGGTCAGGATGTAGCCGTCCTTTGAAATGATGAAACCGGACCCGAGCGAATTGGACTCCCGGTCCGGAATGCGGAGATTGCCGTCAGGGTCGAGAAATTTCTTGAACAGCTCGCCGAAAGGCGAATCCTCGGGCAGATCCGGGATCTGCAGGTGTTTCTTCAGCGTCGATGCCCCGATTTTCTTGGTGGTCGAGATATTGACCACGGCATCCTTGGTTCTCTCGACGATGCCGGTGAAATCCGGAAGCTGGGCGAACAGGCTCGCGCTGAACAGCAGCAGGCTGATCGAAAACAGTTGGAGTAGAGGTCTTTTCATTGCAATTCTCGGTTCAATACTTTGGAAATGGACTCAATGCGTGTGATTACAGGTGCCCTGCACGGGGATGTGCCGTGTCAGGTCCGGCGCAGCACCCGCGGCCGGGTTTCGCGGCGACGCGCCATCCAGCGCGCCAGACCAAGACCGGCGAACAATCCCGTCAGGCCCGCCAGAGCGGTCCAGCCATCCGAGCCGCCGGTCAGTGCATCGCCCACCAGGGCAAACACGATCAGGCCGAACAGCGGTGTCAGGTAAAGGATGAGACCGGCGCTGACCAGCTGACGCTCGGCCAGTCCCAGCACCACCCGATCAGCCGGTTGCAGGTCATGGGCCGGGATCGTCAAGCGGCGCTTGCGCTCGCCGAACAGGCGCCCCAGGCTGCCCATGCCGCATCCGCCGCGCAGCGAACAGGAAGAACAGCCTTCTTCATGCTGTACCTCGAGTTCGGCCTGCCCGTCGAAGATGCGGGTGACACGGGCCGGTTGCTCAATCATGACGCACCCTCGTCGCGGAATACCGCTTCGGCAATGCGCTGCACCGTGTGCAACGGTGCCTCGCCAATGGCGGTGATGTTGACCTTGCCACGGCGCAGGCCAAAGGCATTGACGGCGCCCATGGCGGTCGCGCCCTCCAGCGCCCCTTCGGTGGCCGGCTCGATGAACACGGAAACCGAGGACATGCCGTCGGAAAGCACCATCTGCTGGACGAAGCCGTCACGATCGACACGCTGCTTGCGGTAGGCGGCCTCGAGACGGAACCCCTCGGGCAGGTCTTCCAGTTTCCAGCGCGGGTCCGCCGCCACCCGGGCGGTGTTGTCGCCGGTATGGGACTGCACCCGCGCATAACTGTTGTCGACAGGCGGCAATAGCTTCAGCAACGCGGCGTCACCGGACTCGATCGGCTCGATCTGTACGAACATCACCTGTTCCCGCTTTTGACCCAGCTCGTCGAGCAGCACGGACTGCAGCATCAGCTTGCTGTCTTCGGCAATCCACAGCTTGAGGCCATAGCGCAGGTCGTCATTGGGCAGGATCGAAACGATCACGGCGGCCAGGTCGGCGATCCGGTCACGCCCCTCCACCGCAAAGCGGTAATGCTGCTGCAGCCGTTGCAACTCGCGGGGCACCCAGATCGGCGACAGCCGCCGCGCAGAGCTTGCGGTAAAGCGGTCGATGATGACCTGCCGGCTGTCGGGCCAGACACAGGTCAGGTTCTCGTTTTCGCGCAGCACCTCCCGGGCCTCGCCGTTGAGCGAGCGCAGCCGCTCACGGACGCCGCTGCCGTCATTGATGTGCAGCAGCGACAGGCTGTCGATGCGCCCGTCGTGGGCGAACACGAAGCGGCCACGATAACTGAGTTGCTGCATCGCCTGCGCCATGTCACGCAGCCAGCCCAGCGCCTCGGCATCGCTGGCGGCGCGGGCGGCCTGAGTCAACGGCAGCGCGGTGATGAACAGCAGGATGCAGAGGGTACGGCGCTTCATCGCTCAGTTCTGCGCTCCGGCGGCCACCACCCGCACCTGCGGGATAATGCCCTGCAGCGATCCGGCGTACTGGTTGTGATCGACCAGATAGCCATTGAGCTTGCGCTTGATCGCGGCGTTGTCGCGACGCACCGGAAGACTGCCGGTCGCCTCGCGTCCGGCGGGCGTGCCGCTGCCGGCAGCCGAGACCTTCACCGACGGAGCCAGCACCGGCAGCTGGGCCAGTTGCTCGATGCGCGGATCACTGGGCACCGCACTGCTGCTGGCGGTAACCACCGGCGCGGAGACGCCCGACGGCCCCGGGCTGCGGGTCAGCGAGGTCACCGCGACAAAGGCGACAGCCACCGCCACCGACAGGCCGGCGGCCGGACGCAGCAGCGAGGACCACCAGGAGGCAGCGGCCTTGCGGGGCCGGTCCTGAGCGACCGCTGTTGCAGGCGGCATGTCCAGCTGCTCGATGTGCGCCATCACGCTGGCGGAGAAATCGGCCTGGATGCGCTCCGGCAGTTCATGGCGCATGACTTCGCCGATCATCTGGTAGCGCTGCCAGCGCGCGCGTTCATTGACATCGGCCAGTACCCGATCGAGGGCTGCGCGGTCGTCGTGGTCGCCTTTCCAGTCGTCCAGCAGGCCGGACAGCATTTCCTGTGGTTCGTTCATGAGGCTCTACCTGAGTTCATGTTGATATGGGGTGTTTCCCGTCTGTAGCTCGTGACCCTTAGTCATTGCAACAGCGGTCTTAGTTCCTTGTCGATGGCATCGCGGGCGCGGAATATGCGCGAGCGCACGGTGCCGATCGGGCAGCCCATGACCTGGGCGATGTCTTCGTAGCTCAAACCTTCGAGCTCGCGCAGCGTGATCGCGGTCTTCAGGTCTTCGGGCAGGTTCTCGATGGCCTTGAATACGGTCCGCTTGATCTCCTCGGTCAGCAGCAGGTTTTCCGGGTTGTCGTATTCCTTGAGTCCGCTCTCGCCAGCGAAATGTTCGGCATCCTCGACATCCACCGACCAGGTCGGGCTCTTGCGACTGCGCGACGCCAGATGGTTCTTGGCGGTGTTGGCCGCGATGCGGTAGATCCATGTATAGAACTGGCTGTCGCCGCGGAAGTTGTTCAGTGCGCGGTAGGCCTTGATGAAGGTCTCCTGCGCCACATCCTGGGCTTCGGACGGATCCTGCACGAAACGCGATACCAGATTGATCACCTTCTGCTGGTACTTGCGCACCAGCAGGTCGAAGGCGGCCTTGTCGCCTGCCTGTGCGCGCCGTACCAGTTCGCTGTCCAGTTCTTCCGACCCCATGCAAAAACCCGTGTGTGTGACGATTGTTATACGATGACGCCGCCCCTCCCTGCGGCGCATCATCTGACCGGCAATATACCAAAAGATTCTCGGCGCCCCGCAAAAAAATCCTTTTTGCCGGCGCCCTGTCGTAAAATGCCTGCACATACCGCCATTTCAAGACGGCCATGAGCAAACGCTATCAATACGATGTCATCATCGTCGGCGGCGGTGCCGCCGGCATGACCCTCGCCCTGCAACTGCCTGATCGGCTGTCGATCGCACTGCTGGCAAAGAGCCCTCACGACCAGAGCTCCACCTACTATGCCCAGGGCGGCGTATCGGCCGTGCTCGAGGGCAACGACAGCATCGCGCTGCATGTGGAAGACACCCTGAATGCCGGCGCAGGTCTGTGCGACCCCGAGATTGTGCGCCAGGTGGCCGAGACCGGACCGGAGATGATCGACTGGCTGGCCGGCCTCGGCATGCCCTTCACCCGCGATCCGGACGAACAGTCCAGCAGCGGCTATCACCTGACCCGGGAGGGCGGACACAGCCGACGCCGCGTGGTGCATGCCGCCGATGCCACGGGCAAGGCCCTGCAGAACACCCTGCTCGCCCATGTGGCGGAGCGGACCAACATCGACCGCTTCGAGCACGAAGTCGCCATCGACCTGATCACCGAGCAGGGCCGTTGCATCGGCCTCTATGCCTACAACCGCGAAAATCACCGGGTCAGCGTGTTCAAGGGCCGCAAGATCGCACTGGCCACCGGCGGCGCCAGCAAGGTCTATCTGTATACCTCCAATCCCGACGGTTCCACCGGCGACGGCATCGCCATGGCCTGGCGCGCCGGCTGCCGCGTCGCCAACATGGAATTCATGCAATTCCACCCGACCTGCCTCTACCACCCGGAGGCCAAGTCCTTCCTGATCTCCGAGGCCCTGCGCGGAGAAGGTGCGCGCCTCAAGCTGCCCGACGGAAAACGCTTCATGCCGCGCTTCGACGAGCGCGCCGAGCTGGCGCCCCGCGACATCGTCGCCCGCGCCATCGACCATGAGATGAAGCGCCTCGGCATCGACTGTGTCTACCTCGACATCAGCCACAAGAGCCGCGCCTTCATCAAGTCGCACTTCCCGACCATCTACGAGCGTTGCCTGCATTACGACATCGACATCACCCGCGAGCCGATTCCGGTGGTGCCCGCCGCCCACTACACCTGCGGCGGAGTCATGATCGACGCCCACGGCTGCACCGACATCGATCACCTCTATGCCATCGGCGAAGTGTCCTATTCCGGGTTGCATGGCGCCAACCGCATGGCCAGCAACTCCCTGCTGGAATGCCTGGCCTTCGGCCATGCCGCGGCGCGCCACATCGAACAGAGCATCGATGCCGTCCCCATGCCGGGGAGGATCGCGCCCTGGGACGAATCGCAGGTCACCGATTCCGACGAAGAAGTCGTGGTCGCCCACAACTGGGACGAACTGCGCCGGTTCATGTGGGACTATGTCGGCATCGTGCGCACCAACAAGCGGCTGGAACGCGCCCTGCACCGCTGCGAACTGCTGAAATCGGAAATCAACGATTACTACGGCAATTTCCGCGTAACCGGCGACCTGCTGGAACTGCGCAACCTGGTGGTGGTTGCCGAACTGATCATCCGTTCGGCAATGGCACGCCATGAAAGCCGTGGCCTGCACTACACCCTGGACTATCCCGACCTGCTGCCCGAGCCGAAGATCACCGTGCTCGAACCGGAACCCCGCGGCAAGCAAACCGAAGAGGACCCGGTGCGCCTGATCGGCCGCTGATCCTCCTTCCCCGATGGGATATGGCCGGAATGGGCGCTTCGCGGCATAGTTCCGCTGTTTCGCCCGGAGATCGCCATGCTGCTGCAGCACCAGCTACGCATCGACACGCGCCCGCGTTCCTCCCTCGATATCAGTAGCGAGGTGGACGGCGTGGTGCGCGAATCGGGCATCGGCACCGGCCTGTGTCATGTGTTCATCCATCACACCAGCGCCTCGTTGATGATCACCGAGAACGCCGACCCGTCGGTGCGCCGCGACCTCGAATACTTCATGCAGAAGACGGTGCGCGATGGCGACCCCGGCTATGAGCACGACCTGGAAGGGCCCGACGACATGTCGGCGCACATCCGCAGCGTGCTCAGCGGCAGCGATCTGACCGTCCCGGTGAGCGGTGGCCGCCTCGCGCTCGGCACCTGGCAGGGGATTTTTCTCTGGGAACACAGGGCACGGGGCCACAGTCGCCGGATTACCGTAACGGTACACGGGGAATAAGCACTGCTGATGAGGGTATTCTGCCGCTGCATTGTCCCGCGGCGGGCGTTTGATTTAGACTAGGCGGCCGTTTGAGCCAAAACAGAACGAACACTTAGAGATAGAGGGTTTTCCATGGCAGAGTCCGGACTTACTTATCGTCGCTACAAAGACGGAGAGCACAACTACCGTTCCTACGGAGAGAAAATCTTCGAGCAGGACACCACCTACAAGTGCCCGACCTATGTCCACCGCACCCCGCCCTGCCAGGGCAGCTGCCCCTCCGGTGAAGACATCCGTGGCTGGCTGCAGATCGTTCGTGGCATCGAGAAACCCACCGGTGGCATGGAAAAGGTCGAATACGCCTTCTATCGCTCCACCGACGCCAACCCCTTCCCGGCGATCATGGGCCGCGTCTGCCCGGCGCCCTGTCAGGAAGGCTGCAACCGCAACGAGGTCGAGGACTTCGTCGGCATCAACTCCATCGAGCAGTACATCGGTGACTACGCCCGCGAACACGGACTCAAATTCCACGGTCCAGGCAAGGAAACAGGCAAGACCGTGGCCATCATCGGCGGCGGTGTCGGCGGCCTCGCCTGCGCCTACCAGCTGCGGCGCATGGGCCATGCGGTCAAGGTCTACGACAACCACAAGGAGCTGGGTGGCATGATGCGCTACGGCATTCCCGGCTACCGTACCCCCCGCGATGTCATGGACCACGAGATCCAGCGCATCCTCGACCTCGGCGTCGAGGTGCACCTCAATACCTTCGTCGGCAAGGACATCACCCTCGAGCAGCTGCGCGAGGAGAACGACGCCGTGGTCATCGCCATCGGCGCCCAGGCCGGCCGCAACATTCCGATTCCCGGTAGCGATGCACCCAACTGCATTACCGGTGTCTCCTTCCTCGAGGCCTACAACGACGGCCGCCTGAAGTTCGTTTCCAAGCGCGTCGTGGTCATCGGCGGCGGCGACACCGCGATGGATGTCGTCTCCGTGGCTCGCCGTCTCGGCCATGTGCAGGCCAAGCATCCGGACGAGCGGCCCGAAGCCGTGGTCCTCAACCAGACCGCCCAGGATTGCGCCGTTGCCTGCAAGAAGGAAGGCGCCGAAGTCCTGCTGGTCTACCGCCGTCCGGTGGACCAGATGCCCGCCGCCGAGCATGAAGTCGAAGCCGCCCGCAAGGAAGGCGTCGAACTGCGAGGCAGCCTTGTGCCGATCGAAGTCATCAAGGACGAGGAAGGCCGCGCCAAGGCCCTGCGCGTGGCCAAGGCCGACTGGTCCAGCGGCAAGATGGAACTCATCCCCGACTCCGAATTCGAGATCGAGTGTGACCTGATCGTCTCTGCCATCGGCCAGGGCGGCGACCTCACCGGCATGGAAGACCTCGACAACGGCCGCGGTCTGATCGACTCCGACAAGTACTACCAGGTGCCCGGACAGCAGGGCCTGTTCGTCATCGGCGACATCGTGCGCCCTCACCTGCTGACCACCGCCATCGGCCAGGCCTGGGTCGCTGCCGAGAGCATCGACCACTACCTGAAGAAAGAGGATCTCGGCAAGCGTCCCAAGGTGGATGTGCACCATTTCGACCTGCTCGAAAAACTCAAGGAAACCGGCCTCGCCCCCCAGCCCTACAGCCATGAGGAGACCTGGGGCACCAGCGAAGCCGATTTCGCCATCCACAATTATGAGGACCGTTCCGAGCAGGAGATCATTCCCGCCGACAAGCTGTTCCTCGGCCATTTCGAATACACTCCACGCATCAAACGCAAGGAAGTCGAAATCACGGCGGAAAATGTCATCGACTCATACGAAGAGCGTTTCATCGGTCTGGAGGATGACCAGGCCACCCAGGAAGCCGACCGCTGCATGAGCTGCGGCATGTGTTTCGAGTGCGACAACTGCGTCATCTACTGTCCGCAGGACGCCGTCCACCGTACGCCGAAGGACAAGTCCACACTGGGCCGCTATGTGTTCACCGACTACACCCGCTGTATCGGCTGCCACATCTGCGCCGATGTCTGCCCCACCGGCTACATCCAGATGGCGATGGGCGACCACTAGGCTTCATACCGCTCGCTACAGGCTCGACCGGCAAGTGCCGGTCGGGCCTTTTGCTTTTCAACCTTTCTGTAAACACGAACGAGGAAACATCATGAAACTGATTCTGTTGGGCGCTCCCGGCGCCGGCAAGGGCACCGTGGCCAAGCTGCTGACCCAGATCGACGGCTCGGTACAAATCTCCACCGGCGACATCCTGCGCGCCGCCGTGGCCGCCGGCACCGAACTGGGCAAGAAGGCCGAAGCCGCCATGAAAGCCGGTGACCTGGTCTCCGACGACCTGATCATGGGCATCATGGAAGAACGCCTGAAGGAAGACGACTGCAAGAACGGCTACCTGCTCGACGGCTTCCCGCGCACCATTCCCCAGGCCGAGGCACTGAAGGAACTGCTGGCCAAAATGGGCGAACAACTCGACTGTGTGGTCAACATCGATGTGCCGCGCGAGGTCATCCTCGACCGCCTGACCACCCGCCGTACCTGCACCGATTGCGGCGCCATCTACAATGTCAAGTCCAACCCGCCGAAGGAAGAAGGCAAATGCGACAAGTGCGGCGGTCCGGTGGTCCAGCGCGATGACGAAACCGAGGAAGCCATCGGCAATCGCCTCGATGTGTACGAGGAGAAGACCGCCCCGCTGGTCGGTTTCTACGAGAAGGAAGGCCTGCTGCTGACCGTTGAGGCCACCTCCAGCGATGCCGTCATCGACGCCATCAAGGAGAAGCTGGGCCTCTGATCCAGCCCCCGCTCTTCGACCCACGAAAAAGCCGGCCCAGCGCCGGCTTTTTCATTGCCGTCCGCTTGCGTCCTCCAGCCAGCCGTCCAGCTCCGCCAGCGGCATCGGCCGCGCCAGCAGATACCCCTGGATCAGCTCACACCCCATGTCCCTGAGCAGTGCACGGGTCTCTTCGTCCTCCACGCCCTCGGCCACTACCCGCATCTGCAGCCCGCGGGCCATCAGGATCAGCGACTTGACGATATGGGCGTCCATGGTCTGGCCGGTCATGTTGGCGATGAAGGAACGGTCGATCTTGAGCTCACAGGCCGGGATGCGTCGCAGATAGGTCATGGTCGAATAGCCCGTGCCAAAATCGTCGATCGACAGACCGATACCCAGCTCCCTCAGGGCCTGCAGGGTATCGACCGCCTGATCCAGGCGCGAGATGACCGCGGACTCGGTCACTTCGAGCACCAGACGCGCGGGATCGAAGCCCCAGATCGCCAGCGCCGCACGCACATCATCGACGATGTCCTGGCGCTGCAGCAACTGGGCTGAAAGGTTGATCGACACATGGCCGATGCCGTTCCGCGACGCCATTTCGCGCATGACCGCGTTCAGCGTCCAGGTGGTGATTTCCTCGATCAGTGTGCTGCGTTCGGCAATGGGTATGAACAGGTCCGGGCGCACGAAGCCCTGTGCCCCGTTGCGCCAGCGGATCAACGCCTCCACTCCATGCAGGCGGCCGTCATCCAGCCGCTGCTGGGGCTGGTAGTACATGGCCAGCTGACCCCGGTCGGCGGCCTGTCTCAGGTCGTGTTCCAGATCCCAGTCGATGATGCCTTCTTCGACGGTCTGCCGGTCCCCATCGAAGGCATAGCCTTCCGGGGTTTGGCGCGCGTTCAGCAGTGCCCGCTCCAGCCTGCGTAGACAGGACTCCAGATCTGCAGGTGCCTGCGCCGGGTCGAACAGGGCCGCCCCGATTGCCAGACTCAGGTGATGGGTTTCACCATCGATCGCATAGACCGCGCTGAGTAGGGCGTGCAGGCGCGCAAGGGCCAGCCGTGCATGCCCCGGATTGCGAATGCCTTGCAACACAATCAGGTAGTCGGCATTGCCGATGCGTTCGGCGATGCCCTTCCCGCTGACGAAACCCTCGACGCGCTGTGCAAGCGCCTCCAGCAGGCGGTCCACCCGCCGATAGCCATGACTCAGATTGAGTTGTCGCAGGCGATTGACGCCAACCAGCAATACGGCCCGAATCCCTTCCTCTTCCCATGACGCCTCAGTCAGCTGCGCCTCGATGCGCTGCAGGGCGGCGGATCGGCAACGGTCCAGGCTCACAGGTACAACTCGTCCGGGTCGAGCCCGTAGCTTCCCGGCTCAAGGGTCTTGACGATGGCCAGCGGCTCACCCTCGCTGTCCCGCTCTACGTGGAGCAGATCGACGATATCGAAATTCGCATACATGCGTTTTTTCCGGTCCAGCAGCAGCATCACCTTGGGCCGCAAGCGCCGGGTACGGTGCTGGGCGATGACCACGCCGACCTGCCCGCTGCTCAGTTCGACCAACGTCCCCACCGGATAGACACCGATCACCTGGATGAACTGCTCGATCAGCTCCTCCTGGAATTCACGGCCGCGCCAGGCATACAGCCGGTTCACCGCCTCGTGGGGGGATACGGCGCTGGCATAGGGGCGCTGCGAGGTGATGGCCTCGTAACAATCCACCAGCCCGCCGATGCGGCCGAACAAGGGAATCTGCGTGCCTTTCAGCCCCTGTGAATAACCGGAACCGTCATGCCGCTCATGGTGGGTCTGCACCATGGACAGCACCTCAGGGGGTATGCCGGCAATGCCGGACACGATGTCGACACTGTGATCGACATGGCGCTGAATGATGCGAAACTCCTCCGCATCGAAGCGGCCCGGCTTGTCGAGCAGATGGCCGGGGCAACGCAGCTTCCCGACATCCAGCAACAGCCCGCCCAGGCCGAGCACATCCAAATCCTCCCGCGGCAATCCGAGGTGCCTGCCAAAGGCGATCGCCCAGATCGCGGTATTGACCGCGTGATAATAGCTGTAGTCCTGCTTGGCCCTGAGGCGGGTCAGCCAGGTAAAGGCGTCCGGGTTGCGGACGATACTGTCCACCATCGGCGTCACCACAACTTCCAGATCCTCGTAGCACACCTCATGCTGCTGCCCCAGTTCCCGTACCAGGTACTTGAGCTGCACCGACAAGCGGGCATGGGCGGCCCGTGCCACGCGGTATTCGCGGGTGAATTCACTGCGTTCGGGATAGGGTTCCGGTTCCCGCCCGGTCAACGCGCGCAGGCGCTGAGCCGGATCGACCACCGGTATCCCTGTCGTGGTCTGGCCACCGCTGAAGTCGCCCGAGTGAGGGGCCGTTGCCTGGACTTCGGGGGTGCTGCGGTAGCGATCGACATAGACATGCCGGCAGCAGGCGGCCAGGCGGGCAATATCCTGTTCCGTGCGAATCAGCTTGCCCTGCAACGGAAACTTCGTCTCTTCCCAGGGCCGATCCAGACGGCTCACATACATGCCAACTCGAAGATCCTCGACCGCAACCTGAGTCTCTACGATACCCACATTCGCTCTCCGCAAGACATCAAATCCGGAGTATAGGCCAATGCCACAAGGCTGCAGGCTGCATTCCGCGCCAGCGATCAGGCGGAGCGCGGAAACACCACCAGATGATCGAATTCGAGGCGGATGCCTATGGACTCGCCGATGGCATGATCATGGTGACTCGGCACCAGCGCCAGCAACTCGGCTCCGCTGGGCATGCGCAGGCTGTAGAGGAATTCCGATCCGCGAAACGCCCGGTCGATGACGATGGCCTGATCCGGCGCGGCATCGTCGTGGATCAGGTCATCGGGGCGAACCAGCACATCCACAAGGCAGCCCGGGCGGCATTCGGGGGGCGTCACGCCACTCAGCAGGCCGAGTTCGGTTTCCACGCCCTCGTCGGTGACGCGCCCCGGCAACAACACGCCTTCGCCAATGAAGCCGGCGACGAACCGGTTGACCGGCCGGTGGTAGAGGTTGTAGGCCGAATCACACTGCTGCAGACGGCCCGACTCCAGCACGCAGATGCGGTCGGCCATGGCGAAGGCTTCATGCTGGTCGTGGGTGACCAGGATCGCCGAAATGCCTTCCTGACGCAGGATGTTGCGCACTTCGCGGGCCAGGCTTTCGCGCAGGGTCACATCGAGACTGGAGAACGGCTCGTCCAGCAACAACAGTGATGGACGGGGCGCCAGGGCACGGGCCAGTGCCACCCGCTGTTGCTGCCCGCCCGACAACTGATGCGGCCAGGCTTTGGCCATTCCGGGCAGACCGACCAGAGCCAGCAGTTCGGCGACCCGCGCATGCCGTTTGCCCGCCGGCCAGCCACGCAGTCCAAACGCAATGTTGTCCCCGATACTGAGGTGCGGAAACAGCGCGAAATCCTGGAACACCATGCCGATACCGCGCTGTTCCGGCGGCCGGCACAGTCCGCGCCCGGTCACCAGCACCCCATCGAGCCGGATGTCTCCCTGATCCGGCATCTGGAAGCCGGCGATGCAGCGCAGCACCGTGGTTTTGCCGCAGCCGCTGGGCCCGAGCAGGCAGCCGAGTTCACCCCTCTGAAGTTCGAGATCGATCCCGTCGACCGCCGTATCGCGCCCGAAACGGACCCGCACCCCCTTCACCTCCAGTATCGTCAGCGCGTCATTCATGCCCGGCCCTCGCCTGGGAGATGCTGCGGCTCAGATAGACCACCGGCAGCAGGCCAACGGCGACGATCGCCAGCGCCGCGCTGCTCGAATCCGCCAGTCGCTCGTCGGAAGCCAGTTCGAAGGCACGCACCGCCAGTGTATTGAAATCGAAGGGGCGCAGGATCAGCGTGGCCGGCAATTCCTTCATCACATCGACGAACACGATCAGCAGCGCCGTCAGCAGGGACCCCTTCATCAGCGGCATGTGCACGCGCTGCAGACTGGCACGCGGACGGTACCCCAGTGAGCGGGCGGCATCGTCCATCGAGGGCCGGATCTTGTCCAGTCCGGCCTCCACCGTCTGCAGGCTGACCGCCAGGAAGCGCACCATATAGGCGAAGATCAGCGCAAACAGGCTGCCGCTGAGCAACAGACCGCTGGACAGGCCCAGATGTGCGCGCAACCAGGCGTCCAGTGCGTTGTCGAAGGCCGCCAGCGGGATCATCACCCCGACGGCGATGACCGCCCCCGGCACCGCATAGCCCAGGGTGGCCACCCGTGAGGCTATGCGCAGGCCGCGGGTCGGCATCAACCGCTTGCCGTAACCCAGCAGCAGCGCAAGCACCAGGGCCAGCAGCGCGGCCACGGCGCCCAGCATCAGCGTGTTCAGAACCAGCCGGCGAAACTCCGCGTCGAGGGGCTCCAGTCCCCCAAGCCAGGCCCAGTACCCCAGCTGCAGTGCCGGCAGCAGAAACCCCAGCACGACCGGCAGCAGGCACAGCGCAAAGGCCAGCCAACGCAACCCGCCCCTGAGCCGGTATTCCGGAAGCCGGGAATAACGCCCGGTGGTGTGGTGATAGCGGGACTGCCGCCGCGAGGCCCGTTCCAGCAGCATCAGCAGGAACACCAACAACAGCAACAAGGCCGACAGCCGCGCCGCGGCGACACTGTCGCCCATGCCAAACCAGGTCCGGAAGATGCCGGTGGTGAACACCGGCAGACCGAAATAGGCCACGGTGCCGTAATCCGCCAGCGTCTCCATCAGCGCCAGTGACAACCCGGCGACGATTGCCGGGCGCGCCAGCGGCAGTGCCACACGGAAGAAACTGCAGAACGGGCCACAGCCCAGGGTGCGGCTCACTTCGAGGACGCACACCGACTGTTCGAGAAAGGCGGCCCGACCGAGCAGATAGACATAGGGATAGAGCACCAGCGTCAGCATCGCAATGGCACCCCCAAGCGACCGGATCTCCGGAAACCGGTAGTCGCCATATCCCCAGCCCGTCTGCTCCCGCAGCAGGGTCTGGACCGGACCGGCAAAATCGAGCATGCCGGTCCAGGTATAGGCGATGATGTAGGCCGGCATTGCCAGCGGCAGCAGAAGTGCCCAGCTGAAAAAGGCCTTGCCCGGGAAACGGCACATGGCCGTTAGCCAAGCCGTGGACACCCCCACCAGCAGAACGCCGATGCCCACCCCCAGTACCAGCCAGGCCGAATTGGCCAGGTACTCCGGCAGCACCGTCTGCTTCAGATGCAGCCAGTTCTCCCCCGCCGGCTGCAGCAGAAACCCGGTGACGGTCAGCACCGGCAGGCTCAGCACCAAAGCCAACAGGATCAGGCCTGGGCGCCAGAGCCGGGTCAATCCGGACATCTGGCTGCTGCACTGCGGGTTCATCGCCTCCGACCGCCTGGCAGCGCGTCAGCGCCAACCGGCCCGATCCATGATGCGCACCGCCTCGGGATTGAGCTCACCCAGACGGTCGAGGTTGACCCGATCCGCCTTGAATTCACCCCAGCTTCTCACCCGCTCGCTGACCGGCACGCCCTCGACCACCGGGTATTCGTAGTTGACTTCGGCATACCACTGCTGAGCCTCCGGGCTGACCAGAAATTCCAGCAGGCGGATCGCGGCATCACGGTTTTTCGCATGGCGCGTGACCCCGGCTCCACTGACATTCACATGCGTGCCCCGATCCTGCTGATTGGGCCACAGCAAGCCCATCTTGCGCGCTGCTTCCCGCTGCGCCGGATTCTTGCGGCTGGTCAGCATCTTGCCGTAGTAATAGGTATTGGCCACCGCCAGATCACAGACACCGGCCGCCGCGGCCATGATCTGGTCACGATCACCGCCGCGCGGCGGGCGAGCCATGTTGCGCACCAGACCCCGGACCCATTCCTCGGTGGCCTGCTCGCCATTGGCCAGGATCATCGAAGCCACCAGCGACTGGTTGTAGATGTTGCCGGAACCGCGGATGCAGATACGCCCCTTCCATTTCGGGTCGGCCAGGTCCTCGTAGCGGGCCAGTTCGGACGGCTGTACCCGCTCCCGGTTGTAGAAAATGACGCGCGCCCGCTGCGACAGTCCGTACCACTGGCCGCCGGGATCGCGCAGCTGGGCCGGGACCGCGGCCTTGAGCGTCTCGCTCTCCACTGGCTGCAAAACTCCCGCCTTCTTGGCCCGGTGCAGGCGCCCCGCATCGACCGTGATGAACAGGTCCGCGGGGGTATTGCGCCCCTCGTTCTGCAGGCGCACCAGCAACTTGTCGGCCTTGGCGGTGACCAGCCGTGTCTTGATGCCCGTCTGTTCGCTGAACCGCTCCAGCAAGGGCTTGATCAATGCTTCCTTGCGGCCGGAATAGACATTGACCTCCGCCGACTGGACGGGCGTGGCCAGATTGATCAGCGGCAATAACAGCAACAGCTTCTTGAACATGATTTGACCTCCGGTATAGCTCGGGTTAAACAGGGATGGCGCGTATCCTAATCAAGCTCGATTTCAATGTAAACAATAATTATTCTCATTTGCATGACAAATCCACTCCCCCTGCCTCAATTCAACCGGCTGATCGCCCCGGACGCCTTTCTGTGGGAACGCCTGAATGATCTGCTCGAAGCACACTCCATCGTGCTCGACGACACGGCTTCCCAACGGCTGAGAAGGCTGGCCACCGCCAGCGGTTATGCACTTCAGCAACTGACGCGGTATCCACAGTGGGTGAGCGCACTCATCCCCGGCACGGCCTTTACACTGGACCCGGAACAGCTGGCTGCCCGGTTTGCCGTCATCGAGGATACGGATACGCTGAAACAGGCCCTGCGCGAGGCACGACACAGGCATCTTCTTGAAATCATCTGCCTCGATGTGTGCGACGGTCAGGATGTGGATACCAGCCTGCGGCAACTGAGCGCGCTGGCCGACTGCCTGATCCGTCTGGCTTTGGAGCGCATCGAGGCGCTGCTGGCGAAACGCCACGGCCAGCCGAGGGATCAGAAGGGCGAGCCACTGACCCTGAATGTCATCGGCATGGGCAAACTGGGCGGTAGGGAGCTCAATTTCAGCTCCGACATCGATCTCATCTGTCTGTACCGCGAGGATGGCGAACTGTCCGGTTTCGGCAAGCTCAGTCACCAGCAGTTCTTCACCCAGGTCACCCGCCAGCTCGTGCAATGCCTCAACGACAGCACTGAAGACGGCTTCGTCTACCGGGTGGACCTGCGTCTTCGACCCTGGGGAGATGCGGGGCCAGTGGCGATGAGCCATGCCGCCTTCGAGCATTATTATCAACTGCATGGGCGTGACTGGGAACAATACGCCATGGTCAAGGCGCGGGTCATCACCGGCAGCGATGCGGACCGCGAAGCCATAGAAGGCATCATCCGGCCATTCGTTTACCGCCGTTACCATGACTACCGCGTGTTCGACGGCCTGGCGCGCCTGAAGAACCGCATCGACAGCGAAGCCCGACGCAAGGGCGCCCTCGACAACATCAAGATCGGCAAGGGCGGCATACGCGAAATCGAGTTTTTCGTGCAGGCCTTCCAGATCCTCAGGGGCGGACGCAACCACCGGCTGCAGACCCGCAGCCTGCTGCGTGCACTTGAGGTCCTGGAAGACGAATCCGTCATCCCCGCACAGACCGCCCGCGAGCTGCGCGACGCCTACCGCTTTCTGCGCCTGCTGGAAAACCGCATCCAGATGCAACAGGACCAGCAGACCCATGTCCTGCCCGCCGACGCCATCACGCGCGCACGCATCGCCGCCCTGCTCGATGACGGAGAATGGGAACGGCTGATGAGCGAGCTCGATCACCACCGGAAACGGGTCAGCCATCACTTCGACCGCCTGTTCCGCGAGGCCGGATCGCCGGATGAACAGCCGGTGCAGGCGCTGGACGAGCTGGATGACAACGCGCTGCAGGCATGCCTGGAAACAATCGGCTACCCCGAACCGGCGGCAGTCAGCGAACAGCTGCGGGCCTTCTTCCGATCCCGCCCCCTGCTCTATCTCTCGCAACAGGCCAAACAACGCCTGCAAGCCATCCTGCCGCTGCTGCTGGAACAGGCCGCGCGGCATGACGACAGCACGCAACTGGTGGAGCGGTTGCTGCAACTTCTCAATGCCATCGCCGGACGCAGCGCCTATTACGAACTGCTCTACCAAAACCGGCCGCTGCTGGAAAAACTGGTCGATACCTTCGCCTCCAGTGCCTGGATTGCCGATCAGGTCACCCGCTACCCGATGCTGCTGGAGACCCTGCTCTGGCCCGGCGACCCGCAAGAGCGTTTCAACCGCCAGATGCTAGCGGACAGCCTCGACCGCCAACTGACCAATGTCGCCGGTGATATCGAACTGGAGCTGGATGTGCTGCGCCAGTTCAAGCGGGCCCAGACCCTGGTGATCGCCGTCGCCGAACTGGCCGGGGAACTGGATGCCCTGCAGGCCGCGGAACATCTCAGCACCCTCGCCGAGCTGCTGCTTCAGACCGTCCACGATCGCGCGCTGGAAGAATTGCGCCAGCAGCATGGCCGGCCCCTGTACCGCAGCGACGGGAAAACCCGTGAAGCCCGCCTCGGTATCATCGGCTATGGCAAGCTGGGCGGGCGCGAACTGCATTACCGCTCCGACCTCGACATCATCTTCCTGCACGACTCCGGCACAGAAGCGGCCATGACCGATGGCCAGCGGCCCATCGACAACGGCCAGTTCTTCGCCCGCCTGGCACAGAAAATCATCTCCCGCATCACCCTGCTCACCGCCGCCGGCAAGCTCTACGAGATCGACACCCGACTGCGCCCCGACGGCGCCTCGGGCATGCTGGTCTCATCGCTGTCGGCCTTCCGCGACTACCAGTGCCACAAGGCCTGGACCTGGGAACACCAGGCGCTGGTGCGCGCCCGTCATGTTGCCGGAGATCCGGCCATTGCCGAACCCTTCGAGGCCATTCGCCGGGAGGTGCTCACCCTGCCCCGCGATGCCGGAACACTGAAGCACGACATCCTCGAGATGCGCGAGCGGATGTACCGCGCCAAGCGCCCCCCCGAAGGCGAAACCGTCAACCTCAAGCACTCGCGCGGCGGGCTGGTGGACATCGAATTCCTGGTGCAGTACCGGGTGCTGGCCGGGGCAAATAAATTTGCCAGCCTGATCCAAAGAACCGATAATGCGGGGCTGTTGAGCGCGCTGCACGAAGTCGGTTTGATCGACGACGATTGCGTGCATTTGCGCGATATCTATCGCATTTTCCATCAGTGGTTACACGCCCGGGTGCTGCAGAACCGCAGCGCCGACATCGAGGCGGCCCCGCTACGCAAGGAGCTGGAACGGGTCCGCGCCTGCTGGCATCGATGGCTGGAGTCGTAGCCCGTACAGAAGAAGTCGAGTAGCAATCATGTCGATGTCGGATCGAGACGGTGTCATCTGGTTTGATGGCGAACTGGTGCCCTGGCGCGAAGCCAAGGTCCATGTACTGACCCATACCCTGCACTACGGCATGGGCGCCTTCGAGGGCGTGCGCGCCTACCACGCCGATCAGGGCACCGCGATCTTCGCCCTCGATGCCCACACCCGCCGCCTGATCGATTCCTGCAAGATCCTCGGCATGAAACTGCCGTTCAGCCATGCCGAACTCAACCAGGCTCAGATAGACTCGGTGCGTGAAAACCGGCTCGACAGCGCCTACATCCGCCCAATGGTGTTCTACGGCTCCGAGGGCATGGGCCTGCGCGCCGACAACCTCAGCGTGCATGTCATCGTCGCCGCCTGGGAATGGGGCGCCTACCTCGGCGCCGAGGGCATGGAGAAAGGCATCCGCATCAAGACCTCATCCTACACCCGCCATCACGTCAACATCGCGATGACCAAGGCCAAGGCCAACGGCCAGTACATCAACTCGATGCTGGCACTGCAATCGGCCATCGAGGACGGCTATGACGAGGCCCTGCTGCTGGATCCTGAAGGCTATGTGGCCGAGGGCAGCGGCGAGAACATCTTCGTCATCCGCGACGGCGTCATCTACACCCCCGAGGTGACCTCGGCGCTCAACGGCATCACCCGCAAAACACTGTTCATGCTGGCGCGCGAGGAGCTGGGTCTGGAAATCGTCGAAAAACGCATCACCCGCGACGAGATCTACATCGCCGACGAAGCCTTTTTCACCGGCACCGCGGCCGAGGTCACGCCGATCCGCGAACTGGACAACCGTCCGATCGGCAGCGGCAGCCGCGGCCCGATCACCGAGCGGCTGCAGACGGCCTATTTCGACCTGGTACACGGCCGCAACGCGAAGCACCTCGACATGCTGACCTTCGTCTGACCGGAGAACCCCGATGACCAACCCCAACACCGCGCTGCACCCCGACCAGTACGCCACGCCCAATGCCAAGGCGGCCATCGAGGTGCGTCCAGAGGACCTGCCGGTGCATTGCCCAACCGAAGGCAGCGCCTTGTGGAATTCCCACCCCCAGGTCTATATCCCGGTGGTCGAAAACGGCGGCGAGGCGCGCTGCCCCTACTGCAGCGCCCTGTTCAAGCTAATCGGCGACCTGCCGCCCTCCTGCTGAAGCCGCCGCGGAGCGTCAGGCGTAGAACATGTCGCGGTAGAGTCCCTCGGCCCAGGCCAGCCCGGCCTGACCGGCGGTGGCGTTCCATTTCTCCATCAGGTGGACTCGGTCGAACTCGAAGGTTTTCTCGTTTTCATCGTAGCTGTAGAAGGCAATGATGCTCATCGATTCCAGCGGGTCGATGCGCACGCCGGAGAAGCACATGGTCTGCGGGCTGCGCCAGGGAATTTCCTTGCCCTGGGCATGGGCAGCGATGACCTCGGCCACATACCGCGCCTCGGAATGGGCGGTGTTTCCGCTCTTGGAGAAGGGCTGGGAGCGTGAGTCTCCAGTCACATAGACCCGCTCATCGTCGAGGAGATTGTATTTGAACGGATCGATGGCGGCCTCGAACTGGGCGCTGGCCGGGTCGGCAAGGCCGAATTCCTCGATGATGCGGGCGGCGCGCACCGGCGGGTAGATCACCGCATCGTCGAAGGCATAGCTGTCGAAATCGGTCTCCACGGCCTTGTTCTCGATGTCCACCGCGCTGATCTCGGCGCTGGGTTCATACTGGATGATGTCCCCGTAATACTGCTCGAACGCCTTCTTGAAGCCATCGGTCTTGATGCGGATGTCGGGGTTCATGTCGAGCAGCAACACCTTGCCCTGGATGCCGCGTTTCTTCATGATCGCCGCCGCCATGCAGGCCCGTTCATAGGGCGCGGCCATGCAGCGGTAGTTGCCGGCCGGTACCGTCAGCAGCAGAGTGCCGCCCCCGAAATCCTGCAACTTGTGCTTGATCGCCATGATCTCCGAAGCGCTGTTGAATCCGGCCGGATAGTGCATCCGTAGCCGGTACGCGTCGTCCGGGTCCTCGACGCCGATGCGGCTGTAGTCGTAGTCGATGCCGGGAGCCAGTACCAGATAGTCGTAGGCGATCAGCCCGAGGGTGGTCGCCAGCATCCGACGGTCGCGGTCGAGACCGATGGCGGTGGCGTTGAGGAACAGGTAGTCGTTGTTGCGCGCGGCATCGACATAGCTGTGGGTCAGAAACTCCAGATCGACCTGATCCGCCATCCAGACATTGCTGATCGGGCAGGACACGAACTGGTCCTTGCGGTCCAGCAGCAGTACATCGAAAGCCGGATTGAAGCGCTTGAGGTACTTGGCCAGGGTGAGGCCGGACCAGCCACCACCCACCACCACCACCCGCGGCCCCTTGGCCTTCGGCAGATCCGCCGGGCGGGACAGGTGACCGAGTATCGTGGGCTTAGCGGGTTGCTGTCGGGCTTCGGGAGCGGCAGCAGCCGGTGTCGCCGCGCCGCCGGCGGCCAGCGCGGCCGACGCCTGCAGAAAACGGCGGCGATCGAATCGGGGTGTATCCTTCTTGCTCATGCGCCTGTCCTCAGTTGAAATCGGTGTTGCGCCAGTCCAGCGACGGAGCCAGCTTGTCTTTCGGCACCGGCAGCCAGGACACATAGTTGATGACCTTCTTCAACTGCTCCTCGTCAAGGCGCCCAAGAATCGCGGTCATCACCGGATTGACCTTGCGCAGGCCACTGCGGATCAGCCCGACCTGGCGGATCAGGTAGGGGTAATGCTGGCCCCGAAGCATCGGAATCGCCGCCTCGTTGTTGCCCTCGCCGAGCTTGCCATGGCACTGCGCGCAATTGGCCTGGTAGAGTGTTTCGCCCTCGCGGTATTCCTCGCGGTGATCGCGCCACGGGCCCTTCTGGTGACGCGGATGCATCGGCAGGCGGGAGATGTAGGAGACCAGATCGACCAGCGGTTGGTAGCCCTTGCCCAGCGTGCGCTCCTGGACGAAGGGGTACATCGCCGGGTTGTCGCGTTCACCGCTGCGGATGCGCATCAGCTGGTCGAACAAGACCTGGCGGTGCTGACCGGCAATCTGCGGGTAGGCGCCGTCGGTGCTGCCCCAGCCTTCCGGCAGGTGGCAGGAGGCACAGATGGCGTACAGACGCTGTCCGTTGCGCAGATCCGGCTCCAGGGTCAGCTTGATGGTCATCGGGTCCGCCGCCGAGGCCAGCAACGGCAACACCGCCAGCGCCAGAGGCAGGAATCGGAAAGGCTTCATGTGTTCATCCTTCAAAAGTTGGGGCATCGTCAACCGATACTAGAACATCCGGGCGGTCTTGCGCATAACATGGATCAATTCACCCTGTCCGGTGACTGACGCGCCCGGGCCGCGGTTTCTTCCCTGTTTCACCTCCATGTAGCGGTCACATGGACAAAAGGGGGGCATGAAATACACTCCACAGGTCATGAAATGGCCCCGCGGCCGGACCTCCGGCAATACTTTTTCGACAGGCTTCCGTGTTTGCGGGCTCACCATCAGGAAAAAACCTCCAAACCCTGCCACAGACCGGATTCTGCGGGCGGTTCAACACAGCCCTTGCGGGACCAGCGCCGATGCGGCCGCCGGTTCATGCAGCGAGAAGCCGGTGCCTGTGGTCATTGTTCCACCAGGTTCCCGCTACCCGGCCAGAAAAGGCATAAAGCCCCCCCTCCCTGCCGGTGTGCCGATCATGGATGGTGCCACAGGAGCAGCTGCCCGTTGCATCCGGGCACAAAAAAGCCCCGCATTCTTGCGAATGCGGGGCCGGAGCCTGGGCTGAGGCGGTTTACATCATGCCGCCCATGCCGCCCATGCCGCCCATGTCGGGTGCGGCGGCCGGGGCTTCTTCCTTCGGCGCCTCGGCGATCATGCACTCGGTGGTCAGCAGCAGACCGGCCACGGAAGCGGCGTTCTGCAGCGCCGAGCGGGTCACCTTGGTCGGGTCCAGAATGCCCATGTCGATCATGTCACCGTACTCGCCGGTGGCCGCGTTGTAGCCGAAGTTGCCTTCTCCGTTCTCGACCTCGTTGGTCACCACGGAGGGCTCGTCACCGGCATTGCTGACGATCTGGCGCAGCGGCTCTTCCAGCGAGCGACGCAGGATGGCGATACCGACATTCTGGTCGTCGTTGTCGCCGGTCAGATCGCTGATCGCAGCGCGGGCACGGATCAGGGCGACACCACCGCCGGGTACCACGCCTTCCTCGACGGCGGCGCGGGTGGCGTGCAGTGCGTCCTCGACGCGGGCCTTCTTCTCCTTCATCTCGACCTCGGTCGCAGCGCCCACCTTGATGACGGCAACACCACCGGCCAGCTTGGCGACGCGCTCCTGCATCTTCTCCTTGTCGTACTCGGAGGTGGATTCCTCGATCTGGGCCTTGATCTGGGCGATGCGGGCCTGGATCTCGTCGCTGGAACCGCCGCCGTCGACGATGGTGGTGTTTTCCTTGGTCACGGTCACGCGCTTGGCGGTGCCGAGGTCGTCCAGGGTGGCCTTCTCGAGGCTGAGACCGACTTCTTCGGAAATCACCTGACCGCCGGTGAGGATGGCGATATCCTGCAGCATGGCCTTGCGGCGATCACCGAAACCGGGGGCCTTGACCGCGCAGACCTTGACGATGCCGCGCATGCTGTTGACCACCAGGGTCGCCAGGGCTTCGCCCTCGACATCCTCGGCGATGATCAGCAGCGGCTTGCCGGCCTTGGCAACGGCCTCGAGCACAGGCAGCAGGTCGCGGATGTTGGAGATCTTCTTGTCGAACAGCAGGATGTACGGATCCTCGAGATCGCAGGTCATGGCCTGCTGGTTGTTGACGAAGTAAGGCGACAGGTAGCCGCGGTCGAACTGCATGCCCTCGACCACATCCAGCTCGTTGTCGAAGGAAGAGCCTTCCTCGACGGTGATGACGCCTTCCTTGCCCACCTTCTCCATCGCCTCGGCGATGATGTTGCCGACGCTGGCATCGGAGTTGGCGGAAATGGTGCCGACCTGGGCGATCGCCTTGGTGTCCGCGCAGGGCGTGGACAGTTCGCGCAGGAACTCCACGGCCGAGCCTACGGCCTTGTCGATGCCGCGCTTGAGGTCCATCGGGTTCATGCCGGCAGCCACGGATTTCATGCCTTCGCGGACGATGGCCTGGGCCAGAACCGTCGCGGTGGTGGTGCCGTCACCGGCCACATCGGAGGTCTGGGAAGAGACTTCCTTGACCATTTGCGCACCCATGTTCTCGAACTTGTCTTCCAGTTCCACTTCCTTGGCCACGGAAACGCCGTCCTTGGTGACGGTGGGGGCGCCGAAGCTCTTCTCCAGCACCACATTGCGGCCCTTCGGGCCCAGCGTGACCTTGACCGCATTGGCCAGGATGTTCACGCCCTTGACCATGCGGCTGCGCGCATCGTCACCGAATCGTACTTCTTTTGCACTCATTGCATTTACCTCGTTATGTATTCAGTTACTCAACAACAGCCAGGATGTCGTCTTCACGCATGATCAGCAGGTCTTCCCCGTCCACCTTGACCTCGGTGCCGGAGTATTTGCCGAACAACACCTTGTCGCCGACCTTGACATCCAGCGGCAGGACATCGCCGGACTCGGTGATCTTGCCGTTGCCTGCGGCAACCACTTCACCGGTGCTCGGCTTTTCGGCGGCCGAATCGGGAATGACGATACCACCCGGGGTGGTGCGCTCTTCTTCCATGCGCCTGACGACTACGCGGTCATGCAAGGGACGAATACTCATGTTGATTAACTCTCCTGATTAGGGTTGATGATTGCCGGACCGGCCGCCACGACACGCGGCAACCGGCCTGATGTTTAGCACTCTGTGTTAGCGAGTGCCAATCATAGTCAGCAGTGACACTTCGTCAAGCCATATTGGGCGGCTCGACGGGATTTCAAGGGGTCGGGGCAAAAAATCAGCGATCGTCCTTTTCGACCCGGTACTTCACATCCTCGATCAGGTCACCATCGTGGCCCTGTTGCTCGCGGTGGTACTGCCCCTGGACGGTGAAGCGGCCCGAAGCCATCAGTCGCTCGCGAAACAGACCGATGAGCCAGCGGCGAAAGGCAGGCACCAGCAGCAGAAAGCCCAGGGCATCGGTCACGAAGCCCGGCGTCAGAAGAAAGGCGCCGGCTACCACCAGGCCGATGCCCTCGGCCATTTCCTCGGCCGGCAACTGGCCGCCCTGCATCCGCTGCTGGGCCCGCATCAGCGTGGACAGCCCTTGCAGGCGCAGCAGTTGCACGCCGATGACCGCGGTCAGCACAACGAACAGAACCGTCCACAGCGCACCGATCACCTGGCCGACCTGAATCAGCACATAGATCTCGACGACGGGAACGATCAGGAAAATCAGGGCCAGTACTGGAAACATGGGTACCTCGGGTCTAGAATGCGCGGCTCTGGCAGAGTCTCTATGGAACGACTATCCTGACAGTTCGTTCACTTTGCAAGCCGATAACGATAATAAAATGCCCCAGATCGACAGCCACGACGCCCCCGCCCGCCCCCTACTGATGCTCACCACCTGGCCCGATGCCGCCGGAGCACGCGCCGTGGCCCGTGACTGGGTGAATAAAAAACTCGCCGCCTGCGTCAACATTCTGCCCCCGATGCAGTCCATCTATCACTGGGATGGGGAACTGCAACAGGGTGAAGAGCATCAGATACTGATAAAGACCGATGACCGCCGCGCCGAAGCGCTGGAACAGGCCATCGCCACCGCCCACCCCTACGAGTGCCCGGAGATCATCCGTCTCGATATCGACGGCGGCTACGCGCCCTACTTGAACTGGATTACAGGTACCACCGCATGAATGTGATGACCCGCCCCCTGACGCTGCTGCTGTGGCTCGCCCTTTCCCTGATCGCCCTGCCCTCACAGGCCCAGGAAGACGAATTGCTGCCGCCGGAGCAGGCCTTCAGTCTCAGCGCACGCATGGACGGCGACCGCATCGTTGCCACCTACCGGATCGCGCCCGGTTATTACATGTACCGCAAACAGTTTGCCTTCGAGTCGGAGACCGACGGTGTCCAGCTCGCGGAACCTAAGATCCCCCCGGGCCACAAGAAAAAGGATGAATTCTTCGGTGAGGTGGAAACCTACCGCGATGCGGTCGAAATCACGGTACCGGTCCGCTACAACGGACAGCCACCGGCCAGACTGCGCATCAAGGCCCGCGGTCAGGGCTGCGCCGACCTGGGCGTCTGCTATCCACCGCTGTTCCAGACCCTGAACCTGACGCCCGGCAGCAACGCCACGGTGGCGGCCGAACCCTACCAGCGCCCGCAGGATATCCGCACACTCGCCGACGCCGACAAGCCGGCCGGCGCAGACGGTGGCGATCCGCTGCAGGCACTGTTGTCTCTCCCCGTGGCCAGCGAAACCCCGAAGGAGGTCGCCACCAGGCAGCCGGAGCCAAAGCCTGACGCCTCCAGCGACGCCCTGTCACTGCTGCAATCCTTCGGCGACGACATCGGACTCGACGACGAGGAAGAAATTCCTTCTCCCGACCAGGCCTACCGCATCAGCGCCGCACTGGCTGACGACAACACCCTCACCGCCGACATCATCATCCGCGACAAGACCTACCTATACAAGGACAAATTCGGCGCCCAGCTGGCCGCCGGCTCCGGTGTTTCGGTAGGCCAGCCCGAGCTGCCCAAGGGCGACATCAAGAACGACGAATTCTTCGGTCGCATGGAGGTGTACCACAATGCGGTACAGTTCCCGATCCCCCTCAAACGCTCGCCCAATGCCAGTCCCGAATTCGCGGTGGCGCTCAATTACCAGGGCTGCGTCGAGGACAAGATCTGTTACCCGCCGATGACCAAGTACCTGAAGGTCAACCTGGACAAGGGAACGGTGGACATCCTCGACGACAAGCCGGAAATCGCCGGCAGCGTCGGCGCGGACGATGCCGGCGGGGGCACACCTGCCACTGCAGACGCCAGCGAGACGGATACCGCTGCCGCCGGCGAGGGCGCAAGCACCGCCACCCTCGGCCAGAGCGAGCAGGACCGCTTCAACAGCATCCTCAGCCAGGGCAGCCTGTGGCTGATCGTATTCAGCTTCTTCGTGGCCGGAATCCTGCTGACCTTCACTCCCTGCGTGTTCCCGATGATTCCGATCCTCTCCGGCATCATCGCCGGCCAGGGCGACCGCATCACCACCCGCAAGGCCTTCGTGCTGTCGCTGGTCTATGTACTGGCGATGGCGGTGACCTACGCCATCGCCGGCGCCATCGTCGGCTACTTCGGCGCCGAGTTCAACATCCAGGCCTGGTTCCAGGACCCGCTGATCCTGAGCCTGTTCGCCGCGCTGTTCGTGGCCCTGGCGCTGTCGATGTTCGGCTTCTACGAGCTGCAGATGCCCTCCTTCATCCAGAGCCGGGTGACCGAGATCAGCAACCGCCAGCAGGGCGGCGAACTGGTCGGCGTCGGCATCATGGGCAGCCTGTCGGCACTGATCGTCGGCCCCTGCATCACCGCGCCGCTGGTGGGCGCGCTAATCTTCATCTCGCAGACCCAGGATTGGCTCACCGGCGGCATGGCCCTGTTCGCCCTCGGCCTCGGCATGGGCGTGCCGCTGATGGTGGTCGGCACCGCCGGCGGCAAGTTCCTGCCCAAGGCCGGCAGCTGGATGGATGCGGTCAAGGCCGTATTCGGCGTCGGCCTGCTGGCCATCGCCATCTGGATGCTGGAGCGCATTCTGCCGACCGAGGTCACCATGCTGCTGATGGCCGCGCTGATCATCGTCTCCGCCATCTACATGGGGGCCATCGACAGCCTGCCGGAGGGCGCTTCCGGCTGGCGCAAACTGTGGAAGGGCCTGGGCTTCATACTGCTGCTCTACGGCGCCTTCTATCTGTATGGCGTTGCCGCCGGCAGCAAGGACCTGATCCAGCCGCTGAAGGGGCTGAACAAGGGCGCCACGGTGATCCAGCCCGTGCCCGGTGGCACCGCCTCAGCTACCCAGCCCAGGGCCGACCACATCGTGTTCCAGCGCATCAAGGGCATCGACGGTCTGGAGAAGGCGCTGGCCACGGCCCGCGCCAACAAGCAGCCGGTGATGCTCGATTTCTACGCCGACTGGTGCATTTCCTGCAAGGAGATGGAAAAGTACGCATTCACCCATCCGCGGGTTCTGCAGGCGCTCGACGGGTTCATGACGATCCAGGCCGATGTCACGCCCAACGACAAGACCGACAAGGCGCTGATGAAGTCCCTCGGCATCTTCGGGCCGCCGGCGATCCTGTTCTTCGACCGCAACGGCAAGGAGATCCCGGGCAGCCGGGTGGTGGGCGCCATGAGCGGCGAGGAATTCGCCGAGCACATCATCAAGTGGACCCAGGACCTTTGAGCCAACTTTGCACTGATCTGGCGAGAACCTGCGGAAAACTGGACACGATCATGCGCCCATGTGAGAATTGCGCAACTTTCTGAACCGACCCGGCGCTGCCTGCCCATCATGCCCGACATCCTGGTCATCCACGGCCCCAACCTGAACCTGCTGGGACAGCGCGAACCCGGCCATTACGGGGCCGACACGCTGCAGGACATCGAAGCCGAGATGGCCGAACTTGCGCGCGGTCACGGCGTCGGCCTGAGCAGCTTCCAGTCCAATCACGAAGGCGAGATCGTCGACCGCATCCACCAGACACTGCGCGACGGCGTGGATTTCATCATCATCAATCCCGGCGCCTACACCCATACCAGCATCGCCATTCGCGATGCCTTCCTCGCCTGCCGCAAGCCCTTCATCGAGGTACACCTGTCGAATGTGCATGCGCGCGAGGAATTCCGCCGACACTCCTATCTGTCGGACATCGCCGTTGGCGTGATCAGCGGGCTCGGCAAGGACAGCTATCTGCTGGCCCTGCATGCCGCGATCATTCGTACCCAGCATTCCGAAACCCCACGATAAACGAGATCACCATGGATATTCGCAAAATCAAGAAACTCATCGAACTGCTGGAGGAGTCCGGCATCTCCGAACTGGAGATCAGGGAAGGCGAGGAATCCGTGCGCATCAGCCGACAGACCGCCTCTGCCGCGCCGGTTACGGTGGCAGCGGCTCCGGCTCCGGCCCCGGCTCCGGCCGCCACCGCGGCTCCGGCCCCGGCGGCTACCGAAAGTACCCCCGCTGCTGACAGTGCCCCCGAGGAAGCCAGCGGGCACAAGATCCGCTCGCCGATGGTCGGCACCTTCTACGCCGCGCCCTCGCCCACCGCCGGCCCCTTCGTCACCGTCGGCCAGCGCGTCAACACCGGCGATACCCTGTGCATCATCGAGGCCATGAAGATGATGAACCAGATCGAGGCCGATGTCTCCGGCGTGGTCAAGCAGATCCTCGTCGAGAACGGCCAGCCGGTCGAATTCGACCAGGTCCTGTTCATCATCGAATAACCGGTAACCCTCATGTTCGACAAAGTCGTCATCGCCAACCGTGGTGAAATCGCCCTGCGCATCCTGCGCGCCTGCCGCGAGATGGGCATCAAGACCGTGGCCGTGCATTCCACCGCCGACCGTGACCTCAAGCATGTGCGCCTGGCCGACGAATCCGTCTGCATCGGCCCGCCTTCGTCACTGGAGAGCTACCTCAGCATCCCGGCCATCATCGCCGCCGCCGAGGTCACCAATGCCGAGGCCATACACCCCGGCTACGGCTTTCTTTCCGAGAATGCGGAATTCGCCGAACAGGTCACCAGCAGCGGCTTCAAATTTATCGGCCCCAGTGCCGACTCGATCCGAACCATGGGCGACAAGGTGGCCGCCATCAAGGCGATGAAAGAGGCCGGCGTGCCTACCGTGCCCGGCTCCGACGGGCCAATCGGCGACAACTCCGAGGCCAATCTCGAAATGGCCCGTCGCATCGGCTACCCGATCATCATCAAGGCCGCCGCCGGCGGCGGCGGACGCGGCATGCGCGTGGTGCACAGCGAGGCGGCATTGCTCAATGCCATCCAGCTGACCCAGTCGGAAGCAGGCGCCGCCTTCGGCAACCCGACGGTGTACATGGAGAAATTCCTGGAGAAACCGCGTCATGTGGAAATCCAGATCCTGGCCGACAGCCACGGCCATGCCATCCACCTCGGCGAACGCGACTGTTCCATGCAGCGCCGCCACCAGAAGGTGGTCGAGGAGGCCCCGGCCCCCGGCATCACCCCGGAGCAGCGTGACTTCATCGGCCGCCGCTGCGCCGAGGCCTGCGTGCGCATGGGTTACGAGGGTGCCGGCACCTTCGAATTCCTCTATGAAAACGGTGAATTCTATTTCATCGAGATGAACACCCGGGTTCAGGTGGAACACCCGGTCACCGAAATGGTCACCGGTGTGGACATCATCCGTGAGCAGATTTCCATCGCCGCCGGCAATCCGCTGCGCTACCGGCAGGATGACATCGTCATCCGCGGCCACGCCATCGAATGCCGGCTCAACGCCGAGGACTCAAAAACCTTCATGCCCTCGCCGGGCAAGATCAGCCTCTACCACGCACCCGGTGGACCCGGCGTGCGCGTCGACACCCACATCTACAGCGGCTACACGGTGCCGCCACACTATGATTCGATGATCGGCAAGCTGATCACCCATGGCGACACGCGTGAATCGGCCATCGCGCGCATGCAGGGCGCTCTGTCCGAGATCATCATCGACGGCATCCGCACCAACATCGATCTGCAGCGCGACATCATCGCCGACTGCAGCTTCCAGGCCGGTGGCGCCGATATCCACTACCTCGAGAAGAAGCTCGGACTGAGCTGACTGCGGCCACGCCATGCCCTGGTGGAACCTGAGCCTGCACTGTGGGCGTGACCTGCTCGAGGCAACCGAGGCACTGCTGCTGGAACTCGGCGCCCAGGCCATCGACATCCGCGACGCGGGCGATGAACCGCTGTTTGAGCCACTGCCCGGACAGCAACCGCTGTGGTCCGAATCCGTCATCACCGGGCTGTTCGATCACGGCACCGACCTCGAGGCCCTGCAGGACCGCCTGGCCCGTCAGCTGCCGGCGAAGCAGTTCGCCAGTCTGCAGGTCCGTGAACTGGCCGACCAGGTCTGGGAGCGCGCCCATCTGCAGCATTACCACCCGCTGCGCTTCGGCAAGAAGCTGTGGATCGTGCCCAGCTGGCACCGGCCGCCGGACCCGGATGCCTGCAACATCCTGCTCGATCCAGGTGTCGCCTTCGGTACCGGCAGCCATCCGACCACCGCGCTGTGCCTCGAATACCTCGATGCCCATCCGCCTCAGGGACAGGCGGTCATCGACTACGGCTGCGGCTCCGGCATACTTGCCATTGCCGCTCACCGGCTCGGCGCCACTTCGATCACCGCCATCGACATCGATCCACAGGCACTGGAGGCCACCCGCCAGAATGCCGAGCGCAACGGCATCGACTCCGACCGTTGGCGGATCAGTCTGCCCGATGCCGACCTGCCGCCCGCCGACTGGCTGATCGCCAATATTCTTTCCGGTCCGCTGGTGGAACTGGAAGAACGCTTCCACCAGCTGGTGCGTCCCGGCGGCCGGCTGTTGCTGTCCGGTATCCTGCCGCAGCAGGCAGAAGCCGTGGTGTCCGCCTATGCTCCGCATTTCGATCTGGATGCTGTTACAATCGACCGCGACTGGTGCCGCATCAGCGGCCGCCGCAAGCCCTGACAGCCCACACGCACCGCATGAATACCCATATCCATCTCGACGAGGACATGCAGACCACCTGCCTGTTCTGCAGCAGCGTCTTCCGCATCACCCAGCAGCAGCTCGACCAGGCCCACGGCAAGGTGCGCTGCGGCATCTGCGGCGAGGCCTTCAATGCCCTGCTGACCCTCGAAAGCTACTCCGGAGAACCGGTGCATCCGCTGACCGCATCATCCACCACCGGTGAACCGAACGAAACCGACGGCAAGACCGGCAGCGAAGGCAGCGCGTCCCTGCCACCAGAGGAGCCGGAAACCGCTTCCTTGCCGGCAGAAGAGCCGGCACCCGAACCGCGGCCAGTCTCCCTGCAGGACGCCATGTACGGCGCAGCCGCTGAACGCGTCAGCAACCGTCAATGGCTGTGGGGGCTGGGCATCGCGCTGTTGCTGGCTCTGCTGGTGGTACAGACGGTCTATTACCTGCGCTACCGGCTGATCGCCAACCCCGACTACCAGCAGCAGGTACTCGGCCTGTGTCGCCTGCTGCCCTGTGATCCGGATCGCTTCCACAGCCCGCAGCAGGTGCGCCTTACGGAACGCAATGTCTTCACCCATCCGACACGAAAGCAGGCGCTGATGATCAGCGGGCGCTTCGTCAACCAGGCGCCCTTCCCGCAGACACCGCCGCGCCTGCGCATCAGCCTCTCCGACCTGCAGGGCAACCTCGTCGCCAACCGACTGTTCGAACCCCGGGAATACCTGGCCGATCCTTCTTTGAAACGCCTGCAGCCGGGCCAGCCGGTGCCGTTCCGGCTGGAGATCCATGATCCCGACGAAAAGGCGCTGACCTACGAGTTCGATTTCGTCTCATGAGCCTGACCATCGGCCCCTACCGCTTCGAGGCGCCACTGGCATTAGCGCCGATGGCCGGCGTCACCGATCGCCCCTTCCGACAGCTGTGCCGAGGTTTCGGCGCGGCGATGACGGTTTCGGAAATGGTGTCCAGCAAGCCGGAACTGCAGCATACCCGCAAATCGCGCCTGCGCCGCGACCATCGGGGTGAACCGCAACCGGTGATCGTGCAGATCGCCGGCGCCGACCCGCAGATGATGGCCGAGGCGGCCCGCTTCAATGTGGACCAGGGCGCGCAGATCATCGACATCAACATGGGCTGCCCGGCCAAGAAGGTCTGCCGGGTCGCGGCCGGCTCGGCGCTGCTGCGCGACGAAATCCGGGTCGGCCACATCCTGTCGGCGGTGGTCGAGGCGGTGCCGGTGCCGGTCACGCTGAAGACCCGCACCGGCTGGTCCCGCCAGCAGCGCAATCTGCCGCGCATTGCGCGCATCGCCGAGGATTGCGGCATCGCCGCGCTGACCGTCCACGGCCGCACCCGGGAAGACCGCTACGAGGGCGAGGCCGAGTACGAGACCATCCGCGCGCTGCGCAACGGCCTGGGCATCCCGTTGATCGCCAACGGCGATATCGACTCGCCAAAAAAGGCACGGGCGGTCATGGACTTCACCGGCGCGGATGCTATCATGATCGGGCGGGCCGCCCAGCAGCGACCGTGGATCTTCCGTCAGATCCGCCACTATCTGCTGACCGGCGAGGTGCTGCCCGAGCCCGGCCTTGAACAACGCAGGGCCTGGCTCATGCAGCATCTGCGGAATCTCTACGATTTCTATGGCGAGCTCCAGGGCTTGCGCATCGCCCGCAAACACATTGCCTGGCAGCTCGGTCGGGAATCGGCCTACCGCGACTACAAGATGCCGATCATGACCGCCGCTACTGCCAGCGAACAAATGGGGCTGATCCACAGCTTGTTCGAGCGACTCGACGACACCCGGCTGGCCCGAGCCAGCTGACACGACGGGCGCTCCAGCCCCGATCCATGCACTGACCAGGATTCGGGATACCGCATTGAACAACAAACCGCAGACGCTAGAGCAGTCCGTCGTCGCCGCCCTGACCCGGTATCTCGACGACCTCGACGGAGAAGCACCCAGCAACCTCTACGACACCATCATGTCGGAAATCGAAAAACCGCTGCTGGCCACCGTGCTGCAGCATTGCGACCACAACCAGTCGCGCGCCGCCAGCTACCTGGGCATCAACCGCGGCACCCTGCGCAAGAAGCTGCGTCAGTACCGCATCACCAACTGACCGTCGCGGCTACCGCCCCGGCAGGTGAACGACTATAATGCGCGCACTTTTTTCACCGGATTGCGCATCATGACCTTTTCCGCTCCTCCCGTACGTCGCGCCCTGCTCAGCGTTTCCGACAAGACCGGCATCGTCGAGCTTGCCCGTTCTCTGCACGAGCTGGGTATCGAACTGCTGTCCACCGGTGGCACCGCCCGCCTGCTGGCCGAACACCAGCTGCCGGTGACCGAGATCGCCGACTACACCGGTTTCCCGGAGATGATGGATGGCCGGGTCAAGACCCTGCATCCCAAGGTGCATGGCGGCCTGCTGGGACGGCGCGGCGTCGACGACGCAGTAATGGCGGAACACGGCATCCAGCCCATCGATCTGCTGGTGATCAACCTCTATCCCTTCCAGCAGACCGTGGCCAAACCCGACTGCAGTCTCGAGGATGCCATCGAGAACATCGACATCGGCGGGCCGGCGATGCTGCGCGCCGCGGCCAAGAACCACGCCAGCGTCACCGTGCTCATCGACCCGATGGACTACAGCAGTGTGCTCGACGAGATGCGCGCCAATGGCAACAAGGTCAGTGACCGCACCCGCTTCTCCCTCGCCATCCGCGTGTTCGAGCACACCGCCAGCTACGACGGGGCCATTGCCAACTATTTCGGTCGGCTGGTCCAGCCCGAGGACGAGCAGCAGTTCCCGCGTGCCATCACCTTCCAGTTCCAGCACAGCCAGGGCATGCGCTATGGCGAGAACCCGCATCAGAACGCGGCCTTCTATGTGGAGACCCACCTCGCCGAACCCTGCATCGGCACCGCGGTGCAACTCTCCGGCAAGGCACTGTCCTACAACAACATCGGCGACACCGACGCGGCGCTGGAATGCGTCAAGCAATTCGAAAAGCCGGCCTGCGTCATCGTCAAGCACGCCAATCCCTGCGGTGTCGCCGAATCCGACGATATCCTTGCCGCCTACGACCACGCCTATGCCACCGACCCGGAATCGGCCTTCGGCGGCATCATTGCCTTCAACCGCCAGCTGGACGCTCACACCGCACGCACCATCATCGACCGCCAGTTCGTCGAAGTCATCATCGCCCCCAGCGTGTCCGAGGAAGCCGCCGAAATCGTTGCCGAAAAACCGAATGTGCGCCTGCTCTCCTGCGGCCAGTGGCAAAAGCCCGCCTACCGCCTGGACCTGAAACGGGTCAACGGCGGACTGCTGGTGCAGGATGCCGACCTCACCCTCTACGACAAGCTGGAAGTGGTCACCACCCGCCAGCCCGACGCGCAGCAGATGGCCGACCTGATCTTCGCCTGGAAGGTGGCCAAGTTCGTCAAGTCCAACGCCATCGTCTACTGCCGCGACGCGATGACCATCGGCATCGGCGCCGGCCAGATGTCGCGCATCAATTCGGCGCGCATCGCCGGCATCAAGGCCGAACAGGCCGGTCTCACGGTGGAAGGATCGGTAATGGCCTCCGACGCCTTCTTCCCGTTCCGCGACGGCATCGATGCCGCGGCGGACGCCGGAATCAAGGCCGTCATCCAGCCCGGCGGCTCGATGCGCGACCAGGAAGTCATCGACGCCGCCAACGAACACGGCATGGCGATGGTGTTCACCGGCATGCGCCATTTCCGCCACTGATCCGGAGCCGCACATGAAGATACTCGTCATTGGCGGCGGTGGCCGCGAACATGCCTTGGCCTGGAAGGCCGCCCAGTCACCTCTGGCCGATCAGGTCTTCGTCGCCCCCGGCAATGCCGGCACCGCACTGGAGCCAAAGCTGACCAATGTGGACATAGCCGCCGAGGACCTCGACGCCCTGCTCGATTTCGCCCGTGGCGAGGGCATCGACCTGACCATCGTCGGCCCCGAAGCGCCGCTGGTGGCCGGCGTGGTGGACCGCTTCGAGGAAGCCGGACTGAAGATCTTCGGTCCCAGCGCCCGCGCCGCGCAGCTCGAAGGTTCCAAGACCTTCACCAAGGATTTTCTCGCCCGCCACGGCATACCCACCGCGGCCTATGCCAGCTTCACCGAAATCGAACCGGCACTGGACTTTATTCGTGAGCGGGGCGCGCCGATCGTGATCAAGGCCGACGGCCTGGCCGCCGGCAAGGGCGTGATCCTCGCCGACAGTGAACAGCAGGCCGAAGCCGCCGTGCGCGACATGCTCGCCGGCAACGCCTTCGGCGATGCCGGACACCGGGTGGTGATCGAGGAATTCCTGCAGGGCGAGGAAGCCAGCTACATCTGCATGGTCGATGGCGAGCACATCCTGCCGATGGCCACCTCGCAGGATCACAAGGCCCGCGACGAAGGCGACCGCGGCCCCAACACCGGCGGCATGGGCGCCTATTCTCCGGCTCCGGTGGTCAGCGACGAGATCGCCGAACGGGTGATGAACGAAGTCATCCGTCCTACCGTCGAGGGCATGGCCGCCGAAGGCGCCCGTTATGTCGGCTTTCTCTATGCCGGCCTGATGATCGATGCCGAAGGCACGCCAAAGGTGCTGGAATACAACTGCCGTTTCGGCGACCCGGAGACCCAGCCGATCATGATGCGCCTGCAATCCGATCTGGTGGCTCACTGCCTGGCGGCACTGGAAGGCCGGCTGGACCAGGAGCTGGCGGAATGGGATGCCCGCGCCTCACTGGGCGTGGTGATGGCGGCCAGGGGCTACCCCGACCACTACGACAAGGGGGAGGTGATCCGCAACATCCCCGAGGAAACGCCGACCCGCAAGGTTTTCCACGCCGGCACGGCGCTGAATGACGCGGGCGAAGTGGTCAGCAACGGTGGCCGCGTGTTGTGCGCGGTCGCACTCGGCAAGGACATCCGCGAGGCCCAGCAGGGTGCTTACGAACTGGTCGATGCCATCGACTGGCCCGGCGCCTACTGCCGCCGCGACATCGGCTTCAAGGCCATCCGCTGAGCCTGAAACCGGGCCCCGCGGCCGACCGTTCGTCGGAAATCCTCCCGCCGTCCAACAGCGGCTTGGCGCACTCTGCTGACAGATCACTGGAACTGGGCGCGCCAAGCCCTTGATTCCACTTACCACCATATCCAGTGTAATCACCCCGTCCCAACCACCAGATGTTGTGGTAAGGCCCCTGCCGCGCCTATAATTCCAGCGCCGCCACCACTGGAGATTCCGCATGCGATGCCCTCACTGCCTGTCGCTGATGGAACAATACCGCAGCGATGCCACCGACAAGAGCCGGGTCAGCTTCTACCGCTGCACGCTGTGCCGCAAGGAGCATGTCAGCAGCGAAACCCTGACCGTTCATCACCTTGTCGGCCGTTCCCGCGACGGCGCAAATTTTTCGCCAACGCTTTCACACATTTCCGCGATCTCCTGACCTAGACTCCTCTCCGTCATCGAATGAGCCGACGGGAGGCGACATGAAACACGACGGATTCAGGGATCAGCATCACAACCGGTCACGCCGGCTTCAGCCGTTGGAATGGCTGCTCTACCTGCCCGGCGCGTTCATCATCGCCTATGGCCTGTGGCTTTCGGTCACCGTTACTGGTTGACGGTCATGCCCTGAACGACTTTTTTACCCTCTTTGACTTGCCGGATCGATCGATCCGGTTTTTTTTGGGCGGCGCCCGGGACGCACCGATTGCCTGCACAGACCGGGCACACTACCATGGTCCGATCCCGACCGAGGGTTCCCGCCATGCCCGAACGCAATGTACTCGTTACCGGTGCCGCCAGCGGCCTGGGCCTCGCCATCGCCGAGGCCTTCGCCGAACAAGGCGGCTACCGGCTGCTGCTGACCGATCTCGAGGACAGCTCCCTGCCCCAGGTGGCCAAACGCCTTGATGCCACCTGGCATGCGGCGGATCTTTCACGGCCGGATGACTGCGATCGCCTGATCGATGCGGCACTGGAGCAACTCGGTACGATCGATATCCTGATCAACAACGCCGGTCTGCAGCGTGTGTCACCGATCGAATCCCTCGACGATGCCGACTGGGATCGCCTGATCGCGGTGATGCTCAGCGCGCCCTTTCGGCTGACCCGCGGAGTCTGGCCCTCGATGAAGACCCGCGGCTGGGGTCGAATCATCAACATGGCATCGATTCACGCGCTAGTCGCATCACCACACAAGGCAGCCTATGTCGCGGCCAAGCACGGATTGCTGGGGCTGACCCGCACGGCCGCGCTGGAAGGCGGCGAACACGGCATTACCGTGAACGCGCTGTGTCCGGCCTATGTGCGCACGCCGCTGGTGGAGAACCAGATCGCCGACCAGGCGCGGATCCAGGGCCTGCCCGAAGAGGAGGTGGTGGAGCGGATCATGCTGGCGCCTTCGGCGGTCAGGCGCCTGATCGAACCGAAGGAGGTGGCGGCGCTGGCGCTTTACCTGTGCAGCGATGCCGCCGCCTCCATATCGGGCGCGGCGCTGCCCATCGACGGTGCCTGGACCGCTCGCTGAACACACGCGTCAGTCGTTCGGGAAGCGCAGGCGGACGCGCAGTCCACCCATCGGCGAGGCATCGAATTCCAGCTCCAGCTCGTAGGCATCGACGATATCCCGCACCACCGCCAGGCCGATGCCCTGACCCTCCTGGCTCTGGTCGAGACGGCTGCCCCGCTTGAGGATCAGATCGCGCTGATCGGCATCCAGCCCGTCGCCGTCGTCGTCGATGATCAGGGTGACGGCATCGTCGTCCTGCAGCACCTCGACATGCACCTGCTGATGACCATACTTGCAGGCATTGTCGATCAGGTTGCCGAGCAGCTCCAGCAGGTCACTCTCATCGAGGCGCAGCGGGCGGGTGGCCTCGCCCACCACCTCGATCTGCATGCCCTTGCGGCCATAGACCTTGCGCAGCGCAGAGACCGTCTTTGCCAGCAGAGGCATCAGTTCCAGCGGCCGGGCCATCGCGGTACCGCCCAGCGTGGCGGCCCGTTGCAGCTGATAGGAGACGATCTGGTTCATGCGGCCGGTCTGCTCGGCCAGGGTGTTCAGGTCCTCTTCGTTACAGGCCTGCTTCTCGCTCAGTCCCCGCAGCACCGCCAGCGGCGTCTTCAGGCTGTGTGCCAGATCGTCGAGCGCATGGCGGTAGCGCTCCATCTGATGCTGTTCGCGCTTGAGCAGGGCATTGAGGTTCTGGGTCAGCGGCTGGAGTTCGGCCGGATAGCGGCGTTCGAAGCGCTGCTGCCGCCCTTCCTCGATGGCGTGCACCTCTTCACCGATTTGCCGCAAGGGCTTGAGGCTCCAGCTCATGACCCGCCACATCACCAGCAGCAGGATGCCGATGGTGGCCGCCAGCCACAGCCACAGCGTTTGCCTGAAGCGGCGAAACTGGACCATATAGTCACTGGCGTCCTTCCACAGCACGAGGGTATAGAGGTCGAGCTTGGCATGGACATTGGGCCAACGGATGCTGAAGGCGAGCTGAAACCAGTCGTCGCCCTCATAGGTCACCTGCTTGAAACGCAACTGCTCGGGGCGCAAGCCCTCCGGCGGGGGAAAGGGATCGGTCATCGACAGGGAACGCCAGATCTCGCGCAATCCGCCCTTCTCGTCCTGGGCGAACAGCTGGGCGTAGAGGCCGGACAGGGGATCGAACAGGGCGCCCTCGAACAGACGCTCGTCGGCGACGGTGATGCTCAGCCCGCTGGCGTCGCGGTCCACCGCGGCGAGAATGCTGTACATCAGCGCCTCGAGGTGACTGCGTTCCGCTTCCAGCATGCGTTTCGACACCGCCTGTTCCAGCGCCAGCGCGGTCAGCAGCATGAAACCGGCGAGCACCAGCAGGCTGCTCAGCAGCAGTCGGGTCTTGATCGAAGCCATCGGGTACGGCTCAGTTTTCGGGGCGCGCCGGCGGCAGGTTGAAACGGTAACCCCGTCCGCGCAGGGTCTCGATCGGCTGCAGGGTGCCGTCCGGGTCCAGCTTCAGCCGCAGACGGCGGATGAAGACCTCGATGACATTGCTGTCACGGTCGTCCTCGTCGTCATAGAGGTGTTCGGTCAGTACCGTCTTGGAGACCACTTCGCCCGCGTGCATCATCAGGTATTCGAGCACCTTGTACTCGTAAGCGGTCAGTTCCACCTCCTCGTCATCGAGGGTCACCCGCTGGGTGGTCGGGTCCAGTTGCACCGGGCCACACTGAATGCGCGCGTCGGACCAGCCGGCCGCGCGGCGGATCAGCACCCGGATGCGGGCCATCATCTCTTCCTGATGGAAGGGCTTGACCAGGTAGTCGTCGGCGCCGGCATCGAGGCCTTCCACCTTGTCCTGCCAGCGGCCGCGGGCAGTGAGAATCAGAATCGGCAGTTGCGCGCCATCGGCGCGGATGCGGCGGATGATCTCGAGACCGGACATCTGCGGCAGGCCCAGGTCGATGATGGCCACATCGGCCGGGTATTCCTGGGCCAGGTAGAGGCCGTCAACGCCATTGTCGGCCGTATCTACGGCAAAGCCTTCCTGCTTGAGGCGCTCGACGATCTGCCGGTTGATGTCGGCATCGTCTTCGATCACGATGGCTCTCATGGGCCGCTCCTGTCTTGAAACCGCACTATTCAAGCACAGAGCCCGTTCAAAAGACAGGCTCTACCCGCACCCGCAGCCGGATCCGCTTGCCCGGGTCGTAGGGCATGCGCACCGTGTACTTCTCGCCCTGGTAGCGGTAGGTGACCCGATAACCGTCGATCTCTTCCTCGTAGCGTACCCGTTCGGTGGTTTCGCAGACCTCCTCGACACGGGTATGTACCGAGCGGGTGGCCCGGGCACCGCCCGTACCGGCTGCGTCGTGACCCAGCTGAGCGCCGATGATGGTACCCACCGCGGTGGCGACCTTTTTGCCGCGGCCCCTGCCGATCTGGTGGCCAATGACGCCGCCGATGATCGCTCCAGCCAGGGTATTGCCGGCGGTGTTGCGCCGCTCGTAGCGGATCTCGCGCACTTCACGCACCGGTTCGCGCCAGCATTCGCTGACCGGCTCCACCACGCGGACCTCACGATACATTGGCGTCACCCGGATCACCTTTCCATAGACGGTACGCTCGACCGAATGGTGGCCCTTTTTCCAGCCATGATCACGGTCGGCCACAGCGCCGGTGCTCAGTGCCAACGCCAGGGTGCCCAGTAGCAGTGTCGTGTTCAGCGTCTTCATCGTCGTTTCCTCGTTTGCGGACGGTATGCGAAGTCTAGGCGGGGGCGTCTGAACCGGTACTGAACCGTGGGCGGCTTGCCGGATGGCCGATCGGCAACTATGATCGGTGGATCGGTTCTTCCAGGGCGGCGAGGTCGCCCACGGCTCTCATGGCGTTTACCCTCTCCGCACGCGAACTGGACAGGCTGATCGACGGCCTCGAAGACTTTCACCGCAACTATGGCGACCTCAGCAGCCTGCTGGACGCCCCCGGCTGGCAGCGCCTCGCCGAGGCACACCGCGCCTTTGTCGAAGCCCTGACCGACGGGCAAGCGGATGCCGGAGAACGCATTGCCGCCTACTACCTGGATCTGGACCTGCCCTTTCACCTGCTGATGGGCAGTTTCAATCAGCTCAAAAATGCCCTGATGCAGATCCAGACCGCTCGCTCAAGCGGCGATGCGGACCCCTTCGACCTCTACGCCGGCATCAACCGGCTGCTGGAGGCGGCACGGCAGCAGGCGGCGCGGCGCTACCTGGACCACGAAAGCCGGCGCAGCGAGCCCCTGTGCAACGCCCAGATGCAGAACAAGCTGCTGATCCGCCTCTACCGGGACTGGCTGCAACGGGTCAACCGTGCCCTCGCCGAGGACCTCGACCGCTTTCCGCTGACACCGGCCAACGAGAGCCGCTTCACCGAGGCCCTGCAGTACCCGGAAAGCCTGCTCATCTGTCTCGATCTGAAGACCTGCGATCACATCCTCGAGCAGCACCGCCTGATCCGGCAGAAGGCCGGTATTCTCTACGCCATGCTCGCCGCCGCTCGCTACGACACGGCCTACCTGGCCTACCGCGAAACCCGCAGTCTGGTCTCGGAACTGACCCAGCTGCTCGGCGTACTGTATTTTGAAAGCCAGACCAACCGCATCCAGAGTTTTTTCAATTTTGCCCAGGCCTCGCTGTACCTGCCCGGTGAGAAGTACTTCTGCGTGGCCAACCTGCGGCGACTCAATCACATCAACCAGATGTACGGTGTCGAGAACGGCGACCGCAGCCTGCAATTGCTGGAAGACTGCTTCGGTGAATTGATGCAGCGCCATCAGTCGTGGATGGTGTTCACCCGCGGCATTGCCGGAGACTTCTACATCCATTGTCTGCGCGCCAGCCGGCAGCAGGTATTGAGCCTGATGCAGGAAATCGAGGACTGCCTGGAACGGCTGTCCCGAGACCGCGCCCTGCCCTTCCCGATCGAACTGATGATCTCGGGCATCCGCCTCACCGAGCTCAACGAGCTGACCACCGAGAACATGCACCACATCGTCGATTACCTGAGCCGCAACGGCGGCGGACGCCACCTGCAACTGCGTGAACGGCCCGAAGAGATCGACGAAATGCTGGAGTGGATGCGCCAGCGCTACCGCCAGAGCATTGACCTGGGGCGCAAGCTCGATAACGACCAGATCGAGATCTTCGTCCAGCCCCTGGTCACCCTCGACGCGTTGCAGGAAATCCACGCCTTCGAAATCCTCGGCCGTTTCCGCGAGGAAGACGGTTACATCAGCGCCGCCCTGTTCATCGACGATATCGTCCGCATGGGGCTGTCGGAGCGTTTCGACCGACTGGTGCTGGACTGCCTGATCCGCCAGGCCGACGATCTGCGTCTGCTCACGCGCCGGCTGTTCCTCAATGTCAGCGCGCTGACGCTGGAAGACACGGCCTACATCGACGCGCTCAACGCCGCCATTGCCGGTCCCCTGTCCGGTTTTGACATCGTCATCGAACTGACCGAGCAAATCCTGCTGGAGAACCTGGAGCTTATCTACCGCCTGCACCAGCGCCACGGGCTCAACTTCGCCATCGACGATTTCGGCACCGGCTTTTCCTCCCTGCAGACGGTCATCGAGCTGGCGCTGAAGGGCGGCATCCAGTACCTGAAGATCGACGGTTCGCTGACCCAACAACTGGGCAAGAACCCGGCCAGCGAGCAGATCATCCGCATCACCCGCCAGATGGCCCGTGAACTGGGCCTCAAGACGGTGGTGGAATACATCGAAACCCTTGAACAGAAGGACACCCTGGAAGGCATCGACATCGACTTCGGGCAAGGCTACCTGCTCGGCATACCGGACCCGGTCAAGGTCTGGCTCGGCAAGCTCGCCTACCTGCGCAGCAAGGCCGAGGCGACGCTCAATATCGGCGTCTGAGGCGGGCTCAGTCCCGGCGCAACCGGTCACTGACCGCAATCGGCGTCGGGTAGGTCATCACCACATAGGTCGAGGACAGCAGGAAGCTGATCAGGGTGGCAAACTGGATCAGGAAATTCACCTCGTCGCGGATCACCCCCATCTGCGCCGCCAGCACCGCGATCAATAGCGAAAACTCGCTCATCTGCCCGAGCCTCACCGCCACCTCCAGCGAACGGCCGCTGCTCTCCTTCGAAAGGCGCAGCAGCAGATGATAAAGCAATGGCTTGGCCAACAGCGCCAGCAGCGCCAGACCCACCGCGGCCAGCCAGATCTGCTGCACCACCGCCAGATCGAAATTCGCTCCCAACGCCACGAAGAAGATGATCAGGAAGAAATCCCGCAGCGGCTTGAGGTTCTCGGCAATGAACAGGGCGATCGGGCTGCGAGCCAGCGCCACGCCGGCGATGAAGGCGCCGATCTCGTAGGACAGGCCCATCCACTCGGCCGCTTCCGCCACGCCGAGACACCAGCCGATGGCAAGCAGAAAAATGTACTCCTGGATGCGGTCGAAGCGCGCGATCAGCCGGTTCAGCAGATGGCGTTCTATCAGCCAGGTGCCCAGCGCCAGCAACGGCAGGCCGAGAAACGGCCCAAGCATGCGCCACAGACTGGCCTCGCCGGCCTGGGATGAAGCCTCCAGCACCAGCAGCAGGATGATGGCGATGATGTCCTGGAACAGCAACACCGAAATCATGATCTCACCGGTATGCTGATGATGCAGGACGGTGGTCGGTATCAGCTTGAGGCCGATGATGGTGCTCGAGAACATCAGCGCCGAACCCAGCAGCAGTGACGCGGTGGCGTCATAGCCCAGCGCAATGCCGAAGCCGTAGCCCAGCCCCAGCAACACCAGCGAGCTGATGCCGGTGACCAGTGTGGTCTCGCCGGCCATGCGGATCAGGTCCGCCGGGTTGAGGTTGAGGCCGAGCAGGAACAGCAGGAAGATGATGCCGACATTGGCGATGTTCTGGATCAGCGTCGGGTCCTGGATCAGCGCCAGACCGGATGGCCCGATCAGCAGGCCGACCGCAATATAGGCGATGATCAGCGTCTGCCGCAGCCACAGCGCCAGGGTCGCGGCCAGCGCCGCGCCGGCGAAGATCAGGAACAGGGTGAAGACGATGGAGGCGTTTTCCATGCGCGAAGTGGCGGCCGGTGCGTCAGTGCAGCGAGGCTGAATTGGCCTGTTCCTGCAGCAACTCCCGGGCCTGTTGTTGCAGCGGATGGCGGTCGTCATCGGCGATTTGCGACAGCGCCTGCACCGCCTCCGGTGCCTGCAGCATCGACAGGTAATAGAGACCGTCGAGGGCGATCCGTTGGTCCGGGTTGTCGAGCAGGGCGAGCAAACGCGGCAGATGGGCCTCCAGCAAACCCTGTTCAGCCAGCTCCTCGATGATCGCCGACAGCCCGATACGCACCACCAGCGGCGTTTCCGGATCCTCCAGCAGGTCGAACAGGGCCGTACGCGCCGCTTCTTCCTTCAGCACTGCCTCGCGCGCGGCGTCCATGCCGCCCTCGGACAATTCTTCGCTGAGCAGCGAGCGCCACTTGCCACCGGTACTCTGCTGCAGCAGTTCCTCGATGTCCTTGCGCGTCTTGAGCCCGCTGAACAGCACGCCATTGACGAGATAGGAGGGTGCGCTGCGAATCCCCAGTGCGCTGGCCCGTTCGGGCGAGCGGGTGATGTCGATGACCTCCAGCTCATCGAGCTGTCCGTCCTGTTTCAGCTGTTCGAACAGCCGCTCCATCTGCGGACAGACGGGGCAACCGGGCATGACGAACAGTTCGATGCGGCGAGAAGTCATGGGTTTGCTTGTTCCTCCCAGAGGTTTTCAATACACTGGCGGCTCTTCCTGACAACGCGATCGGCCCGCATGATCAACCGGATTTCCCTGTCGCGCATCATCATGCTGACCATTGCCGTCATCCTCATCGGCATCCTCGTCATCGTCTTCCTGCAGATCGAGAGCGGATCGGCGAAGCCCCTGAGTTATGAAGTGATCGAGCGTCAACAGGAGAGGATGCAGGAAAAGCTCCAGGAGATCCAGCAGCGCAACCGGGCCAACACCGTTCCATCAGCCACCACGGCGGCACAACCGCCGGTCGTTGTCCCGCCACCGCGCCCGGCACCACCCGCGCCGCGACACGCCCCCATGCCGCCTCCCACCGCCCCCGGCTACGGACCGGCACCTTACCCGGCTCCAGCCTATCCGGCTGGCCAATATCCGGCCTGGTCAGCACCGGGCTGGGGGTATCCGCCACCGCCACCCCGCAGCTGGCCTCAACCCTATCCGGCGCCCTGGCCACCGCCGCGCTGATAGCCCTCAGACCATCGACTCGATCAGACGCTTGACCGCAGCCGCATCGAAGGGTTTGTCGATGATCGCCGACACGCCCTGGCTCTGCACCGCCGCCAGCTTGCTCTGATCGCCCTCAGTGGTGACCATCATCACCGGCACCTGCGGCTGGCGGCTCTTGTTGCGGATGAACCAAAGCAGCTCCTGCCCGTCCATGTGCGGCATGTTGTAGTCGCTGATGACCAGGTCGTACTCATTGTGCTGGATCAATGGCAGCGCGGCCCGGCCGTCCTCGGCCTCGGTGATGTCTTCCAGTCCCATGCGGTTCAGCGTGCGTGTGATCAGACGCCGCGCCAGGCGGCTGTCGTCCACCAGAAGAATACGCAGGCTCCGGTCCAGCTCGATCGCGTCCGGGGCTTCCCAGTCCATGATCATGTTGATGGCGCGTTGCAGATCCCGGGCCTGAAACGGCTTGGGCAGTACCGCCGAGGCACCGGCCTGCTTGACCGGGTCCAGCTCGCGGAACGAGGTCTCCGACGAGATCAGCATGAACGGAATGTCCACCGATAGCGGATTGTCGCGCATCTCCAGCACCAGTTCGCGCCCGGTCATGTCTTCAAGAAACAGCGCGCTGATCACCAGGTCCGGCTGCTCGGTGTCGATCTTCAGCAGCGCTTCCTCACCGGTATCGACGGTATCGAACTGCTGGATGCCCAGATCCTCGAACTGTTGCAACACGATACGCCGCTGCGAGGACGAGGGCTCGACCAGAAGCACATAAAGGGAATTGAGGTAGTGTGTCATGGAGGGGGACCATCGGCTTTGCAAGGTTCAGGGCTTCCTATAGCACAGGGCCCGGACTTTGCACCCACGGCCGGCGGTCTGCCGCTATAATACCGCGTCCCCGACCTCCGGAATGACCATGAACGCCCTCGAAATACACGACCTGCACAAGACCTACGCCAATGGCCACCAGGCCCTGCGTGGCATCGACCTGGAAGTGGAACAGGGGGAGTTCTTCGCGCTGCTCGGACCCAATGGCGCCGGCAAGTCCACCTGCATCGGCATCGTTTCATCACTGGTACGCAAGACTTCCGGCGAGGTACGCATCTTCGGTGACGCCATCGATCGTGATCCGATCGCCGCCAAGAGCCACCTCGGCGTGGTACCCCAGGAATTCAACTTCAACATCTTCGAGCCGGTGGAAGAGATCATCGCCAACCAGGGCGGCTACCAGGGCGTGCCGCCGCGCCAGGTGCGCCAGCGCACAGAACAGCTGCTGCGCGAACTGGACCTGTGGGACAAGCGGCGCGTCCAGGCGCGCGAACTCTCCGGCGGCATGAAGCGGCGGCTGATGATCGCCCGCGCGTTGATCCACCGGCCGCGACTGCTGATCCTCGACGAACCCACCGCCGGCGTGGACATCGAGCTGCGCCGATCGATGTGGGACTACATGCGCCGTATCAACGAGCAGGGCACCACCATCATCCTCACCACCCACTACCTGGAAGAAGCGGAACAGATGTGCCGCCGGGTCGCCATCATCGACCATGGACGCATCGTCACCAACGACCGCATGAAACACCTGCTGCGCCAGCTCGATTGCGAGACCTTCGTGCTCAACGCCCGCGAGCCACTGGGACAGCTGCCGCCGCGGATCGGTCCCTTCGCGCTGCGCCGCATCGACGAACACACGCTGGAAGCCGACTTGCCCAAGCCCCATTCGTTGAACGAACTGATGCACGCGCTGGACGGACTCGGCATCGCCGTGGACAGCCTGCGCAACAAGAGCAACCGGCTCGAGGAACTGTTCCTCAGGCTGACCGGGAAGCCGCTTGAGACGGAGCAGAACGCATGAGCCGCTACCGCCGCTACTGGATCGCCTACGCCACCATCACCCGGCGCGAAATCCTGCGTTTCGCGCGCATCTGGGTGCAGACCATCGTCCCGCCGGTGATCACCGTGGCGCTCTATTTCCTGATCTTCGGCAACCTCATCGGCGGGCGCATCGGCCGCATGGACGGCCTGCCCTATGTGGATTTCATCATGCCCGGCCTGATCATGATGGCGATCATCACCAATTCCTACGCCAATGTGGTGTCCTCCTTCTACGGCGCCAAGTTCGCCCACCACATCGAGGAGATGCTGGTGTCGCCGATCCCCAATCTTGTCATCCTCCTCGGCTACATGAGCGGCGGCATCGCCCGCGGCATGGCGGTCGGGCTGGCGGTGACCCTGACCTCGATGCTGTTCACCGAAGTGCGCGCCGAACACGCTCTGCTGGTGCTGCTGGTGGCCCTGCTGACCTCGACCCTGTTCGCGCTGGCGGGACTGATCAACGGCATCTTCGCCAAGAGCTTCGACGATGTATCGATCATACCCACCTTCGTGCTGACGCCGCTGATCTACCTCGGCGGCATCTTCTACTCCATCGACCTGTTGCCGGACTTCTGGCAGACGCTGTCGCTGGCCAACCCCATCCTGTACATGATCAACAGCTTTCGCTATGGTTTTCTCGGCGTCTCCGACATCGACATCGGCCCCGCACTGGCCGTCATCGTCGGTTTCATCCTGCTGCTGTTCGCCATCGCCATGACCCTGCTCAACCGCGGCACCGGTATCCGCACATGAACCGTTACATCGACATCGGCGTCAATCTCGGCAACCGCCGTCTGCTGCCCCGTGCCCAGGCGCTGATCGTGGAAGCCGCCGCGGCCGGCGTCGAAGGCCAGATCGTCACCGCCACCTCGCTGCAGCAGAGCCAGGTGGCGCAGGAGCTGTGCCAGCGCTTTCCGCGGCATCTGCGTTGTACCTGCGGCGTGCACCCGCATGACGCCAGTGAATGGAACGCGGACACGGCTCATCGGATCGAAAGGCTGGCCATCGCCAAAAGCGTCGCTGCCATCGGCGAAACCGGGCTCGATTACAACCGCAACTTCTCACCCCGCGCGCATCAGCTGGAAGCCTTTGAGGCCCAGCTGGAGCTGGCCGCCCGCCTTGGCATGCCGGTGTTTCTGCACCAGCGCGACGCGCTGGATGACTTCACCACCCTGCTCGCCCGCTACCGGGACCGTCTGCCCGGCGCGGTGGCCCACTGCTTTACCGAGGGTCGTGACGCCCTGTTCCGCCTGCTCGACCTGGACTGCCACATCGGCATCACCGGCTGGATCTGCGACGAACGCCGCGGCCAGTCCCTGCAGCAGGCGGTCACGGAGATCCCGGACGACCGCCTGATGCTGGAAACCGACGCCCCCTACCTGCTGCCGCGCGACCTGCCCGATCCCCCGGCGGACAAGACCAACCGTCCGCGGTACCTGCCCCATGTCGCCGCCACCGTGGCCCGGCTCCAGGGCAGGCCGCTGGAGCAGCTGGCCGACGCGGTATGGAACACGACCGTCCGGTTCTTTCAATTCACGCCCGGGACCGATCCGTCATGACCCTCCGCATCCATTCGTTGTACATCTATCCCATCAAGTCCTGTCAGGGCATCGGGCTCGAACGCGCCGAACTGGTCGATACCGGCCTGCGCTGGGACCGCCACTGGATGCTGGTCGACGACGAAGGGCAGTTTCTCAGCCAGCGCCGGGTGCCGGCCATGGCGCGCATCGCCACCGAGCTGACCGACGACGCACTGATCGCCCGCAGCGACGGCAGGCAGATCGAAATCCCGCTGCACAGCCCGGATGTGGACCGCATGCCGGTTCAGATCTGGAACGACCTGCTGCCCGGCAGCATCGTCTCCGAGGCCATCGATCGCTGGTTCAGCGAAGTGCTGGAGACCTGCTGCCATCTGGTATATCTGCCCGAAAGCGTGCCCCGCCAGGTGGATCGAGACTATGCAGCGGAAGGCCGGACGGTGGGCTTTGCCGACAGCTTCCCGCTGCTGGTGGTCAGCCTGGAAAACCTGTTGCCGCTCAATGCGCGGCTGGAGCAGCCGGTCGGCATCGACCGTTTCCGGCCCAACATCGTCATCGAGGGCGGCCAGCCGCACGAGGAGGACGACTGGGCGGCGATCCGCATCGGCGACCTTGTCATCGACCTGCCCAAGCCCTGCTCCCGCTGCGTGATCCCCAGCATCGACCAGCGGACCGCCGAGCAGGATTCGTCGATACTCAAGGCGCTGGCAGCATACCGCCGCGGCGAAGACGGCAAGATCTACTTCGGCCAGAACGGCCTGCACCGAAGCAATGGCTGGATCGAGGTGGGACAGGCCGTCGAGCCGGTCAAAAAGCCCGTTCCCGACTGAAGATCGGCCATTCATCCGTTGCCGCGCCTGCGGCGGTTTTTTTCCCGGCAAAGCGCGATCGAGGGTCTAGAATAAGCGTAGCCAGGGAGTCCGGCGCCGACGACAACCCGAGGTTTCATCCACGCGCATCATGAACGACCAGACCCGGATCAATTTCTACGCCTCCCGCCCCGAACCCTGCGGCTATCTGGAGGGGCGCCAGTCCATTTCCGCCTTTGCCAACCCCTATGTGGACATGGACGCCGACACCTACAACAACCTGATCCTGTTCGGCTTTCGCCGGTCCGGCGGTTACCTGTACCGCCCGCACTGCCCGGACTGCACGGCCTGCATCTCGCTGCGGGTGCGGGTTGAGGATCACCGGCTTTCACGCAACGACCGCAAGAACCTGCGCCGCAACGCCGACCTGTCGGTCCAGATCGCTCCGGCGAAGTTCTTCGAGGAACATTACGAACTCTACCGCCGCTACATCGACACCCGCCATGCCGACGGCAGCATGGCCAACCCCAGCCGGGCCGACTACCACCGTTTTCTGATCTGCGACTGGGCGGAGACCCGCTTCGTGGAATTTCGCCAGGGACGCCGCTTGCTGGGCGTGGCGGTCACCGATGTCACCGAAAGCGGCCTGTCGGCGGTCTATACCTTTTTCGACCCGGAACTCGGGGAGCGCAGCCTCGGCCATTTCGCCATCCTGTCGCAGATCGCGATGGCGCGGGAACAGGGCTACCCCTACCTCTACCTGGGCTACTGGATCGAAGGCTGCGACAAGATGCGCTACAAGGCGCGCTACCGGCCGGCCGAGATTTTCGTCAACGATCAGTGGGTGGAGCTGGATTCGCGCGACCGTTGAACGCCAGCCACAGGCGTATCGACAGCAGCAGCCACGGCAGAGCGTGCAGGCACAGATCGAAGATATCGACCGGCCGCGACAGGCTGCCGTCGAGCAGCATGCCCAGCTTCTCCAGCAGGTGCGGCTGCGGCCGGAACGGGGCCAGCCCCAGGGTGAAGGCGAACACCAGATAGAACAGCAGCGGGACTTCGGCGATCTTCTTCAGCATCATTCGCCCCCACCATGGATCAGGTCGAATACCCGGCGGTGGTAGTCCGCCGAACTGCAGGCCAGCACCGAGCGCGTATCGAGGATCGGCGGCTTGCCGTCCAGATCGGTGAACACCCCACCGGCTTCGCGCACGATCACCGACAATGCCGCAATATCGAGTATGTTCACATCCGATTCGACGATGATCTCGATTTTTCCGCTGGCCAACAGGTGGTAGTGGTAGAAATCCCCATAGCCGCGGGTGCGGTTGACCTGTCGGGCCAGCCGGCCCAGCCCGTCCCAGCCCTGCGCATCGGCCGCCAGACTGGCGATGTTGCCGGTGGACAGGGCCGCGTCGCGCATCTCGGTCAGGGCGCTGACCCGGATCGGCCGATCGTTGAGGTAAGCGCCCTCGCCACGGCTGGCCCAGGCCAGTTCGTTGAACATCACCCCGTTGGACACTCCGACCACCAGCTCGCCCCGGTGCATCAGTGCGATCTGGGTGGAAAAGAACGGGTACTGGCGGACGAAGGCCTTGGTGCCGTCGATCGGGTCGATCAGCCAGGTGTATTCGGCATCGGGGTTGCTGTGGCCGGTTTCCTCGCCGTAGAAACCGTGATCGGGAAAGGCGCCGAGTATCACCTCCCGGATCTTCTGCTCGGTCTCCACATCGGCCACGGTGACCGGCGTGTAGTCCTCCTTCATCGTGACCTTCACATTGGCCTCGTAGTAATGGCGAATGACTTCCTCGCCGGCCCGCGCCGCCTCCAGTGCGACCGAAAGATGGGGGTTGTTGCTCATGGAATGGGTCCTGTAACAAATCGGCTCATGGTACTGCAAAGGTGGCTGACGCGGAATCGCCCGTTCGGCATAATGAGGCGTTTTGAAACGCGAGAAATGCAATGAAGGATCCCGTGGTACTGATCGGCATCGGTGAAATGGGCGGCGTCTTTGCACGCGGCCTGCTGCGTGCCGGATATCCGGTGTTTCCGGCTCGGCGCGATGACGATCTCTCCACCCTGGCCGAGGCACTGCCCTCTCCGGCGCTGGTGCTGGTGGCGGTGGGCGAAAGCGACCTGCACCCGGTGCTGGAACGCCTGCCCGAGGCCTGGAAGCAAAGGCTCGGCCTGCTGCAGAACGAATTGCTGCCCCGGGATTGGCAGGCCCATGACATCACCGAGCCCACCGAGATCTCGGTCTGGTTCGAGAAGAAGCCGGGGCAGGATGTGAAGGTGTTGGTGCCTTCACCGGTGCATGGCCCCGGGGCCGGCATTCTGGTCGAGGCACTGGAAAGCCTGGGTATCCCTGCCCTGTGCATCGACAGAAAAGACGACATGCTGTTCGAACTGGTGCGCAAAAACCTCTACATCCTCACCACCAATATCGCCGGTCTGGAAACCGGCGGTACGGTCAAGGCGCTCTGGGATGACCACAGCCTGTTGATGAACCGGGTGTTCGACGATGTGCTGAAGCTGCAGGAACACCTCACCGGGCAGCACTTCGATCGCGATCGACTGCTGGCGGCGGTGCTCGAAGCCTTCGACGGCGACCCCGATCACCGCTGCATGGGCCGCAGCGCACCGGCCCGCCTGCAACGGGCGCTGGCAATCGCCGATCAGGCCGGCATCGAGGTGCCGGAACTGCGGCGCATCGCCCGCGAGCGGCTGCAAAAACCGGACTGAGTTTTCAGAACAGCAGCGTCAGCGCCAGGACCAGCAGCAACCAGATCACCAGCGCCCGCAGCACCAGGCCGCGCGCCTTGCGCAACTCGGCAGCCGCCGACTCGGGAGCGGTGATGCGTTCGGCCAATCCGATGGCTGCCGCACCCACCTGGCGCAGCAACTCGGTATTCTGCTCATGGAGGTCGGCGGCCAGCGACACGCCCCGCCTGAAGGCCTGCCAGCCGTCGTCGAAGCGACCCGCAATCATATATGCGAATGCCGTTATCCGCGCCGGAATCCAATCCATCCAGCCCAGCAGCTCACGGGCCACGGCCCGCAGACTCTGCAACGATTCATCGAGCAGATCCGCCTGACGCTGGAAGCGTTCGAGTATCCGGTAGGCAACGGCCCCCACCGGCCCCAGCACCACGAACCAGAATACCGGTCCGTAGATGCGGATCAATGCCTCGGAGAACAGCGCCCGGCACATGCCCTCGGCCTGCTCCGGCAGGGCTTCCGGCGCATCCTGACCCAGCAGCGGCATGGCGGCGGACCGGCGGGCCTGTGGGTCGTCGTCATCGAGCGTATCCAGGTAATCGTCCACCTGGGGATCCAGTTCATCCGGCCCCAGGCTCAGGTAAATCACGATGACGCCGAAAGCCAGCTCGAACAGGCCGAACAAGGCATTGTGGAACATCGAGGACAGCAGCCACACCGCCAGCAGCAGCGGAGCCATCAGCACCGCCAGCGCGCCCCAGGGACCCAGCTTGTCGATCTGCAGCACCTCGAGCATCCAGCGGCTGTAGTCGCGCAGGCCATCGAAGCGGCGGAAGGATTTCAGTTGCGGCAGGCTGCGTTCCAGCAGCAGCGCGATGATCAGGCTCAGAACGGTCATGTCGTGGTATCGGCAGAAAGGTTCAGCAACTCATGGAAGCCGGCCCAGTCGAAACCGGGCCCGGGGTCGGTCTTGCGCCCCGGAGCGATGTCACTGTGGCCACAGATGGCCGGCTCCGGCATGGCAATGTGCAGCGCAGGATACCGCTTGCCCAGGGCGATTGCCAGCCGCGCCAGCTGCGCGTACTGGGCGCTCTCGAAACCGTCCTCGTCGCAGCCTTCCAGTTCGATGCCGATCGAGAAATCGTTGCAGCGCTCGCGTCCCCGCCAGCAGGACTCACCGGCATGCCAGGCGCGGTCATCGAAGGAGACGAACTGGGTCAGCCGGCCGTCACGCTCGATCAGGCAGTGAGCGGACACCTCGAGATCGGCGATTTCTGCAAAATACGGATGCGCGCCGGCATCCAGCCGGTTCCGGAAGAAGGCCCGGATGTAACCGCCGCCGTACTCGCCCGGCGGCAGGCTGATCGCGTGCACCACCAGCAGCTCGATGTCGCAGCCCGGTGGCCGCGCATCAAAGTTGGGTGACGGACAATGTGTCGCGCCGATCAGCCAGCCCGCGTCGTCGATCTTCAACTCAATACCCCGGATGGTTTATGCCCCATGGACTTCCCGGCACGATAGAATAGCCGTCATGAACCTGCAACAGCTCAATGACCCCCAACGGCGCGCCGTCACCACCGTCGAAACCCCCTGTCTGGTGCTGGCTGGCGCCGGCAGCGGCAAGACACGGGTGATCACCCAGAAGATCGCCTGGCTGATCCGTGAGGCCGGCTACCGGCCCGACCGCATACGCGCGGTGACCTTCACCAACAAGGCGGCGAAGGAAATGAAACAGCGGGCCGCCGAACTGCTCGGCAAGCGCGAAGCCCAGGGGCTGCGCATCTCCACCTTCCACACCCTGGGGCTGAACATCCTGCAGCGGGAGTACGCACGGCTGGGCCTGCGCAAGGGTTTCAGCATCCTCGACGCCCGAGACGCCGAGGACTGTATCGCCGAATTGCAGCACAAGGACAACCCGGAGCCGGAGCTGATACGCCAGACCCAGTGGCGGATCAGCCAGTGGAAGAACGATTTCACCACCCCCGAGCAGGCCCTCGATCAGGCCGAAGACAGCCTGCAGCAGCATCAGGCCCGGATCTATCTCGCCTACCGCGATCAGTTGCAGGCCTGCAACGCGGTCGACTTCGACGACCTGATCATGCTGCCGGTCGTGCTGTTCCGCCAGCACCCCGAGGTGCTGGATCAGTGGCGCGACCGCATCCACTACCTGCTGGTGGATGAATACCAGGACACCAACGCCAGCCAGTACGAACTGATCCGGCAACTCTGCTCGGTACGGCAGAAACTGACCGTGGTCGGCGACGACGACCAGTCGATCTATGCCTGGCGCGGCGCGCGGCCCGAAAACATTCATCGGCTGCAGCAGGACTTCCCGCGGCTGGAAGTGATCAAGCTGGAGCAGAACTACCGCTCCACCAGCCGCATCCTGCGCGTCGCCAATGCCGTCATCGGCAACAACCCGCACCTGTTCGAGAAAAAGCTCTGGTCCGCTGCGGGCGACGGTGACTTCGTGCGCGTGCTGCCGTGCAAGAACGACCAGGACGAGGCCCGGCAGGTCGTCATCGACCTCATCGGCAAGCATTTCCAGGGCGAACCCTGGAAGCATTTCGCCATCCTCTACCGGGGCAACCATCAGTCCCGCCTCTACGAAAAACTGCTGCGCGAACACTCGGTGCCCTACCGCATCACCGGCGGCACCGCCTTCTTCGAACGCAGCGAGATCAAGGACCTGACCGCCTACCTGCGCATCATCGCCAACCCCGAGGACGACCGCGCCCTGCTGCGCATCATCAACACCCCGCGCCGCGAGATCGGCGCCGGCACGCTGAAGATCCTCGGGGAATACGCAGCCTGGCGTCACCAGAACCTGGGCAATGTGCTGCACGAGCACGGACTGGAACAGAAACTGCCGCGCAAGGGCTGGATCAGTCTGCAGCGCTTCGCCGACTGGCTGGAAGAAAAGCGCCGCCAGGCCGAAGAACTGGACGCCATGAGCCTGACCCGGCGTATCGTCGAGGAACTGGACTATGCCGACTGGCTGAACGCCACCAGCCAGTCCCGCAAGCAGGCCGAATCGCGGATGGCCAATGTGGAAGAGCTGATCAGCTGGATCGGCAACCTGCAGAAACAGCAGGACGATCCCGGTCTGTCCGCCCTCGTCTCCCGGCTGACGCTGATGTCGATCCTAGAGAACAGCGATGACGGCTCGACTTCGGACAGTGTCCAGCTGATGACCCTGCACGCCGCCAAGGGACTTGAATTCCCCCATGTCTATCTGGTCGGCTTCGAGGAAGACACCATCCCCCACGCCCAGTGTCAGGATGAGGACGGCATCCAGGAAGAACGCCGCCTGGCCTATGTAGGCATCACCCGCGCCGAGCGGCAACTGACGATCAGCTATGCCCGCACGCGGCAGAAATACGGCGAAGTGATCCAGTGCGAACCCAGTCGCTTCATCGCCGAGATGCCCGCCGAGGACCTGGAAGGCGCGGAGCATTGCAGCGAAACACTCAGCCCCGAGGAGAAGAAACAAAGGGGACTCGATCACCTGGAAAGCCTGAAGGCCATGCTCGCCGGCTGAAAGACCTGGGTCTGCCTGCCGCTTGATCCTGATCACTGTATAAGCAAAACTTTTCTTCGCCCGCGGCATCATAAGGAGTAGCATGAAATCGTCCACAGTGGACGACCCACCCGTCAGGAGGATGCCCGATGAACACCGAATCCCGAACCCCATGGAAACTGCTGCCCCTGTTGCTGCTGTTGGCCGGCGGCTTGAACACCGCCCCCGCCCTCGCACAGCAGGACGACAGCAAGGCCACGGCAACCGACGAACAGACGGCCGCAGGCGAAGAGGCCCAGAAAAAGAAAAAAGCCGCGGAAGGCGAGGAAGAAGAACCCGACTGCGAATGACAGCGGGTTCCCGATGCACGGCCCGGACGCCTGTGGTCCGGGCCGTGTTCGGAGCGCTTACTGGGCGATCTTGTCGCCCTTCTGATGGCCGGCCAGACCGGTTACGGCGGAAGGGTCCACCTCATACAGCGCCGGCAGTGAATGGGCGATGCCCTTGTGGCAATCGATGCAGGTCTTGCCCTCGTCGAAGCCCTTGATGTGGTTTTTCATCGCCCGACGCTGTTGCTTGGTGTAGTCCATCGACTCCCAGTCGTGGCAGTTCCGGCACTCCCGGGAATCCGTATCCTTCATGGCCTTCCAGACATGCCGCGCCAGTTCGAGCCGCTTGGCCTCGAACTTCTCCGGCGTATCGATGGTGCCCAGCACCTTGTGCAGCAACTCGTTGGAGGCCTGCACCTTGCGGATCATCTTGTAGACCCAGGGCTTGGGCACATGGCAGTCCGGACAGGTGGCGCGCACCCCGCTGCGGTTGGCATAGTGGATGGTATCCTGGTATTCCACATAGACATTCTCTTCCATCTCGTGGCAGGAGATGCAGAACTTCTCGGTATTGGTGGCCTCCATCGCGGTATTGAATCCGCCCCAGAAAACGATACCAGCAACAAAACCCAGGAACAGTATGGCACCGAGCGATTTCTTGCTCGGCCGCTTCAGTGTGTCAACTATCGATCGAATACTCATGTCAGTCTCTCGCTCCGGTCAGCGTCTCAGCGCAAGGCTTCGACGGGCTGGAACTTGTTCTCGACCAGCGGCTGGGCATCCACCTGTGGCACATGGCACTGGGTGCAGAAATAGCGCCGCGCGGAGACATTGGCCAGCACATTGGCGTCACGGTCCTCGAAATGGGTCTGACTGATCTTGGTGGCGCCATAGCGCTTGTAGTTCTTCCAGCTGTGGCAGGTCAGGCACTTGTTGAACTTGAGGGTGATCTTGTAGTTGTCGATCTTGTGGGGCACCAGCGGCGGCTGCTGCACATAATCCCGCGGTATCGGATCGCGATCCGGTTGCACCTTCTTGATGTCCACCGGCGCCGAGGGGCCTTCGATATCCATCGCGCCACGCAGAGACTGCACATCGCCCGCCCAGCCGGCAAAGGACAGGCCAAGCAACAAGCCGAGGATGAGGAACGGTGATTTTTTCATGGTAAGACCTCTCTCTGATGGGACTGTTTAACGGGTTCGGCCGGGTCGCTGTCGGCCGGATGGCCGACCCGGTCGTTGAAACGCAGGTCGAAACGGAAGACTTCGGTGCTGCAGATGTCGATGCAGCGCCCGCAATTGGTGCAATTGATGTCCTTGATGATGCTGGTGGGCCGGCCGTTCTTTTTCAGCACCGGTGTGATGACCTTCTGCTCCGGGCAGACCGCGAAACATTCCATGCAGCGGTCGCAGCGGTCCAGCGCCACCGCGTTGACGCGGATCAGGCTGGTCTTGCCCAGCAGGCTGTAGAAGGCGCCGACCGGACACAGGTGGCCGCACCAGGCGCGGCGACTGATGAAGGCGTCGAGCAGGAAGATCATCAGGATGATCGCCCAGGCCATGCCCATACCGAAGATCAACGCGCGCTGCACCATCGACACCGGGTTGACGAATTCCCAGGCGATGATACCCAGCGCCGCGGAGACGCCCAGCACGGCGGCCAGGAACCAGTAGCGGTTGGCGCGCGACAGCTTGAGTTCGGACTTGATGTTGAGTTGGGTGCGCAACCACTGGGCCGCATCGGTGACGATATTGATCGGGCAGACCCAGGAACAGTAGGCACGGCCACCGATCAGCATGTAGAAGGCCAAAACGATCAGTGCACCGATGACCGCCGTCATCTCCGGCAGGTAGCCGGCCGCCAGGGTCTGCAGCAACACGAAGGGATCGGTCAGCGGCAATACATCCAGGGTCAGGCTGGAGGCCAGGTTGCCCTTGACGATCCAGATACCGAACCAGGGCCCGATGAGGAACAGGGCCAGTATCGTGATTTGCGAAAACCTGCGCAAAATCAACCATTTGCAGGTTTTCCAGAAACCCTTGACGCGCAGCGCCTCCCGGCCCAGCTCGCTCGGCGGGGTGGCCTTCTTCTTCGCCGCGACCGCCATCACTTGAAGCCTCTGTTGAGGGTGTCGAGCGCGCTGTTGCCAAAGGGCGTGGCGTCGTCACCCTGCTGTTCGCGGATCAGCCCCTGGCCTTCGTAGTCGTAGCGCTGGCCTTCGGGCAATGTGTAGCGGTGCTCCAGATCCGGGGTCACCAGGCTGCCGCCCGCCTTCTGCTTCTCTTCCCAGCCGAGGCGGTAATAGTTGCCCATTTCGCCCATCGCCAGATGGCGGGGGAGCACCTTGATGGTGGCGGTCTCGACCACGCAGGCATGTTCGCACTTGCCGCAGCCGGTACAGTGATCGGAGTGCACGGTGGGAATGAAGAAGGCATGCTTCCCGGTGCGCTTGTTGGGCTTGAGTTCCAGCGTGATCGCCTTGCCGTGTACCGGGCATACGTTGTAACAGACCTCGCAGCGCAAGCCCTGAAACGCGATGCAGTTTTCCTGATCGATCAGCACCGCCAGACCCATGTCCGCCTCGTCGATGTCGGTGAGGCCGGGATCCAGCGCGCCGGTGGGACAGGCCTTGACGCAGGGTATGTCCTCGCACATTTCGCAGGGGATCTTGCGGGCCTCGAACCAGGGCGTACCCAGCGGCACCTCCTCGCCGACCTCGGCCAGCTTGAGGGTGTCGTAGGGACAGCCGCGCACACACAATCCGCAGCGGATGCAGGCGGCGAGGAATTCATCTTCGTCGTTGACACCGGGCGGGCGGATGGCAGTGGCCGGCAACGAGCGGGCCGGACCGGCATAGAGACCGATGCCCAGCCCCGCAATGCCGGCTGCGCTGGCGCCCTTGAGCAGTCCGATCAGGAACCGCCGCCGGCTCTGCCGCGCCCGTTTCTCACTGTCGTTCATGCCACTGCCCCGTCAGCCCGCGTCGGTCAGGCGCGCTCCACCTTGACCGCGCACTTCTTGTAGTCCGTCTCCTTGGACAGCGGGTCGGTGGCATCCAGCGTCAGCTTGTTGACCAATCGTCCGGCATCGAACCAGGGCACGAAGATCAGCCCCTCGGGCACACGGTTGCGCCCACGGGTTTCGACCATGGCCTCGATCTCGCCGCGCCGTGATGCGATTTTGGCCGTCATGCCACGGCGCAGGCCCCGTTTCTTGGCGTCCTTGGGGTGCATGAACACCACCGCGTCGGGGAAAGCTCGATAAAGCTCCGGCACCCGCCGCGTCATCGAGCCGGAATGCCAGTGTTCGAGCACGCGGCCGGTGCACAGCCACAGGTCGAAATCCTTGTCCGGGCTTTCCGCCGGCGGCTCGTAGGGGGCGGTGATGATGTTGGCGCGTCCGTCCTTGCGGCCATAGAACTTCCAGCCTTCCCCGGCCTTGACATAGGGGTCGTAGCCTTCACGGTAACGCCACAGGGTTTCCTTGCCGTTGATGACCGGCCAGCGCAGGCCACGCACCTTGTGGTAGACATCGAAGGGTGCCTGTTCGTGGCCTTTCTTCACGCCTTCGTGCTGGAAGCGGCGGTACTCCTCGAACAGGCCTTTCTGTACATAGAAGCCGAAATGCTCGGATTCATGGTTGCGGTAGGCGTTGCCCCGGTCATCGGTGATCTTGCCCTCATAGGGGAACCGGTCCACCTGGCCATTGGCATAGAGGATGTCGAACAGGGTCTTGCCGCGGTATTCCGGCTTCTTCGCCAACAACTCCTCGGGCCAGACTTCCTCGACCTTGAAGCGCTTGGAGAACTCCATCACCTGCCACAGATCGGATTTGGCCTCGCCCGGCGCCGGTACCTGCTCGCGCCAGAACTGGGTACGCCGCTCGGCGTTGCCGTAGGCGCCCTCCTTCTCGGTCCACATCGCGGTGGGCAGGATCAGATCGGCCGCCATCGCGGTGACCGTCGGGTAGGGGTCGGAGACGACGATGAAGTTGTCCGGATTGCGGTAGCCCGGATAGGTCTCCTCGTTCATGTTGGCGGCCGCCTGCATGTTGTTGTTGCACTGTACCCAGTAGGCATTGAGCTTGCCGTCCTTGAGCATGCGATTCTGCAACACGGCGTGGTAGCCCTTCTTGCCGGGGATGGTGCCTTCCGGCAGTTTCCAGATCTTCTCGGCGAAATCGCGGTGCGGCTTTTTCATGATCACATAATCGGCCGGCAGGCGATGGGCGAACGTGCCCACCTCACGGGCGGTACCGCAAGCCGAGGGCTGACCGGTGAGCGAGAAGGGGCCATTGCCGGGCTCGGAGATCTTGCCCATCAGCAGGTGCACGTTGTAGCACAGGCCGTTGACCCAGACGCCGCGGGTATGCTGGTTGAAGCCCATGGTCCACAGCGACATGATCTTCTTGTCCGGATCGGCATAGAGCTTGGCCAGCCGCTCGAGTTTTTCCTTGGGCACGCCGGACAGCTCGGCGGTGTACTCCAGGGTGTAGGGCTCGACCGACTTGGCGTATTCCTCGAAACTGATCTTGGAGAGCTTGCCCTTGTTGGCGTTCTTGGCCTTTTTCTGCAGCGGATGCTCCGGGCGCAGGCCATAGCCGATATCGGTCGGGGTTTTGGTGAAGTTCACATGCTGGTTAATGAACTCCTCGTTGTAGGCCTTGTTCTGGATGATGTAGTTGGCGATGTAGTTGAGGATCGCCAGATCCGTCTGCGGGGTGAACACCATGCCGTTGTCGGCCAGATCGAAGCAGCGGTGCTTGTAGGTGGACAGTACATGCACCTCGCAGCCCGGCTTGGTGAGTCGGGTGTCGGTGAGGCGGGTCCACAGGATCGGGTGCATCTCCGCCATGTTCGATCCCCACAGCACGAAGGCATCGGCATGCTCCAGGTCGTCGTAGCAGCCCATCGGCTCGTCGGCGCCGAAGGCGCGGATGAAGGCGCCCACCGCCGACGCCATGCAGTGGCGCGCATTGGGGTCGATGTTGTTGGAACGGAAGCCGGCCTTGAACAGCTTGGAAGCGGCATAGCCTTCCCACACGGTCCATTGCCCGGAGCCGAACATGCCGACGCGGGAGGTGATCTTGTCCACCGGCTTGCCCTTGTTCTCCTCGTTGCTGCGGCGGATGGCTTCCTTGAATTTCTCGGCCATGACATCGAAGGCCTCGTCCCAGGACACTTCCTCGAAGTGGCCGTCCTTGTCGTAGACGCCGTCGGTCTTGCGCAGCAGCGGCTTGGTGAGCCGGTCCTTGCCGTAGATGATCTTCGACAGGAAATAGCCCTTGATGCAGTTCAGGCCGCGGTTGACCGGTGCGTCGGGATCGCCCTGGGTGGCCACGATGCGGTCGTTGCGGGTGCCCACCAGCACCGAACAGCCGGTGCCGCAGAAACGGCAGGGCGCCTTGTCCCAGCGGATATCGTCGGGGCCCTTGGCCAGTGCTTCGTTGATGCCGGGAATGGTGACGCCGGCAGCGGCCGCGGTCGCGGCGATGGCATTGGTCTTGATAAAGTCGCGTCTGGTCAATTTCATGCTTGAGCCCCCTCAGTGGTCGTCAGATCGTCGCTGAATTGATAGATCATCGCCGCGGACAGCACCCCGTCGATGTCATGGAAACTGGAAATGGTATCGGCCACCACCCGGCTGCTCTCGTCTTCGACGGTGACCACCAGGCGGCCTTCCTCGGTGTTGGCATGCACCTCCACGCCGGGGCGCGCATTGAGGGCCTCCTCCACCTTGAACCGCTGATCGGCGCGGGCATGCACCATCACGCCACAAATGTTGTACTCGGTCATGACTCGCTACTCCGGATGTTGTCGGTTGATCGTGATCGCGCCGGCCGGACAGATGCTCACGCACTCTCCGCAGCCGGTGCAGGCAGCCGTCGCCATGTGCACATGGGTGATGCCGCCAACGACCTGGGTGAAACGGATGGCTTCGGTCTCGCAGACCTCGCCGCAGGAGCGGCAGATCACGCCGCGCTCCGAAAAACACCGGTCATCGATCTGCGCGACCTGCTGCCAGGGCGCGCGCCCGCCCATCTTCAGGGCCTCGGGCGTGCATACGGCCACGCAGGCCTCGCAGTAGTCGCAACCGGATGACTGGAAATCAATTTCGGGGTAGCCGCCATCGCCGATACGGATGATGCCTTGAGGGCATTCGCGGACACAGTCGCCGCAGCGGTCACAGAGACGGACGAATCGCGCCTCCTCTACGGCCCAGGGGGGGCGCAGCGGTTGCTGGTTGGCCGGACGGCCGAACAACAGGTTGCGCTTGGATCGAGAGATGGTCATGGGCGGCTCCCTTGTTCACCACGCACCTTAGAGACCCCGCCAAGGAAACGGAATGATCTATATCAAATCCCGCGCCGGACGGTCGACAACCCGATGCGGAGTCCGGGGGCCGGGCAGAAAAAAACCCGGTGGCAGACGCCGACCGGGCTCATTCAGCAACTGTCCGATCCCGTCAGCCGGACAGGCGCATCAGCCGCGAGCTCGCGGCATCGTTTTCATTGGCCAGGCTCATCAGCTTGACCTGGGTTTCGTAGAAACGGGCGTATTCCATCATCTGCACCATGGCGTCCACGCTGTTGACATTACTGCCTTCCAGTGCACCGCTGGTGAGCGTGACCGAGGCGTCCGGCTCCGGCTGGCTGCCGTCGCGGGTGCGGAACAGCCCGTCCTCGCCGCGTTGCAGGGTGTCCGCATCGGGTTTTACCAAGCGCAGGCGGTCGATGGTCACCAGCGTACTCGCCGCCTGGCCGCTGGCGCGGATGCTGATCGACCCGTCGCGACCGATGACCAGGCTTTCGAATTCCGGCAGCGTGACCGGTCCGCCCTCGCCCATCACCGGCTGCCCCGCGCCGTTGGTCAGCAGGCCGCTGGCATCGATGCGCAGATCGCCGCGACGGCTGTAGGCGATGCTGCCGTCGGCGGCCTGCACTTCCATCCAGCCCTCCCCGTTGATCGCCACATCCAGATCGCGACCGGTGGTCATGATCGGGCCCGAAACCAGGTCTGCACCGCTGATGCGCTCGCTGGCATAGGCCCGGGCCGGATGGCCCGGACCGTATACCGGCTCGGACTGAAAGTGTTCGATCTGAGCCTTGAAGCCGACCGTGCTGGCATTGGCCAGGTTGTTGGCCACCACCTGCTGCCCGAACTGGGCGTTGCGGGCGCCGTTCATGGCGATGTAGAGAAGACGGTCCATGGCGGTTCAATACCCCGTTCAGCGGATCTGGATAATGGTCTGAGTCAGCGTATTGGCGGTTTCGATGGTCCGCGCATTGGCCTGGAAGTTGCGTTGCGCGGTGATCAGGTTCACCAGTTGCTGGGTCAGGTCCACATTCGAGGTCTCCAGCGCGCCGGACTGGATCAGCCCGAAACGACCGGTACCCGCCTCGCCGGCCAGCACGGCGCCGGAAGCCTGGGTTTCGTCCCAGGAAGTGGCACCGACATTGGCCAGGCCCTGGCTGTTGGGGAAGTCGGCCAGCGCCACCTTGCCGATCGGCGACGAGACACCATTGGTGTAGGTGGCGCGGATCAGCCCGTCCTCGGAAATGTCGATGCCGGTCAGCCGGCCGGTGGTGTAACCGGTCGGGTTCAGCGTGTTGACCGAGAAGTTGGCGGCATACTGGGTGGTGTTGTTGTTGGCAAAGTCATGGACGATGGTCAGTGGATTGGCGCCATTGGCCAGCGCAATGCTGGTGTTCTGGATCAGCGCCGGGGTGGTGGAGGCCAGCGAACCGTCGGGGTTGAAGTTGAACTGGGCCGCCACCTGGTTGATGTTGGGGGCGCCGGTCGGATCCGGGTGGTTGATGGTGTTGCCGCCGGTGATGTCCACCGGCGCGCCGTCCAGATAGGTGAACATCTGCCACTGGTTGGGATCGCCGGGCGCCGGGTTGGTGGCGCTGCCGATGTCGTCCTTGATGAAGTAGTAGGTCAGCACATGGGACTCACCCAGCGAGTCATAGACCGTGGACGAGGTGGAGTTGGTGTAGCTGTTGCTGACACTGGGATCGAACAGGGCCGGATCCTTGGGAATCGCGGTGGCGTTGAGGTTGACGCCGATATCGATCTGGTCGGTGGCCAGCGGGGTACCGGTGGACGGCGGCAGCACGATCGAGCTGGTGGTATTGAGGCTGGTGGACGTGACCTCGCCGGTCAGCGGATCCACCGGGAAGGCCTGCAGGTAGCGGCCATCGTTGTTGACGATGTAACCGTCGGCATTGACGCGAAACTCGCCGGCGCGGCTGTAGTTGCGGTCGGTGCCGTCGGGATTCTGACTGATCACGAAGAAGCCCTGCCCGCTGATCGCCAGATCCAGACTGGCGTCGGTGAACTGGAAGTTCCCCTGCGAGAACTGCTGGCTCACATTGTCGATCTGCACGCCCTGGCCCACCGCGGTGGGCGAATTGCCAAAGGGCGATACGGCATAGACATCGCCGAACTCGGTGCGCGAGAACTTGAAGCCGGTGGTCCCGACATTGGCGATGTTGTTACTGGTCACATTGAGGTCCATCGATGCGGCCTGCAGGCCGCTCAAGGCGGTATTGAAGGACATGCTGTCTCCCCTATCGTTGCAATGAAGGCGGGCCTGGGCCCGTCTACGAAATCTTCCGGATCTGGCTCATGCTGATATCGCCCAGATCGGAAACCGTCAAAGTCAATTCCTGCCCGGCCTGCCCCAGCGTCACGCTCTCGACGCGCACCTGGGTGAGCATGCTGCCGCTGTTGATGCCATCGTTCTGGTGCACCTCGGCGGCGATGCGGTAGGCGCCGGCCGGTGCCCGGCTGCCGTCATCGAGCAGGCCGTCCCAGCGCACATCCATCAGGCCGGCCGGCTGCAGGCCGAAATCCAGCCGCTTGACCAGTTGCCCGCTGGCATCGGTGATGTTGACCACCACCTGTTTCGCCGGCTGATCGAGATCGACCGCGGCCACCAGCGGCTCGGTTTCGCCAAGCCGTGCCTGATCGCCGGGCACCAGTACATCACGGCCGACCATGGTCGAGGCCTGCAGGGCCTGATTGGACTGGAAGGCCGTGCTCATGCTGTTGAAGGAACTGTTCAGGTCGTTGATGCCGCTGACGGTGCTGAACTGCGCCATCTGCGCGAGGAAATCCCCGTTCTCCATCGGTTTGAGCGGGTCCTGAAACTTCAGCTGTGCCGTCATCAGCGCCAGAAAGTCGTCCTGGCCCAGTTCGTCCGGGGCCTTCTGCTTGGACTGGGTGGTCTTGTTGAGGCCCAGCTGGGTATAGAGCTGTTTCGGATCGATCTCAGACATGGCGACGACTCATCAGTTGTTGCCCAGCGCCAGGGTGCGCGTCAGCAGTTCCTTGGAGGTATTGAGCACTTCGACATTGTTTTGATAGGCTCGTGAAGAGGATAGCATGTTGGCCATCTCCTCGACCGTGTTCACATTGCTGGTGTACACATAGCCCTGCACGTCGGCCAGCGGGTGGCCCGGCTGGTAGCGGCTGCGCACCGGCGCCTGGCTCTCCACCACGCCCAACATGCGTACGCCGGTCTCGGCGGGCCGGCGGGCATCCAGCAACAGGCTCTGGAACACGGTTTCCCGCGCGCGGTAGGCCTCCTGCTCGCTGGCGGCCACGGTTTCCGCATTGGCCATGTTGCTGGCGATGGTGTTGAGCCGCAGCGACTGGGCGCTGATCGCGCTGCCGGAGATCTGAAAATTCGCATAGAGTCCCATCGTCGCGCCTCCTATTGACCCTTGATCGCCAGTTTCAGGCTGCGGATCTTGCCGTTGAGAAAGGTCAGGCTGGTCTGGTACTGCAGCGCATTCTCGGCGAAGCGCGCCTGTTCCATCTGCATGTCCACGGTGTTGCCATCGAGGGACGGCATCATCGGGTTGCGGTACTTGATACCGGCTTCGAGCGCATCGATGTCGGTGGCGGCAATATGCCGTTCATCGGTGCGCTTCAACTCGATCCCCGGCTCGCCGTCCTGCTGCATGCGCTGCAACAGGGCGGAGAAATCCATGTCGCGGGCCTTGTAGTTGGGGGTATCGGCATTGGCGATGTTGCTGGCGAGAATGCCTGCGCGTCGGGAGCGCAGCATCAGCGCATCGTCATGTATGGAAAAGGCGCGTTCGATGATGGACATGGCGTGTCGGTTCCGGTTGAGCTTGCGTTGCCCGTAACACTGCAGGAACCGATCCATGCCAGATTTTATGTTTTATTTCAATTACTTGGTAATTTTCAGGATGGATGAACGCGGCAAGGCGGCAAGGCCGGACGGCGACAACGGAGGCAATTTGCCGCCCGCCAGGCCGTTGTTACGCTATTGCGCCACCGCCGGCAGGGCATCGAGCACCGCCTTGGCCAGCAGGTCCGGCTCGAACTTGGCGATGAATTTGTTGGCGCCCACCTTGTCCACCATGTTCTGGTTGAACACGCCGGACATGGAGGTGTGCAGGATGATGTACAGGTGCTTGAGGCGTTCATCGGCGCGCACCGCGGTGGTGAAGGTATAGCCGTCCATCTCCGGCATCTCGATGTCCGAGATCACCATCGCCAGCCGTTGCAGCTTGGGGTCGTCGTTGTCCGCCCACTCCTTGAGCAGATCAATGGCTTCCTTTCCATCCTTGGCGGTGATCGTCTCCATCTTGAGGTCGTTTTCGATGGTGCGGGTGACCTGCTTGCGCGCCACCAGCGAATCGTCGGAGACCAGGATCAGGTTCTTCTCGACATCGAAATCGCCCTCCTCCACCTGGTCGAGGAATTCCTGGGATACATGCTCCTTGGCGCCCACCACTTCGGACAGCACCCGTTCCACATCGATCACCTCGACCATCTTCTCGTTGACATAGGTCACCGCCGTCAGGTAGCTGGAGCCGGCGGCACCGGCCGGCGGCGGCTGCATGTCCTTCCAGTTGAGGTTGATGATGCGGTCCACCTCGCGCACCAGAAAGCCCTGCACGCTGCGGTTGTACTCGGAGATGATGACAAAGGCATTGTCGATGTCCTCGATCTTCGGGCCGCCGATGGCCAGACTCAGGTCCATGATGCTGATGGTCTGGCCCCGAATGTTGGCGATGCCGCGCACCACCGGGTGGGACTGGGGCACCGAGGACAACCTCGGGCACTGCAATACCTCGCGGACCTTGAACACGTTGATGCCATAGAGCTGACGCCCCTGCAGGCGGAACATCAGCAGTTCCAGTCGGTTGCGGCCGGCCAGCTGGGTACGCTGGTCGACACTCGCCATGACGCCGGACATAGTTGAACCTCTCGTCGAATTCGATGGAGCCTTCCACCACCGGATGGCGGCGGAGCCTGTCGGTATAACGGCCGCATCGGCCAATCCTTGAGCGCCCTGACATGGCCTGGAACTTGCTTGAAACGCCTGAGCTGCAGGAAAACCCGTGTCGGGCGTCAAAACCCCGTCATTCCGAAACACCGATTCAACCGAGTATAGACAAGATGCACGCGCGCATGAGGATTCTCGCCCTGTTTCTCTGCCTGCCGACGGGCATGTCCGCACAGGCGGCCGAATGGCAGAGTCTGGCCTCGATTCGCCTCCAGGCGGAACGCTTTCTCGACCGCTACCCCTACGGCGAGGGCCTGACCCCGGAGATCGAAGTCGGGGCGCTGGATCCGCGCCTTCGCCTCAAGGCCTGCGCCGAGGATCTGGACATCCGTTTCACCCGTCCGGAGCGTGACCGGGGCAACAGCTCGCTGACCCTGCGTTGCACCACGCCGACGCGCTGGAAACTGCACCTGCCGGTCACCGTTCGGCTGTATGACGAGGTGCTGGTCACCCAGAGCCCGATCCGCCGCGGCGCGGCGATCGAGGGCGCCCGACTGACCGCTCGGCGCAAGGAAGTCTCCCGCTACCGCGAAGGCTACTACCGCCCCGGCGATCCGGTCGACCGCCTGCAGGCAAAACGGGATCTGCCGGCCGGTACGCCGCTCACCGCCCGCGTGGTCGAGCCGCGTCTGGCGGTACGCAGTGGCGAACAGGTCACCATCCAACTGTCGATCCGCGGACTCGACATCAAGAGCCGGGGCAAGGCCCTGCAGTCCGGGCCGGTGGGCAAGACCATCCGCGTCAAAAACGCCCGCTCGGGACGCATCATCGAGGGCGAAATCACCGCGCCGGGACAGGTTCGGGTGAGGATGTGAGACGGGCCTCGACGCAAGGGCAACGATAGGATTAAAGTATCGGACGATGCGGCCGATAATACACTCGGGTCGATCCAACGGGAGAACACGATGACTGACGCAATCAACAATCACGGCCGGGTCAAGACCACCGGTCCCAGCCCCGCCCCGAAAACGGGTGGAAATCCGGCCTCCGAGGCCGGCAAGCCGGCCGCGGCCGCTTCCGATGTGCTCAAGCTCAGCTCCGAGCGCATCATGGAACAGATGGCGCGCCTGCCCGAAGTCGATCAGAGCCGGGTGGAGGCGATCAAGTCCGCGCTGGCGCGTGGCGACTACCAGCCGGATCCCGAGGTCATCGCGCGCAAGTTCGCCGACATCGAAAAACTGCTGCCATGACGCCCGCTCCCCGCATCGACCCGGCCGAGCTGACACCACGGCTGCAGGCCTTGCTGGAACGCCTGGACCGCCGCATCGACGACTACCTCGACTACCTGCAGCAGCTGCACGCGGCGATCCGTGACAACGATGCGTCTCGCCTGGAGCAATTGCTGCCCCACGCCCCGGCCCTGCAACAGGCGATCGACGAGCCGCTGCAGGAACGAGAGCGGCTGCTCGACGAACTGGGTGCCGACGGCCTCGACAGCCTGTTTCGGCGTCTTGGGAACCCGGCTGAGTTGCTGCACACCCGGAAACGGGTCGAACAACAGCTCGAACGCCTGCGCCGTCAGCTGATGAGCAACGACCTGTTGCTGCGCAAGAGCCGCCAGCGCCTGCGCCAGAGCATCGGCATACTGGCCGGTCATTTCGATTCCCCCCAGGCCAGCGCCTATTCCCGCGACGGCGGTTTGTCCAACGCCAGCCACCGGCGCAGCCTCGCCCGCGCCTGAGCCCCCCCTACAGCCGATCGAGCAGTTCGCCTTCCCGCGGCAGCGCGCGGGGCCGCGCAATGCCGTAGCCCTGGGCAAAATCCACACCCAGTTCCTTCAGCGCCTGCAGGATGGCATCGTCCTCGACGAACTCGGCGATGGTGCGCAGCTTGAGCACGCTGCCGATGTTGTGGATCGATTCCACCATCGCCCGATCGATGTCGTCTTCCACCATGTCCTTGACGAAAGCGCCGTCGATCTTCAGGTAATCCACCCGCAATGACTTCAGGTAGGCGAAGGAGCTGAGCCCACTGCCGAAATCGTCCAGCGCGAAGCGGCAACCCAGCTCGCGCAGCTCGTCCATGAACAGCTGGGCCTGGGACAGGTTGCTGATGGCCGCGGTCTCCGTGATCTCGAAGCAGATGTGGTCGGCGGCGATGGCGTGCTCGTCGATGAGCTGCTTGACGCGGTAAAGCAGGCTCTCGTCGGCCAGCGACTGCCCGGACAGGTTGATCGCGAACACCGCCTCGGCACGATGATCCCAATGCGCCTCGATCCAGGTGAACAGCCGTTCGATCACCCACAGATCGATCTTCGACATCAGCTGGTAACGCTCGGCCGAGGTGATGAAGGCTCCGGGCGGTATCAGCTCGCCGTCTTCGGAAACCATGCGGATGAGGATTTCGTAATGCAGCGGATCGCGGTCATCGGCGATCGGCACGATCGGCTGGTAGTGCAATTCGAAGCGGTCCTCGTCGAGGGCATTCTGGATGCGCACCAGCCAATGCGCCTCGCCGCGCCGCTGGGAGATCTCGACATCGTTCGGGCTGTAGATGTGCACCCGATTGCGCCCCGCGTCCTTGGCCGCGTAACAGGCCGAGTCGGCGGCCTTGAACACCTCGTCCATGTCCGGGCTGTGGGCGTCCACCATCACCAGTCCGACGCTGATGCCAACCTGGAAGGACTGATCCTGCCAGCCGAAGCGGAAATCCTCCACCGCCATGCGGATGTTCTCGGCCACATTCACCGCCGGACCCAACTCGCATTCGCTGAGGATGATCGCGAACTCGTCCCCGCCCAGCCGCGCCAGCGTATCGGCGCCTCGGATCTTGGAACGGAAGATGTCGGAAAGCTGGCGCAACAGCTCGTCACCGGCGGCATGGCCGCAGGTGTCGTTGACCACCTTGAACTTGTCCAGATCCATGAAACACAGGCAGTGTTCGGTGCCTTCCTCGCGGGCGGTGTCGATCACCTTCTCCAGCCGCCGCTCGAACTCGCGGCGGTTGACCAGCCCGGTCAGCTCGTCGTGGGTCGCCTGCCATGAAAGCCGGTTGGCCAGACGGTGCGACTTGCTCACATCGCGCAGGATCAGCACCGCGCCTATGGTGTCACCGATCGCGTTGTGGCGCGGCGTCGCCACCTGGTGGATGACCCGCTGCTCCCCCTGCTTGTCGATGAGCACATCGCCGGATACCGAATCCACCTGCTTGCCGCTCTCGATGCAGGCAAACACCGGCAGTTGCTTGTTGTCGGACTCGATGGTGATCACCCGGTCGATGCGCTGACCCAGCAATTCCTGCTCGTCGTAGCCGGTCAGCTTCAGGGCCGCCGGGTTGATGTAGGTGATCTGGCCGATGATGTCGGTGGTGATCACCCCATCGGCGATACAGGAAAGGGTGACCTGGGCCTGTTCCTTTTCCCGGTACAGCGCTTCCTCGAAGGCCTGGCGCTCGGTGATGTCCTTGATGGTAACGATATACTGCCGGTCCTCGCCCTTCAGAATGCTGCTCACGGCCAGTTCGGCATGGAACAGCTCACCGCCTTTCTTCAGCCCCTTGACCGTCTGCAGGTAATCCAGCGCCGCGAGACCGTCATCGGAGTGGATCATCTGCTCGACGCGCCGGTTGTGCGGCGACGGCAGCAGCATGCCCACCGGCTTGCCGAGCACCTCGTACTGATCGTAGCCGAACATCTTCTGCGCCGAGCGGTAGAAACTGCTGATGCGCCCCATGCGGTTGAGGATGACCACCGCATCGAGGGTATTGTCGAGCACCGTCTTGAGCTGGAACTCCTGCTCGCGGGAACGGGCGACGACGGTCTCCAGCTCGAACAGGGTGCGCTTGAGAAACTGCTCGTGGCGGATTCGCTGACGGGCATCGCTGATGCGCAAAAGGCATCCGGGTTCGCCGTCCGTGTTCACCGGCGTCACCTCGATGCTGTGCGGCAGCGGCTGTCCGCCGGCCTCATCCTGTGATGTATCGAACAGCGGCAGACTGCAGCGGTGCAGGCGCGCCGACAGCAGCGAAGACAGGCCGGAGGCCAGCGCATCCCGGATCGCCTGTTGCAGTGGCTCGCCCAGATCGGCAAACCGTTCAGCCAGCGTGTGGCCATGCACCTGGGTGTCTTGCAGCCCGCTGTGTCGTTCCATCCACCGGTTCCACAGGCGTACCCGCGCATGGCGGTCGAGCAGTACGAGGCCCATACCGACCTCGTCGAGCAGCGCATGCGGCTCGGCCCGGAGCGCTTCGACGGACGGTTCGACGGCCGGCATCACGATACCCTCCCATGCACGGCCGGCGTCTTGATGGCTTGCCAGGGCGCACCGCACCAGAGCAGCCAGGCGCGGTCCCCGCGGCCAGAGTGTTCGATCCGCAGTTCGGCCAGCGTGGCGAGGCTGCTGTCGGCAGGCCGTGGCAGGGCTGTGCTCAGTGCGCCCGGACGCTCCCGCCAGAGACGCGGCGGCGCAGCGCCATCGATACCCGTGGTCAACTGCCCGTGGTGTTCCAGGCAACGGTTGATGATGCGGTTGCCGATCTCGGTCAGGGCCTCCTCCTCCATCTCGGTCAGCACCTCAAGACGGATCTCCTCACCCAGCAGATGATGCAGCAGGTCGCGGGCATCGCCCTCGGTGCAGAACCACAGCATCGTGCCCCGCTCCGCAGGACGCAGGCTCTGCGCCACGCACAGCAGATCGTGTTCAGCGGGCAGCGTATCGAACAGGCTGTCCCAGTCGCCGTGACGGCAACCCTGCAGATGAAATCCCGCCTCGCCGGGCACCGAAGCGGACAGCAGCGCGCCCGCCTCGGACAAGGCGAGCTGTGTCACCTGCTGAAACAGATGCTCCCTGTCGGGAGTGGCGGTTGGGCTGGACACCGGCTGTATGGTTCCGTCCTGGGCTTCGGAAAAGTCGGAGGCCGCGTACAGGACGCGGTTTTCCCGAGTATAGACGGGGCTGGAGATTTTGCCCGCCCGGCGGGCGGATGCCGTTCCGGCCGATCAGTCGATGGCCTTGCCCTGGGCTTCCGCCGGGAAGGCCGACTCATAGCCCCAGATATCGGTGTCGTAGCCCTGGGCGCGCAGCATCTCGCCACGGGCCGAGATGTAACGCTGGAAGCTGGGCTGGGTGTCATAGCCCTGCTCCAGCACATAGGCCAGGGAAGACTGGAAGTGGAAGGTCTTGAGGAACCCTTCGATGCGGTGGACCTCCTTGCCCGTATCATCGAAGAACACCACCGACGGCGTGTAGGCGATACCCAGCTCGCGGGCATAGTCCCGGGCCGTCATGCGGCGGCCATCGACGGTGGTCACGGGTTCTTCGGCGTAGACATTCAGTTGCACACTGCGCATCTGCTTCGCCAGCGCGCGGGTCGGCGCATCGCTCAGCACGCGCTGATGCATGACCGCACAATCGTCACAGCCGGGCGCTTCGAAATAGACGGCCAGATAGCGGCCGTCTCCGCGAATCAGTGATTTGAGATCCCGTGTGTCGAGGAAGAAATCCTCGCCGATCAGGCTTCCGCTGCGCGGCGCTTCACTGTCGAGCATGTAGTTGGCGAAGGTGGTTTCCTTTTCCTTGCCCTCTCCGGCGAAGCGCAATGCCTTGCGCAGCTTTGCCGGCGGGTAGTAGCCATTGAGCCGCAGCACCACCCGGCCCTGCTCGTCGAGGAACAGCAGCGTGGGCGTGTATTGCACCTTCAGCGCTTCGGCAAAACTCTTCTCGGTGTAATCCCGGCCCCCAATGCTGACGATCTCGCGATCGCCCCACATGTTGAGGGCAATACCGTCGAAACGGCTTTGTACATAGTCACGGATCTTCGGATCCTGGAAATTTTCCTCCACCAGCTTGGCGCAGTAGGGGCAACCGTTCTGGTAGAAATACAGCAATACCCGGCGTCCATTGTCGCGCGCCTCGGCCACATCCTCCTCGAAATCGAGGAAGCTCTCCTTGAACCATTCGGGAATCTCCGATTCACGGGCGCCAAGGTAGCGCCCTTCGGAAGTCTGCTGCCCCATCACGGACGGCGGCATCAGCCCGAGCAGCAACAGGAGCAGTGCGGTCAATGTGGCGGCAGGGGAAAACGATCGGCTGGCCAGATAGCGTGTTCTCATGGTGGTCATCCTCGGTGGCTGCTTGTTTGGACGCCTGCAGTGTCCCGGCAGTTTCATAGGCAGGATCTATGGACATCATCACTACAAACGATTTGGGAAATACCCTGCGGCCCCCATATTCTACCCGCAAGCTGAACAAAGCAACGATTCCCCCAACACTTTAATCAACGAGGTAAGACACAATGGAAAACGAAACTCCGATCACCCGCATGCCGCGGATCAACGAACCCGCACCGGCCTTCGAAGCCAAGACCACTCATGGCATCCGCAGGCTCGAGGACTACAAGGGCAAATGGCTGGTGCTGTTCTCCCATCCGGCCGATTTCACGCCGGTCTGCACCACCGAGTTCATTGCCTTTGCCAAGCGTGCCGAGGAGTTCGGCAAGCTCAATGCCGAATTGCTGGGACTGTCCATCGACAGCACCTACAGCCATCTCGCCTGGGCACGCAACATCAAGGAGAAATTCGGTCAGGATATCCCCTTCCCGATCATCGCCGATCTGGACATGAAGGTGGCCCAGGCCTACGGCATGATCCACCCCGGCGCTGCCGACACCTCCGCCGTGCGGGCGACCTTCATCATCGATCCTGAGGGCATGCTGCGTGCCATGGTCTACTACCCGATGACCAACGGCCGTTCCATCGATGAATTCCTGCGCCTGCTGGCCGCCTTGCAGACCTCGGACGAGCACGGCGTCGCCACTCCCGAAGGCTGGCAGCCCGGCGACAAGGTCATCGTTCCTCCGCCACAGGACATCGACAGCGCCGAAGCCCGCATGAACGAAGGCTATGAGTGCGTCGACTGGTACTTCTGCAAGAAGAACCTGTAAACCCGATCAGTCCTCCCTATCCGACATCATGGCAGATGTCCTTCGGCCCGCCCCGCGGGCCGTTTTTTTGCACAGGGAAGTGCTTATCCTGCGAGCGCAGGGACGCGCAGGAGCAGGGTTTGCACAGGGAGGTGCTTATGCCGCGAAGGCCAGGGAAGGCCGAGAGCGGCGCTTGCACAGGGGTGAGCCACGACCGTCTTGCCAGTGGCAAGACGCAGCGTAGGCGAACGCCCGGACAGGGTGAGTCATGACCGTTCTGCCAGTGGCAGAACGCAGCATAGACGAACGCCCGGACAGGAAGTCCGGGCTGGATCGACAGACCAGGGAAGGTTACCGACTCCGCAACCCACTGACGCCACCGCTACCGGAACAGCCCCACCAGCAAGGCCGAACCAACGCATCGTGGAACAGGCATCTAGCCACTGAAGGCGGACGCGGGTTTCGCGCCTGTTGACGGCAGCGCCCCGGTAGCCGGCGACGGTGCGGGACGCGAGTTCCTTTCTTTGCGGGTCCAAAGAAAGGAACCAAAGAAAAGACCCCCAGCCGCCCCGGCCTGCGGCTGCCCGGCCGTCAACCGCCCCGCACCGGCACGCCGCGATGCGCTCCCGGCGCAGCGCGGCTCACGCGGCGTCCTGCCGCGTGACCGGCACGGAACGGCCGCCGACCGGCGGGGCAGATGGGTTCGCCACGACCGTCTTGCCGGTGGCAAGACGCAGAGTGGGCGAACGCCGGGTCAGGGTGAGTCATGACCGTTCTGCCAGTGGCAGAACGCAGCATAGACGAACGCCCGGACAGGAAGTCCGGGCTGGATCGACACACCAGGGAAGGTTACCGACTCCGCAACCCACTGACACCACCGCTACCGGAACAGCCCCACCAGCAAGGCCGAACCAACGCATCGCGGAACAGGCATCTAGCCACTGTAGGCGGACGCGGGTTTCGCGCCCGTTGACGACGGCGCCCCGGTAGCCGGCGACGGTGCGGGACGCGAGTTCCTTTCTTTGCGGGTCCAAAGAAAAGAACCAAAGAAAAGACCCCCAGCCGCCCCGGCCTGCGGCTGCCCCGTAGCGGCAAAGCCGCTCATGCAAACAGCGTGCGTGCCAGTTCGCGCAGGCGCTCGCCCTGGTGCTCCAGTTCCTGCTGCAACGCCGTACAGGCATCGATCTCGAGACCGATCAGCGCTCTGCGGGGGTCGGCCTCGGCGCAGTTGACCCGCGCTCGGTGCATGCCGACCTGCCGAATCGCATAGCCGACGATCCACTCCATGGGGCGGCGCTGCGCTTCCCGGTATTCGCCGGTGAGCGCCATCGCCGCTTCCAGATCCTCGGGCAGTTTCCATTTCAGCGCCAGCAGTCCACCGGCATCGGCCTGATCGAAGCCGAGCCGCTCACGCAAAGCCTGGTGCAGGCTCAGCCGATCATCCGCTTCTTTCTGCCGCTGCACGGCTTCCGCGAATTCGTCGGGAAGGCGGTCGGCAATCCACAACACGCCCAGATTGTGCAACAGTCCGCCGGCCCGGGCCGCCGCCGGTTCCAAGCGTTCGGACAGCGGGCTGGCGGCGCAGATCCTGGCCGAGGCTTCGGCGCAGAGCAAGGCGTCGGTCCAGTAGCGCTCCGCGTCAAAGGCGGGGCAGCGGCTGGGATCGAAGGCCGCGGCCACGGCCAACGCCAGGCTGGTACTGCGCACCACCGACAGGCCCAGGCGGGCACAGGCCTGCTCTACCGAGAGGATGGTCTCCACCGGCGAGGACCAGGCCGAATTGGCCAGTGCGATGAGGCGGCCGGCGATGGTCGGGAATTGTTCGATGACAGCGGCGATCTCGCGGAAATCCAGCTGCTCGTTGCTCAGTGCCCGCAACAGCATCGGCGTGTTGGAGGGCAAAACCGGCAGGCGTCCGCTGCCCAGGCGGTCCAGCAGGGCGGGAGGTTCGATGTGGCGGCTCATGGTCGCACTCCTGTTGTTGTCATTGTCTGTCGTTCTCGGGAAGAAAATTCCCGCGGGCCAGTTCCGGTATCTGCTCCGGCGGCACCGGACGGCTGAAGTAATAGCCCTGGATCGTATCGCAGCCCAGTCCCTGCAGGACCCGCAGCTGTTCGACCTCTTCCACGCCCTCGGCGACCACAGTGTGCCCGAGCGCATGGGCCACGCCCACGATGGTGCCCAGCAGCACGGCCGAATCGCGATCCTGCAGCATGTCGCGGATGAACAGGCGGTCGATCTTCAGGCAATCGACGGGCAGGTATTTCAGCGAGGCGAGGGAGCTGTATCCGGTGCCGAAGTCATCGATGGCGAGTTTGATGCCGAGATCGCGGATGCGTTCGAAGTTGTCCGGGTTGTCGCCACTGGTCTGCACCACGCTTTCGGTGACTTCCAGTTCCAGACGCTCGGCCGGGAACCCGGTCTGCTGCAACACCGTCTGCAGGCTTTCGACCATGTCCGGGCTTTCGAACTGCAGCGGAGAGATGTTGACCGCAATGGTGAATCCGTCGATGCCTTCCTGCTGCCAGCGCATGCCCTGACGGCAGGCCCGGTACAGCACCTGTTCGCCCAGTTGGCCGATGACGCCGATACGCTCGGCGATGCCGATGAATTCCGCCGGCGATATCAGGCCGCGTTGGGGGTGATTCCAGCGCACCAGCGCCTCGACGCCGCTCATGCGGCCGGTCTCCAGACTCACCTGCGGCTGATAGTGCAACTCGAGTTGGCCTTCGGCCAGTGCCTGACGCAATTCCTGCTCCATCTGCAGGCGCTTCTGCGCCTTGGCGGTCAACTCCGGCTGATAGAAGGCATAACGGTGCTTGCCCTCTTCCTTGGCCGCGTACATGGCGCTGTCGGCCGCCTTCAGCAGACCCTGCGCATCCATGCCGTCCTCGGGGTAGTAGGCAATGCCGATACTGGCGCGCGGATGCATCTTCTGGCCGCCCAGTTCGACGGCTTCATTGAGCGTTTGCAGGGTACGCCGGGCCACATCGGCGGCGTCATACTGGTCACCGACATTGTCGACCAGGATGCAGAATTCATCGCCGGACAGGCGGGCCACGAAATCGGTCTCGCGCAGGATCGACTGCAGGCGCGTGGCGACGATCTTCAACAGTTCGTCACCCACATCATGGCCCAGGCTGTCATTGACATCCTTGAAGCCGTCCAGGTCCAGGTACAGCAGGGCGAAGCGCTCGTCACGCCGGTGCGCCGCACGGATCACGTCTTCAAGGTGCTTGTGGAAATAGGCACGGCTGGCCAGCCCGGTCAGCACATCGGTATAGGCGAGCTGGCGGATGCGCTGCTCCGAAGCGCGTTGTTCGGTGATGTCCTGCACCGTGCCCAACACCACGCCGCTGTCGTCCGGAGCCAGTGACAGCAGCTGGTGCACCACCCGTTCCCGGTTGCGCCCGACCCTGAGACGGTAATCGGCGGACTGAATCTCGCCGCCGCGCGCCACCTCGTGAATCTGGTTGCGGATGTATTCCTGATCCTCTGGATGAACCCTCGACAGAAAATCCTCCAGCCCGTGAATGCCCGGCGCTTCACAGCAGTCGATCATCTGTGCCAGGTGCTCCGAGGTTTCGAAGCGGTCGCTTTGGGTCTGCCAGCGCCAGTAGCCGAGGCGTGCCAGTTTCTGCACGCTGGCCAGATGCTGCTGGTTCTCGTGCAGTTCGCGGGTGGTCTGCGCCACGCGCAGCTGAAAACGCATGCGGTGCACCAGCAGTGCCGGCGAAATCGGCTTGACGATGAAGCTGGAGGCGCCGGATTCAAAGGCCCGGTCCACCGATTCGATGTCGTCCAGGCCGGTGACCATCATCACCGGCAAAATCGGCCAGCGCGCATCGCGGCGGATCGCGCGGCAGGTTTCGAAACCGTCCTTGCCCGGCATCAGGGCATCGAGGATCACCAGATCGGGGGTCGATTCCTCCATCCGTTGCAGCGCCCGGTCGCCGCTGTCCGCCTCGATCACCCGCATGCCCTGGCTTTCCAGCAGCTCACGGATCATGCCGCGGAAGGCGTTGTCGTCATCGACCAGAAGGATCCGTGGCGCGGTGTCATCGGCCGCCGGGGAGACGGTGGCCCCGCCCTTGCGGTTGACCGTGTCCGGCAGCCAGTCGCTGCGCAAGCGCTGCTGCAGATCCGGCCAGCCTTCGTGTAAAGCCTTCAGCAGTGCATCCAGCCCGTCGAGCTGGCCAAGACGGGCCTGATGTTCCAGCTCCCGGCAGCGCTCGGAGAAGGCCTTGAGGCCCAGGTTGGCGGAAGCGGATTTGAGGCCGTGGGCCAGCTGCCTCAGGCCATCGGCATCGGCATCGCTCAGTGCCTGTTCCATGCGGGCCAGTGTCTCGGGGGTCTCGTCGAGGAAATGCCCCAGCGCCTTGCCGAGTATGTCTCGACCGGTATCTTCCGAAAGCTGCCTGAGATCCAGCAGCGTGCCTTCGTCGATATCGGACACCGCGTCCGCGACCTCCGCGCTCGGGCTTGCGGCTTCCTCATCCGTGAGCCAGTGGCGCAAGCGGTCCTCAAGGGCCTGGCGCGAAAAGGGCTTGCTCAGGTAATCGTCCATGCCGGCCTCGGCGCACTGTTCCTGGATGCCCTTTTGCACATCGGCGGTGAGGGCGATCACCGGAACCCGCGCACGCTTCGATGCCTGTTCATCGGCACGGATCTTCCGCGTGGCCTCGAATCCGTCCATGCGCGGCATGTGGCAATCCATCAGGATCAGGTCGTAATCGCCCTGTTGCGCCCGTTCGACGGCTTCGATACCGTCGATCGCGACATCCACCTCAACACCGATCTGCATCAGCATGCCGATGGCGACTTCCTGGTTGACCGGGTTGTCCTCGGCCAGCAGCACCCGTCCACCGAGTGCCTCTACCGTGTCCCGCCGCGTAGCCGAACCCGGCGTAGCGGCCGGCTCGCCCATCAGATCGCAGAGGGCTTCATGCAGCTGCTTCTGCCGCACCGGTTTCTGCAGGTAGTCGGCAACGCCCTGTTCGCGCGCCTTGCGGCTGTCCATATCCAGCTGCGTGGAGCTGAGCATGACCACCCGCGGTTGACTGAGTCCGGATTCGCGCCGGATAGCTGCCACCAGCTCCAGCCCGTCCATGTCCGGCATGTGCAGGTCGGACAGAACCAGCTCGAAGGGATCGCCGTCGGCATCGGCCTCGCGCAGGCGTTCCAGTGCCTTGAGGGCACTGTCGACGCTTTCCGGACGCATCCCCCAACTGCGCGCATGGTCTCCGAAGATCTGACGGTTGACCGGGTGATCATCGACGATCAGCACGCGCACAGAGTCGAGCAATTGCGGACAGCGGTTGGCGCCCTGGCGGGTTTCCGCCGTACCCAGCAGCAGCTCGAAGGCGAAACAGGCGCCCTCGCCCGGCCTGCTGTCGAGCCGGATCTGCCCGCCCATCAGCCTTACCAGGCGCTGGGCGATGGCGAGGCCGAGGCCGGTACCCCCGAAGCGGCGGGTGGTGGAGCCGTCGGCCTGGCTGAAGGCCTCGAAGATGCGCTGCTGCTTGTCGGGGTCGATACCGATGCCGGTATCACAGACCTCGAAACCGATCCGCACCCGTTCGCCGCTGTCCTCGAGCAGCCGAGCCGATAGCCGCACCTCGCCCTTGGCAGTGAACTTGACCGCGTTGCTGAGCAGATTGGACAGCACCTGACGCAGGCGGGTGGCGTCACCCCTTACCGTTTGCGGCAGATTGGCGGGCAGATCGGCCAGGGTCTCCAGTCCCTTGCGCATGGCCTGCCCGGCAAACAGTTCCAGGGTATCCTCGAGCAGGTCGCGCAGATCGAAGGGGCGTTCCTCCAGTTCCAGCTTGCCGGCCTCGATCTTGGAAAAATCGAGAATGTCGTTGATGATTTCAAGCAGCGACTCGGCACTGCGGTGGGCAGTCAGCGCCAGGCGGTGGGCACGCACATCGAGACCGGCATCGAGCAACAATTCGGTCATCCCCAGCACGCCGTTCATCGGCGTGCGGATCTCGTGGCTCATGGTGGCGAGGAATTCGCTCTTGGCACGGCTGGCCTGTTCGGCCTCCACCTTTGCCGCCATGAGACAGGCGGTGCGTTCCGATACCTTGTGTTCCAGGTTCTGACGATAGGACTCCAGTCGCCGGTCCCGTTCCTCGAGCTGCTCCAGCATCTCGTTGAAGCGGGCGGTCAGCAGGCCGATCTCGTCTTCCCCACCACTGGGCAGGCGCAGGCGATAGTCCTGCTCTTCGGCCACCTTCTCCATGCCCTTGACCAGATTCTCGACCGGCCCCGAGATGCTGCGCTGCAAACGCGAGGACAGCCACCAGGCGCCGAGCATGAGGGTGCCGAACAGGGCCAGAATGAACAGAATCTGCTGGCCGATCTTGCGGTACAGCGGTTCCAGCGAGGCTTCGACGAACAGGTAGCCGATCAGCCGTTGCTTGTGGTGCACCGGCACCGCCAGATCGTAATCATCGTCGTCATAACGCCGGGCGGCCACGCCCTGCTCGCGGACACGGTCGAGCAGTTGGCGGTCCTGGGCTTCCAGCATCTCGCCCGACCCCTCACGATGGTATTGGGCCAGCGGTTGACCGTCGGGGCGAAGCAGCCAGGCCATGCGCACATCCCGTTCCTGCCGCAGTGACTCCAGCAACTGTCGAGCAGTGACCGCATCCTCAAAGCTGAGCGCCGCGGTGGCATTGGTGGCGATGATGTGGGCAAGCGAGGTGAGGCGGTTTTCGAGGGCATTGCGGTAGCCCTGGACTTCCATCACCACGAACAGGGCCGAAGCGGCGATCAGGGCCACACCGGTCACCGTCAGGATCAGCCGTCGCAGACGACGCGACAGGCCGCCGTTTTTTTGTGCGTTGCGACTCATGGCTGCGCCTCCCCGTCCCGTGATCGGGTTTCCACGATTTGCGACATCGACAGTAACGGCGCAGCGATACGCAGGCCGGCAGCTCGGGCGCGTTCGGGGTTGATGATGAAACCGATGCGCCCATCCTGCCGGTGAAACTGGATCATCCCGCCCTGCTCTGCAAACTCATCGGTTTCGCCCAGGGTCAGCATCGGCCAGCGGGAGAATTTCTCGAGTATCTGTCTCTGAAAGACCCGTTTTTCGGGGCTCAGATAGAGAATGCGGCAGGTTTCCGGGACCTGGTCGGATTGGGCATAATGGGCCGTTTCAATCGGTACATGGTCGATCTCCCGACCCTCCAGCCGATCCAGCGTGCCGTCGAAGGGATCGTCACCGAGCACGCAGATTGTGAACTGCCCGGACGCCGCTTCGGGCCATTCGATGAACTGGGCCAGCTTGTAGACAAGAGCCGCTTTCAAGGCCGGCTCAGCACTGCCCACGCCCGCCAGCGTCAAGACCGGCAGCAGCAACAGCAGCGGCCAGGCTGTGCGCAAATGCGGCAACAGCCGCCGCAAACGGCTCGGTGATGGTACGGCCCGGGTCATCGGTGCAGCCGGCTCAGAAGTCCCAGCGCAGAGTGGCCAGCACGGAACGCTCGACATCGGTATAGACGAAGATATTCTCCGCCCCGAACTCGGAATGGCGGTCCTTCAGCAGGTTGAAGGCCACCAGGCTCAGTTCAAGATCGTCTTTCTGCCAGGCCATGCGCAGGTTGAAGCGGGTATGGGCCGGAATGCTGCGCGGACGCGAAAAGCCGGAGCGGGACAAGGCATCCACATGCTGGATCCACAGGTCCATCGACAGCTCGGGGGTAATGCTGTGCTGCGAGCGCAGCGACCACTGGTAGCGGGCGGAGGAGCCCTTGAGCACCGTGTCACCAAAGGCATCGGTACTGCTGTCATCCACATCGGCGGACAGATCCAGCCAGCTGTAATTGGCACGCAGCCGCCAGTTCTCGTGCGCCTGCCAGTCCAGACTCAGTTCGGCACCCTGGCTGGTGGCATCGCGCAGGTTGTCGTAGGTCAGACTGTTGGGCGGGTAAAACCACTCTCCGGGGTTGAGCGGATTGGGTACCTGAAACGACAGCGATCCCGTCGCCTCGAAGGTCACCAGGTCGCTGTAACGGTTGTGGAACAGCGCGAGGTCGAGGGAGATGCGTTCGTCGAGGTGCCAACGGTAGCCCAGTTCGAGGGCGTCGAGGATTTCGGACTTCACATCCGGGTTGCCTTCGACCCGCAACACGCCGGGAAACGGGTAATACACGGGATCCGCCGGATCCGGTGGCAACTGGTAGGTGACAATGCTGCTGTTGGTTTCCAGCCGCGAGGGCGTACGCACGGCCCGCGAGGCGGCCAGCCACCAGGCATGGCGTGCATCCGGCGCCCACAGCAGACGCAGGCTGGGCTGGGTTTCGCTGCCGGTATAGTCGTTGTGCTCCCACTTGATGCCGGCGGTCAGCTTGAGGTCTTCGCGCCAGGCGAATTCGTCCTGAACGAAGAGGTTGTACAATTCCTGGATCTTCGGATCCTGGTAGAAAACGGTACGGAAGGTATCGTCGAAGTCGTCTTCGATGCGGCGGTAACCCAGGCCCCAGACCAGCTCATTGCGCCGGCCCAGCTTGAGGTTCTGGCTGAAGTCGATATCGAAGGTATCCACCCTTTGCCTGAGCACCTGTTCCTGCCGGTCACTGTGATCGACATAGACCTGAAAGCTGCTCTGGCGGTCGCCCTCGTCCCGTACCCAGCGCATCAACAGGTTGTAGCCTTCCGATTCAAAGGCATCCGGCAAAAAGGGGAGCAGGAACGGATGCTGTGGGTCGGGTGGCAGGTTGGCCGGATCGGCGGGATCCAGAATGAATTCCCTCAGCACCTGGTTCTCGTTCGCATGATAGGCATCGCCCTGCAGCGTCAGGCTGTCTTGTTCCGACAGCGCGAGATCGATGCGAAAGCCCATCTGCGTCTTGTCCCAGTCGTCACCGGCCTCTCCATTCAGATCGGGGCTGTAGCTGCTTTCACGGCGGTTGAACTTGGCATAGACCCGTCCGGCACTGCCTTCGTCCAGTGCAAAGCCATGCCGCAGCGTCACCAGCTGCTCTTCATTACCGGCGCCGACGCCGACCAGTGTACCGACAGACTCGGCGGCCGGACGGGTGATGATGTTGATCACGCCATTGACCGCGTTGGCCCCCCAAATGGTGGAGCCCGGCCCGCGGATCACCTCGATGCGGTCGATGTCCTCAAGCAAGACATCCTGCACTTCCCAGTAGACGCCGGCATAGGTCGGCGTGTACACGCTGCGGCCGTCGATCAGTACCAGCAGCTTGTTGGCGAACTGACTGGCGAAGCCACGGCTGGAAATCGCCCATTTGTTGGCATCGATGCGGGCCACCTGGATACCCGGCGCCAGACGCAGCGCCTCGGGTATGCTGGTCACGCCGCTGCGGCGAATGTCGTCACGGGTGATGACAAAGATGGCAGCCGCGGAATCATTGACGCGCTGTTTCTTCCGGGCGACCGAGGTCACTTCCAGCGACAGCAGCTCCTGCAGGTCCAGCGACAGGTAGTCGTCCAGGGGATCGGCGGCGCGAGCGTGCGAGGCCGTCAGCAACACGACCAGGTAAAGCAGCGGGAACAGGTTTCGGGGCATGATTTCGACCGTGAGTTACTGTACTTCGGTCGAGTATAGAAGAGGCCCGCAAAAACGCAGGACGGGCGGCGAATCAACCCCAGTCGAATTCGTTGGAATCGACGCGGGTGTCCAGATCCTTCAGAATGCCGTTGTGGATGTCGTAGATCCAGCCGTGCACCGACAGCTCGGCGCCTCGCCGCCAGGCTTCCTTGACGATGGTGGTGTGGCAGACATTCTTCACCTGCTCCATCACATTCAGCTCACACAGACGGTCCAGCTTCTGCGCCGGATCCAGCCCCTCGAGCCGGTCCCGGTGAAAACGCCCGACATCCCTGATGTGGCGCAGCCAGTTGTCGATCAAGCCATGCTCCGCATCCTCCAGCGCCGCCTTGACCCCGCCGCAGCCATAGTGTCCGGTGACGATGATGTGCTTGACCTTGAGCACATCCACCGCGAACTGGATCACCGACAGGCAATTGAGGTCCGTGTGCACCACCACATTGGCGATATTGCGGTGCACGAACACCTCGCCCGGCGGCAGATTGATGATCTCGTTGGCCGGCACCCGGCTGTCGGAGCAGCCGATCCACAGGTATTCCGGCGCCTGCTGCTTGGCCAGCCGGTTGAAGAAATCGGGGTCTTCATCGAGGATGCGTGCCGCCCATTCGCGGTTGTTCTTGAGCAAGTGATCCAGCATGACAGGCCCTGTTGCGGAAATCGCCGCCGTTTATAACACGGAAGTCACTCGGCGAGAACCGGGGGTTCTTCCCGCAACGGGGTGTTCAGGTTTCGACAAGTTTCATCAGATGCTCCGGCAGCCGCCTCAGGTTGCTGGCGGTGCACAGCGGAATGTGCAACTCCCCGGCCCGCTTGCGGGCGCCGGGGGAGACGCGGTCGAAGGATATGAGCATGGCACGGCCATGCAGGCCACCGATGAGATCGCGCAGGCTGTCGAGCTTGTAGACGATGCCGTTGCCGGCCCCGCCGCCGGCCTTGCCCTGTATGCGGGCGGTCTTGCATTCGATGATATGGAGCCGGTTGTCGCGCAGAAACACCACATCCAGCTCGTTGTGTATGCGCTCGCCGCCACGCTCGCGCACCACCTTGACGCCATAGGCAATGTCGTGAATATGCGGATCCTGCTGGCGCAGACGGCGCAGTTCGTCGAACACCAGCTGCTCCAGCCAGCCGCCACTGGCGAAAAAGCGATCCGCCTCGCTGCGGAAATGGATGCGCCGGTTCTCCAGCCGCAGCACGCCGGCCTGCTGGAACAGATCCAGCAGCTCGGCCAGGCGCTCATCGATGTGCTTCAGCCGCGGCGTGACCCGCTTGTCGTCGATGCGCATGGCGAGATGATTGAGCATCGGGATGACTTTCTTGAACCGCGGCGCGCTGGCGGCGATGCGCCGCGCGGCCTCGAGGGTTTCGGCGTGGCGGATGCTGCGCCCGGGCGCCTCGGCCACCTGCATGCCGTTGGCCTGCAGGTAGAGCTCGATGCGCATGCTATCCTCCAGCTCCGCCTGCGGCTGCTGCGGGTGCAGCCACAACAGGCTGTCGCTGTGCGGGTGCACATAGAAGACCGGCAGATCGCGCTGGCGGAACACCTCGTAGGCGGCCATGCTCATCGGTTTGGTACCGCCGGTCGCATTGAGGGCAATGGAGGCGGCCAGTTCGGGGCGGCGGTCGAGAAAACCGGCCACGCGCTCCCGGATATGGGGGATGTTCCAGGCATCGTCGATGTCGAGCAGCTCGCATCCGGCCCTGCCCTCCAGCGCCTGACGCAGCCATTCGGCGTGCTGGCGCATGGCCGGGCTGACCAGCAGCACCACCCGCCGCGGCGCGAAGCGCCGGTCCAGCACCGGTGTCAGGTTGGGCACCGGCTGGTTGGAGACGAGGCAGAGATGGGTTTCGGGCTGCATGCTGTTGCGCATTCAACACGCAATCGGCAGCCGGCGCAAGCCGGGCCTGCATGTCGACACACAAGCCAGCGGCAGACAACAAAAAGGCCGGTACGATGACCGGCCTTCAGGGAGATGGCGCGCTGGGGAGGATTCGAACCCCCGACCCCTTGGTTCGTAGCCAAGTACTCTATCCAACTGAGCTACCAGCGCTGAATGAGGGCGAGATTCTACGGATTTTGCGACCGATTGCCAGCAGTTTTTTGGCCGCCACCGGGCCTGTGGTGCAGGTATTCGCGGTGGCCGTGGCAGCCGGCATGACAGAGCAGTTCATAGGCGATGGTTTCACTGCGCTCGGCTACCTCGGTGGCGCGCGGGCGTTCTCCCCAGAGCTGTACCGGGTCGCCCGGCCCCGCCTCGGTGCCGCTCAGATCGACGGTGATCATGTCCATCGACACGCGGCCGATCACCGGGGCATAAGCATCGCCGATGGCCACCCGGCCGCCGTTCATGTGCCGCGGATAGCCGTCGGCATAGCCGGCGGCAACAACGCCCACGCGCAGGTCCCGCGGACAGACATAGCGCCCCCCGTAGCCGATGCCCTGCCCCTTGCGCCGGGTATTGACGGCGAGCAGCCGCGACTCGAAGCGCATCGCCGGACGCAGACGATCCTCGCAGCGGTGGTCGGCCATCGGATCGGCGCCATACAGGGCAATGCCGGCACGCACCCAGTGGCGGCGAGCACCGGGCCAGGCAACGATCCCGGCGGAGTTGGCAATGCCCCATTCGAAGTCGGAAAGCCCCAACGCATCGACGCGCTCGATTTGCCGCAGGCTGGATTCATCGGCGGCGTCATCGGCATTGGCCAGGTGCGTCATCAGGCGGATCTCGCCGAGACCGGTCAGGCGTTGCAGACGCGACAGGGCATCCATCAGCCCGCTACGGTCGAAACCGAGGCGGCCCATGCCGGAATCGAACTTGAGCCAGACATCGATGGCCCCATGACGGTCGGCGGCCTCCAGCAGTTCGATCTGCCAGGCCTGGTGCAGCACCGGATCGAGGCCGAGGTCGATGCACGCCTGCATCTGGGCGGCGTCGAGTGGGCCGCCAAGCACGAGGATGCGTTGCGCAATGCCGGCTTCACGCAGGCTGCGGGCTTCCATCGGCGTGGCCACGGCGAAGGCCGCGGCATGCGGCAAGGCGCGCGCCACCTGCACGGCCCCATGGCCATAGGCGTCGGCCTTGATGACCGCGATCAGGTGGCTGTCCGGCGCCAGTGATTGCAGCAATTCGTGGTTGTCGCGGATGGCCTGCAGGTCGATGACGACGCGGGCATGGCGCTGCGGGCTATTCCTCGCCGCCGAAGTCATCGTAGGCGAGGTTCTCGAAGCGTGTGTACTGGCCGAGGAAAGCCAGTCGCACCTTGCCGATGGGGCCGTTGCGCTGCTTGCGGATGAGGATCTCGGCAGTGCCCTTGTCGGGGCTGTCGGGGTTGTAGACTTCGTCGCGGTAGATGAACAGGATGACATCGGCATCCTGCTCGATGCCGCCGGATTCACGCAGGTCGGACATTACCGGGCGCTTGTCCGGCCGCTGCTCGACACTGCGGTTGAGCTGTGACAGGGCGATGACCGGCACATCCAGCTCCTTGGCCAGGGCCTTGAGCGAGCGGCTGATCTCGGAGATCTCGGTGGCGCGGTTTTCGGTGCTGCCACCGATCTGCATCAGCTGCAGGTAGTCGATAATGATCAGGTCCAAGCCATGCTCGCGCTTCAGGCGACGGGCGCGGGCACGCAGCTCGGTGGGCGTCAGCGCCGGGGTGTCGTCGATGAACAGCTGGGCGTTGTTGAGCATGGTCACCGCCGAGGTGATGCGCGGCCAGTCCTGGTCCTGCAATTTTCCGGTGCGCAGATTGTGCTGGTCGATGCGGCCCAGCGAGGACATCATGCGCAAGGCCAACTGCTCGCCGGGCATCTCCATGCTGAATACGGCCACCGACTTGTTGCCGCTGACCGCGGCGTTCTCGGCCAGGTTCATGGCGAAGCTGGTCTTGCCCATCGACGGGCGGCCGGCGACGATGATGAGGTCGGACTTCTGCAGACCGGAGGTCATTTCGTCGAACTTGGCGAAGCCGCTGCTGATGCCGGTGATCGGTTCCTCGCTGTCGTAGAGTTCCTGCACCCGGGTGACGGCGCGGCTGAGCAGACCACGGATGGCCTCGAAGCCCTTCTGGTTGCCGGCGCCGGCCTCGGCGATCTGGAACACGCGCTTCTCGGCCTCGTCGAGCAACTCCTTGCTGCTGCGGCCGTCGGCGTTGTAGGCGGAATCGGCGATCTCGTGGCCGACCTGGATCAGGTTGCGCAACACCGAATACTCGCGGACGATCTCGGCGTAGGCCTTGATGTTGACGGCGGTGGGCGTCTCGGCGGCAAGCAACCCCAAATAGGCCAGGCCACCGATGCTGTCCAACTCGCCCCGCTTCTCCAGCCAGTCGGAGATGGTGACCACATCGTAGGGCTTGTCTTCATTGGAGAGCGCGGCGATGGCGCGGAAAATCAGCTGATGATCGTGGCGGTAGAAATCCTGCTCGTTGACGATATCGGCAATCTGCTCCCAGGCGCGGTTGTCGAGCATCAGTCCGCCAAGCACCGATTGCTCGGCCTCCAGCGAATGGGGCGGCACCTTGAGGTCTTCGACCCGCTGGTTCAGTTCGGCGACACGGTTGGCGAGTTCAGTCACGGCTCTCGGACGGTTGGGATGGCAACGGAAAACGGGCCGCACCGTTGCCGGTAGCGGCCCGCCGAGTGTAGCAAATCATGGCCCGCATGGGGCCAGGATTCTGTGCCGCCTATTCCTCGCCGACGATGACGACGAGGATCTTCGCGTCCACGCCGGTGTGCAGGTGCAGGTCGATCTCGTGCTCGCCGGTGACCCGCAGGGCGCCCTCGGGCAGGCGCACTTCGCGCTTCTCGATGGCGGTGCCGGCGGCGGTGATCGCATCGGCGATATCGGCGGTACCGATGGAGCCGAACAGCTTGCCTTCGCTGCCCACCTTGGCGGTGATCTCCACCTGACCCAGCTCCTCGATGGCCTGCTTGCGGGCTTCGGCGGCGGCCTTGGCTTCGGCCATTACCTTCTCCAGCTCGGCGCGCCGCTTTTCGAACTCGGCCAGGTTTTCCGGAGTCGCCGGCTTGGCCTTGCCGCTGGGCAGCAGGTAGTTGCGGGCATAACCGGGCTTGACGGTGACCTTGTCACCCAGGGAGCCCAGGTTCTCGATGTTTTCCAGCAGAATGACTTCCATCGGATATTCCTCACTTATTCATCGGTTTTGGGGGGCGGTTTCAGGTAGGCCCTGAAGTTCGCCCAGTTGTCTATCACACCCAGCGCGGCGACCGCGGCCACCACCTGGGGAAAAATCAGCATCAGCACATACACGGCAAACAGCGCCCAGCCGCGCTTTCCAAGGCCGGCCCAGCGGTGCAGCACCGCCAGCCCCTGATACAGAAAAGCGGCCAGCGCCACCATCAGCATCGACAGCAGCCAGTCCTGCCGCAGCAGCACCGCGGCCACCGTGAGCAGCAGGGCCGCCAGCGCCGCCATACGCCCGAGGCGCAACGCGAGGAATTCCTCGCGGTAGCCGTCGGAGCCGGCCAGCCGGGCCTGCAGCCAGCGCGCCGCCAGCAGGGTCGCGGCATAGGTGCTGTACATGACCGCCACCAGCACGATCTTCATCCAGTAGGCCAGGACCGACAATACATCGTCGATGCGCGCGCGGTCGGCTTCGGCCAGGGCATCGACCTGGAACATCGGACGAATCATGTCCATCCAGGTCTTGTCACTGTCGGGCCACAGCAGGTACTGCACGACCACCACCAGCAGCGACAGCACGGCGCCGGTGAGCAGCATCAACGCCATCGATCGGCTGCGCCGCCAGACCTCGGCCAGCAGCATCACCGGCAGCCATTGCACCAGGCCGATGGCGACGCCAGTCAGCGGCGACTGGATCAGCAGGTAACCCACCAGGGTGACGCCGGCGATGGACACCAGCACTACCCGCACTCCGGCCACCAGCCCCTGAGTCAGGATGATCAGGCCGACGATGGCGCCGGAAAGCACCGACACCAGCGGGATGAACAACGACAGAATCGCCAGTATGCCCGCCACGGTCGCCGCGTGGAACGGGCTTTTCATGGCGTAGCGGGCAATGGCCAGCATGGGTCGGGCCCGTCAGCCGGGATCAGTGCTTCTTGTGCTGGTCCGTGTAGGGCAGCAGGGACAGGAAGCGGGCACGCTTGATCGCGGTGGCGAGCTGGCGCTGGTACTTGGCCTTGGTGCCGGTCACGCGGCTGGGCACGATCTTGCCGGTTTCGGTGATGTATTCCTTGAGGGTGTCCAGATCCTTGTAGTCGATCCGGTCGATGCCCTCGGCGGTGAACTTGCAGAAACGCTTGCGACGGAAATAACGGGACATCAGCCTTCTCCTTCGGTGGTGGTTTCGGCTTCGGCCGGCTTGTCTTCGGCCTGGGCGGTTTCAGCGCTCTCGGCCGGCTTCTTTGCCTCCTCGGAGGGCGCGGCGGCACGACGCTCGGACTTGGCGGACTCTTCCTTCTCCACCGCCACCATCATCGGCGATTTCTCGGTGACCGGGCCATCCATCTTGAGGGTCAGGTGACGCAGCACGGCGTCGTTGAAACGGAAGATGGATTCCAGTTCGTCGAGGATGTCTTTCTCGCACTCGATGTTCATCAGCACATAGTGCGCCTTGTGGATCTTCTTGATCGG